>CAYMDS010000011.1:0-21690 GCA_964389405.1 uncultured Gammaproteobacteria bacterium
TGCAGCAACTGCTTCTTCAGTTGTTCATACTATTTTACTTAAAAAAGTGGCCAAGCATTATAGCTCACTGACAATTACATTCTGGACTTTTCTAATAAGTTCTGTGACTTTTTTACCTTTAATGCTTAACGAAGTTAGAACAATTGGATTCCTGCCAAATCTGACCACTCAAGGATTAATAGGCATTATATTCGGCGCCTTCTTCTCATCGGCTGGCGCGTATGGGCTTTTTCAGTACGCTGTAAAGTATATGGATGCCTCAGAAACCGGCATTTTTACTTATATCGACCCTTTCCCCGCCATACTTATCGCAATTCCGCTTCTTGGCGAAAAATTAACAGTAGAATATATATTCGGAGCAATTCTTGTATTCTTAGGTATTTATTTAGCCGAAGGACGTATTCACTATCACCCACTGCATCTCCTAAAAAATGCTTCAAAGGGCCTGAAATCTCTTATTTAAGCTTGTATCTACCTCTATAATCTTGTATAATAACCTAATCTATGAAAATCAATACTCACCCTACATTTTTTGAAGAAGCACAGGTGGTCTGTGTTTGTGGAAACCGATTTACAGTAGGTTCCACCTCCCAACATCTTCAGGTAGAGCTTTGCTACAAATGTCATCCTTTCTACACAGGTGAACAGAAATTCGTCGATACTAGATCGACGATCAAACGTTTTGAGGATGCTAGAGCTAAAGCTGCCACTTACCAAGCCACAAAACAAAAAAAGACGGAAGCCAAAAAGAAAAAAGATGAAGCCCCCAAGTCTCTCCGGGATATGCTTTTAGGAACTAAATAGCCACACAAAAAGTTTCACAGATGCAAAGTTTCAAAGCTGCAAAGTGAATTGCCCCCAAACTCTGAAACTCTGTGACTCTGAAACTCTGAAACTTTAATATGTCTGACTACCGCTACACCCAACTACAGGAAATTGAGAACAAAATTGCAGAAACTAGACTTCTGCTGGATGATCCAGAAATGGCAGAGCTTGCTAGAACTGAAATGGCAGAGCTTGAGGAACAAAAAAAGGCTCTTGAGGAATCACTACAGGACTCAAATGGCAATACCGAAGGGGATCTCGATTCAAGAAACGTCATATTAGAGATTAAAGGCGCTGCCGGCGGAGATGAAGCGAAATTATGGGCTGAAGAGCTCATCAGAATGTATAGCAGATTTTCCCAATTAAACGGTCTTAATGTAGATATTTTAGATGAGTACGTGATAAAAATCTCAGGCAAAAACGCTTTTGGATTACTCAAATATGAGGCGGGGGTCCACCGCGTACAACGTATCCCAACTACTGAAAAACGAGGTAGAATCCATACTTCTACTGCTACGCTTTCTATCCTTCCGGAGTTAGAAGATCTGGATTTACATATAAATCCTGCTGACATAGAATTTGAGGCATTTCGGGCCGGAGGACATGGCGGACAGAACGTAAACAAGGTATCTTCTGCTGTTAGAATTAAACATGTTCCCTCAGGCATAGTCGTGACTTCTCAACGGGAACGCTCACAGGTCCAGAACCGCGAGATCGCCATGAAGCTTCTTCGTGCCAAGTTATGGGAGGCAGAAATTGAAAAACAGCATAGCGAAGTAAGTAATCTTAAAGCAACACAGGTCGGCCGCGGTATGAGATCGGAAAAAATTAGGACATTTAATTTTCCTCAGGACCGACTTACGGATCATAGGATTAATAAATCCTGGCATAATTTACCGAAAATACTAGAAGGTGAAGGTTTGGAAGAAGTAATAAATAATACAACGAACGAATTAAGCAAAATAATTGAGGAAGGTTAAAACTAAAACTTTGCATCTTGAATTATTGATTATACCAAGCATCAATGTTGTCATCTGAAACTGCAATTATTGAAACTATACCACGACTTTGATAGTATAAGCTACCATGCTGCCGAATAAATTAACCTTCGTCGATATAGAAACTACAGGTACTTCAGCCAGATTCGGAAGGATAATCGAGATAGGAATTATACGCGTCGAGGAAGGTAAAATTGTCAAAACCTACAATACGCTTCTTAACCCTCAAACACATCTTCCTCCTGAGATAGAAATGCTTACCGGCATAACCCAGAAAGAGCTTGAAGATAAACCAACATTTAGGCAAGTAAAAAAAGATATCCTTGAGGTACTCGTAGACTCTGTATTTGTCGCCCATAATGTCAGGTTTGATTACAGCTTTTTGAAGCATGAATTCGGAAGAGAACAAATTGATTTCCGGCTGAAACACTTCTGCACTGTAAAGCTTTCAAGAGCACTTTATCCTAAAGAGCGTCATCATAACTTAGATGCGTTGATCGAAAGATTTAATCTGAAATGTGAGAATAGACACAGGGCATTTGATGATGCATTAATACTCTGGGATTTCTATCAAAAAGCGAAAAATGACTCAACAGACGAAGCGTTCATAAATGCTTTATCCATAGCCTTGAGAAGACCAAATATTCCGACCAACTTAAGTGAAGATATATTAGAAAATCTTCCTGAACAACCCGGAGTTTATATATTTTATGGAGAAAACGGGATGCCTCTTTATGTCGGAAAAAGTATCGACATAAAAGACCGTGTACTCTCTCACTTTTCCCAAGATCTACATTCTTTCAGAGAAATGAATATTGCATCTCAAATAACGAGCATCGAGGCTATTCCAACAGCTGGTGAATTAGGAGCTTTATTTCTGGAGTCGCAGCTTATTAAAAAACTCCTTCCTCTCTATAACAGGATGCTGCGGAATAAAAGAGAGCTTATCGGGCTTATTAAAGAAACTGATGATAAAGGATATAATACTATAAAATTTGAATCGTTTGATAGAATCCCTGTCGAGAAACTAGACTCCTTCTTAGGTTTTTTCCGCTCAAAAAAAGAAACTAAAAATTTTTTAAGTGACATAAATAAAGAATATTCGCTTTGCGAGAAACTTCTCGGGCTCGAGAAAGCGACCACAGCCTGCTTCGGATACCGCCTGGGAAAATGTAAAGGAGCATGCATCGGAAAAGAAATACCTCTTTTCTATAACCTACGTTTTACATCTGCATTTTATAAAACAAAGATTAAACCTTGGCCGTATAATGGACCTATTCTTATTTCCGAAACTAATGAATTAACAGGAAATGATGAACATTTTCTTATAGATAAATGGTGTTATTTGGGGAATGTAAAAATCAAGGACAACTATTTCTCAAATAACTTTGACTCTTTGGAGCTTTGCAGCTCTGACTCTAACTATGTCTTCGATCTGGATATGTATAAGATTCTCTTACGTTTTCTTAGCAAGAAGGAAAATTATAATAAAGTCAAGGTGTTGGAAGATACTAAAGTCAGCCAGTACCTGAATCTCAACCGTTAAATTCTAAGTAAAATTGGACAAGTTAGGTTATTACCACCAGGTTTTAATCAAGTAAATTACTGAAAATAATACAAACGCTCCCCCACCAAACATTAATAAAAATTCATTTGTATTTCCTTGAATGAAATCATAACTTTTTTGTACGCGTCTTACTGATTTGCTTTTTGCTTTTGATACTCTTCGCTTTGCCATACAAATCACCCCCCTTAGAAGTTTCTGAGTTACAAAGTAGCAAAGTTTCAGAGCTATTAACTTTGCACCTTTGAATCTTTGAAATTATACCTCTCCTTTATCATACTCATGTTTATATACTGATTGTCAATATATGGAAAGGAATGAACAGAGGATCTAGCTTAATACTGTACGAAGTAGTTGATGCGGGCGTTTTTACGAAGATTCTCTAGGATCTCCTGTGCTTTCGTATTTAGTTTCTGCTGAGTGAGACTACTTTTTACATTCGCTGCCATTGATGCTTCATCCTGATCTGTAGGAAGAGATTCTCTGTTGCTTTCGATATAATCAGATACTTCTTTATCAGAGACATCTATCTTGCCTACCATTTTTTCAAGCATTTTTTGAAGCTTAATCTGCTCTATCAATTGATCCTTCGTCATCCCCTGAAGAGATAACACCTGATCGAGCTTCTGACCCTGTTGTTCAAGATTTTCGGATATTTTCTTTAATTCAGTATCAATTTCACCCTGGGAAATTATGATGTTTTTTTTACGTGCCTCTTGAACAATCAATTGTTTAGTAATAAGTGAATCAAGAGCAGACTTACCCCCTTGCTTCTCAAGCTCACGCACCACTGAGTACCTACTGATAGGCATGCCGTTTACGGTCGCAGCTATAATAAGATTTCTACCTAAAAAAAGTAAGGCTACTACCGCCAAAATAACAATTGTAGTCAATATATGTGATCGCTTTAATTTAAGTGACCTCGAAGGAGTAGTATTTGGCTCTGAATTAGCAGAAGCTGAAGTGGTAAAAGTTTTTTTAGGTTTTTCTGATTTGGTTTTCTTCGAAACAGTAGCTTTATTAACGGTTTTTTTCAGTTTTTTCTCAGCCATAGTATCTAGATTGTATATGTGTTATCTAGTATTATATAGAAGAAAAATAACGTATGCAAGAGCCAATCTAAAGGATTTAATATTGTCCATTTATCATTTTCCATTTAATTTTAAATTGTCGAACTTATAAACTTCAAATCACTGGCAAATGGAACCTGGAAAATGGAAAAACTACTCCTCTGGTGCTGCCTCTAGGGTCGCTTTTACTTCAAAAGTTCTATCCTCTCCCGACTCTTCCTCGCGCCAAACGGACAATGTCAGTGAATCCCCCACCTTCTTTTTACTTATTATGTCAGTTAGCTCATTTTTCCCGGACCTTAAGTCTGTCCCATCTATTTTCGTGATAACATCACCTGGCTGGATTCCTGCTTTATCGGCTGCTGAGCCTTCAATTACATTTCTAATATATGCTCCCTCGGCAAGCTCATTGCGGATGGCCACATCGCGGTTTATCATCTGATACGACACCCCTAAATAGGCTCTATTAAATTGTCCTGTTTCGTTAAAATTTTTGAGAGAGTCTTTCACGGCATTGATAGGAAGCGCGAAGCCTATGTTCTGACCGCTTTGCGAAACTGCTGTATTTACGCCTATTACCTGACCTCCGGAATTGAGAAGAGGTCCACCGCTATTTCCCGGATTAATGGCAGCATCTGTTTGAATTACATCATCAAGCTCTTCTGCAAATCCTTCAAATACCGATCCTGCCACTATACCGCGACCCAGACCCGATACGACTCCTGTGGTAACGCTATTATTAAATTCCCCAAGCGGCGTACCAATTGCAATTACCAACTGTCCTACCTGTAATTTAGAGGAGTCGCCAAGAGGAAGTGGTTTCAGACTCGCACCGTTTTGATTAGGATTAACTTTTATAATAGCTATGTCATTTTGGGGGTCTCTATAAATTCTCTCTACTGTAAATCTTTTATCATCCTGTGTAACTACTGTATATGTAGTGCCCTGTTGTGAAATTACATGTTTATTCGTGACTATAAACCCATCATTTGACACTACGAATCCTGAACCTATATTCTGCGACTCCACATTCCTCCTCGGGGTATCGAAAAAAAAGAATGAATCTTCGTCAAATAATGAACCTTGTGATGATTCGGCTGCAATAGTAACTACGGAGGAACCTGCTTTCTTTACTACGTCTATAACTACAGATTCTTCACTTACTATCTTTACATTATCCGCTACTCCCTTTTCCGGGCTTGTAACATTTAAATTCTGTAAGACTTGAGTATTCTGTTTCAAAAAGCTAAGTCCAAACAAAAGTACAATTAAAACTACCACTAACGTAATCAGATTTCTCATACTTCCAATATAAACAATAAATAATATTCTTTAAAACTGGCTGAAAACCTGACCTTACCCCAGTTTTCCTTCAAAATACCTCTTGTCATTACGAGCAGAGCGAAGCAATCTCTACTACAATATGAGATTGCCGCGCCTGTCTGCCGACGAGGCAGGTCGGGCTGATTTAATCATCCCTCCTCGGAACGTAAAAGCGAAGCGCTATACGTTCCTCGCAATGACAGCCACAAAGCATGGTAAACTCAGGTTGAAAACTAATTCGATATTTCATTTAACCAGCTCGATAACTGCTGTCTCCAATTGCGAATCATGCGTATCAGATGAGGGATTTATATCATCTGTTTCTTTAAGAGATACCTCCACATCAGGCGTTAAACCCTTACCATGCACCCATGTTCCCTTAGGCGTCAACCATTTCGCGATAGTCACATGAATTCCGGATCCTCCCCCTAGATCTTCCGCTTGCTGAATCGTCCCTTTGCCGAAAGATGTTTCACCCACAAGCCTTGCTCTGTTATGATCTCTTAGTGCACCGGCTACAATTTCAGATGCAGATGCTGAACCTTTATTAAGAAGAACTATTACTGGTAGTTCGGTAAGCAGACCCTGCCTTGAAACTGTAAGTTTTCGCTGTTCTCCTTCTCTGTTTTCTTCCATGACTACAGTACCGTTTTTAATAAATTCTGATGCTATAAATACAGCTTGTGTCAGGTATCCACCTGGATTGTTCCGAAGATCCACAATTATACCTTCTATAGATTTATCCTGTTGTACTTCCCTACTGATATCATTTATTGCATTCACCCATTCTTGATTTGCGGAATCCCCGAATTGCGATAATCGTACAAATGCCACTTTCTTATTAAGATTAGTTTTTAAGGTGGAATTCTGTGTAATCTTTTTTATATCTTTTACTGATTTAACCCAATAAGCGACACTTTTTATAGTAATTGTATCCCGGACTATTGAAACGGTCTTAGGCTCTTTCGCGTTTTCCGAAAGCACAAGAAGTGATACCGTCGTACCTTTAGGCCCCCTAATCTGTTCAACCGTTTGAGTTAGTGTCCAACCATTAGTACTCTTACCGTTCACTTCTAGAATCATATCTAAGGGCTTAAGGCCTGCTTTCACCGCAGGACTATTATCCAGAGGAGCCTGTACTATGATTTGTTTATCCTTCATCCCAAGCTCTGCTCCTATACCCTCAAATTTACCTGCCATGACTTCCTTAAAATCGTCATTTTGCTGCGGTGGTAGATATACCGTGTAAGGATCATCCAAACTTGCCACAAGTCCTGAGATAGCGCCATTGAGCATCTTTTGGGAATCAATCGCAGTTTTCTGATAATAGCTGGTTTCAAGTTTCTGCATGACTGTCCATAACGGGGTGAAGTCGACATGAGATACAGATGACGGAGGCTCTTTACTGCTGATTTCTATATGGGGCTGATAATTCATCCAATCGATCTTTATCTTACTTACGCCGATAACATATCCTATTAATCCTGAAAGAATTACTACTAATAAAAAGCGAATCAATCTGGAATTCATATAAGGCCCCGATTTTAAGTCGGAATTTTAACATTATGGCATAAGCTTATGACACCTTCAAGAGGAAATTAAATGCCTTACTCGCGGATTAGAAATGGAAGGAGTGCAAGATGTCTTGCATACTTTATGTTATCGCTTAAAACGCTTTGATGTTTGGAGCATAGTCCATTTCGAGAACGGGATGTGATCTTCCCACGATCTGTAATATAGCGTGTAAGAACGCTTATATCTTCATATGTAGGTTCTTTTTTTTCTTTACAAAAATAACACTCCAGAGGTACCTGGATTGGTTTTTTCATTCTTCTTACTGTTTTTTTCTTAGCCATATGTTCCTTTCAGTCAAAATAAAAGATTAAAAATGAGATCTCAAAGATTTTATTTTTAATTTATATTTTTGAGATTTTATCTTTGATTTTTTATTTAGAATGGAATATCATCCGGCGGGACGTCGATGTCCCCGGCCTGCTCCACTACCTCTTCTTTTGCATCTTCCGTCTTTTCTTCTTTTTGCTTCTTAACTACAGGCTGTTTGGTAACGGCTCCCTGAGCGCTTCCTTCAGTGCGAGGTGCGCCCCCTGCCCCTTTATTATCCAAAAGTATCATATCATCAATCACCACTTCTGTCCTTGTGCGCTGCTGCCCATCCTGACCCTGCCAGGTCCTTGTCGCAAGTCGCCCTTCAACATAAACTTTTCTGCCTTTTAATAGAAACTGACTACAAAGCTCAGCTAACTTATTCCAGGAAACTATATTATGAAATTCTGACTCCTCATGCTTATCGCCTGTATCAGTAGTCCAGGATCTATTTGTCGCAAGTCCGAAAGTGCAGACAGCCGCACCGGATGGCGTATACCGGAGCTCCGGATCTCTAGTCAAATTTCCGATTAGTTGTACCTTATTTAATGATCTTGCCATATAAAAAATGCATAGTTTCAAGGTTACATAGCTTCATAGTCTCTGAAACTTTGCATCTCTGAAGCTTTATTTTACTTCTTTCTTAAGAGTAAATGTCTTAATATACTTTCATTGGTATTCAATCTTTTTTCAAATTCTGCCGGGATATTTTCAGCCTCCAACTCCATCTTATGATATATGCCTGAAACTTCTTTCTGGATTTTGTATGAAAGAGGCTTTTGTCCCCATGACTCATCCTTCACAATTTTCACACCTTTCAGCCATCCTTTGATTGAATCCAACAGTTTTTCTCGTTCTTTATCGGAAATTGAAGATCTCAAAACCAATACTAAGTCATACAATCTCATGTGGCTATGATACCAAAAAAAGTCTTCTTACCGCAAGTGGGAGTTTGTTATAGCATTTCTTATTGTGATTACGAAGATTCTCTATTTCTTACCATGTCTTCAAAAAATCTAGCTGAGTTAACCCAGCTATTCCCACCTGACCAATTCATATAAACTTTAATTGAATAAGGCGTTTCTCCTAATTTTTTTAACCTCGGAATATCTGAGGAATTTGGGACTCGGCCGAGTAAATTCCTTAACCTTATCCATTCATCTACTACCTCGTCAAGAGAATTCACTCTAGCAGGAGATTTTATGTCTAACTCCCTCAATTCTTGAAGGATTTCTTCACGCTTGGGATTTACAGAATGTATATGCTGAGCCAGATATGTAACATCATCAAGTGTGCCTACTTCGACTCCTCTAATCCCTTCTCTGGTACTTGAATCCCTTTTATCGCGTGGTTGGTCTATTCCCACCCGAACCAGTAAATCTGAAATAGTGTTTGCTACTTGTCGAAAGTTTGTATTGACTGTGATTCTTCTTTTACCGGGTTTATTGGAAATTACTCCACGCACTTCGCATACACCCTCAAGAAACGACCAGATATATTCATCATCCTCATATATCCATCTATGTTTTTCTGATATAGTTTCAGGCCAGGATTCTCTCCTCAAATCACCAAGTGCTTTTACCATATAACCATTACCAAAGAATACTCTTCTAGTTTCTCTGCCATCTGACTTTGCTCTATCAATAGTACTAGCAGGATTCATGTGGAAAAGATTAGCTCCTCTTAGGCTAAATGCGTTTAGTAAATAGGGATCTGAGCTTGTGAGCGAGATTTGCTGATTATGTGGACTTGTACTTCCTCCGAGGGCCAGAATTCCAAGCATCCAGGCCCACTCATTTGAAGGATAAACAATATTAGCCTCCTGATACGCTTGCTCAAGCCTGTGAAGTAAACCTCGATTACTTAGCGAACGAGTCATTCCGACGGTATTTTGGTAATCAAATAATTCTCCCAGTTCATGGGGTGATGGAAGAGTTGTTCTCTCACCAGCCTCAAATTCTTCTAAAAGAAGTGAAACATACGCGGCAAGTCTGTCAGGACGTTTATGATCCCGTTTCTTTTTTTCCTGCTGAAGTTCTAGAGGTGGCTGATAATCGAGTCGTTCAAAATTAGGCATAAATTACCATTATGATTTACCTACCCGTACCCGTATAGCTATAATTTTCATCAACTTCATCTGCCACTTTTGCTTCCTGTCTCCCTATCACCTTTACTAGCATAGCAGGATAGTCTTCTTTCATAACACGCGACGTACCATCACGACCAAATGCAAGCCTACCAAGATCATCTATTAATCTTTCCAATTCTCGCCTTTCGTCAACTGTCAGTTCACTTGAATCAAGATCAATTCCAGATAACCTTTGCTCGATTTCTATTAATAATTCATCTAACTTTCTTCTATTATTTTCAATTCTGACTTTATCTAAATCACCTCGATCTATGAATATTACTGTTTCAGCTCCCTCAACTCTCTCTCCTACTCTGAGCGCTTCTGCAGGGGATGGTTGTGGTTTAGTAGAAGTTACTGATCTATCCACTTTATCTTGAGGCCGAACATCAGTACCAGGTTTTTTGGGAGTTATCGTCTGACTAACATGCCCTCCTCTTCTTCTTTTTTGATCATCTAATGCCTTTGCTAAGCGTATACGACCGCTAATTACATCATTAAAGAGCTCTGGATCGAGGCCCACCAATTGATCGACCATCCTCCTGACGTCTTGAATATTACTGTCACTAACATTTCTGAATTGTCCTATTACGAAATTGATCGCAGATTGCCTCGCCTGAAGGCCTCCAAAGCCTTCTGTAAATTTCACACCGCTTACCTTGTCTATCATTTCTCCTATAGTATGCGATGATCTTTGATAATTAATTTTGCCATTAATTATCTCCAAAGTTTCTTTCAATTCTTGGGCTTTTCCTGCAACAGCCCTTGGGCTGGCTGCACTTAAAATTTGCTCTTCAGACTCTGCTATATCTATTAACGCTTGGCTTATTAACTGTGGCCTTACTCCTGCAGACACAAGTTTTTCTTTCTCAACTTCATCTTTAAATTTAACCACCTGAGCTCTAGCTATGGATATTATACTTTGCGCTGTATTTACGGCTTTCAATAAACCTGGTATATCACTATCTGTGAGATATTGCCTAGAACCAAGATTATTCAGTAATCTTAACTCTGCATCGCTTAATTCCTGCCTGCCCAGTCTTTCAATCTGTGTCCTATATTTTCCTTCTAATTTAGTTCTATTTATATCGCTTTTTATTTCAACGTATCGCTGAACAGGTTTTTCCGAACCCAAAATATCATTTAGTTGATAAATTGTTAAATCTGAATCTTGATATGCCGCATTAAAGGTGCCCATCAATTCACTAATATTACGCTTATCTTTATTATCTCTAAAGAAGCGTGCAATATTAGTTCCTAATTCTTCTCTCGCCAGCTCACGCGCTGATTGCTCACCTATTCCTTCGCCGGGATATGCCCTCTGCAGCTTCTTTTCCACATCCGAACTATGTAACATCCCATATATCTGTCTCGCAGTTTCTTGTTCTCCACCTATTACTTCCGAATCAGTTGCAACGAGGACATATGCGGCCTTTGCTACTTCGGGTTTATTTATTTTTGATTGTCGTATGATTTGTGCCATTTGAACTAAAGCACCTTGAAGACGACTTCTCTCTTCTTCAGTTTCATTTATCATGTGATTTAGCTGTTTCTGCAATTCTCTTTGTAACGCCTGATCGGTTGCGATGTTAGTATTCGGATGGGTCAGCAAATTAAGCGCAGTTACGGCAGAATATCTTTCAGCGATTTGTTCTCCTACCATATTTCTCCACCCGTTTATCAAATGGGCTGCAATTCTGTCAGGTGCTATTTTCGTATGCTCTACTGTAGGCGGAATAACTGCACGTAGATATTGAACTAAAGTAAGCGCGTCTTGTCCATCTTTTTTTTCCGATGGTAGAACTACATCAGAATTATCTATAACATCTTGCGTTACATCATTTACTTGAAATTCAAAACCAGGATTGTTTTCTTTAATCTCGGCTGCATTATCATGAACGTATTTAGTCCGAGTCATTCCATCAATAATAAAATCTTTAACAACCGGTGTTCCATCCGGTAAATACGTCACAACTCGCGTTACCTGAGGGGCATCAAAACGTCCGGGTGAAAATCTGCTTGCCATTAAGCGGTAGGACTCCTTATTTACTATTAATGCAGCGGGGTTGTCGCGTATTAATGCTGTAGGATCTGCAGGGCGTAAGTTTCTGATCTCTAAACTACCAGTATCTATTTGTCTATTCTCTGCCTCTTTTTTAGCCATTGTAGCCGGATTATATTATAAGTCATATACTAATACAACTTATAAACATTTTAACTCGGTTTTACTTTTTTACCCGCTGTTTCTCCTATATACGCGAAGATGATTTCCAAAACCCAAAGCTCTAACAAAAGTATAACCCTCAGTATCGTGATCAAAATGAAAAAGCTCTATTCCATTAGCATCAGTAGAAACATGACTACCATCTTTAATAAAGCCAAGATAGGTTAAATGTCGAAAGTTAATTTCTTCATCATCTAATGGTTTTCGATTATAATCAATTTTCCCATCAGGTCTTTGATATGAATGATGAAAGCGGGCCTTTCCCCCTGAACTTTTATTTACCAAATTAGCATGTTTGGATCCCGGACCCTCCGGTGAAAACACTCCTTGATCTGATTCTCTTCCCGCTCTCATATCAATGATATATTAATTAGACTGGTTGGGTTTGCCGAAACCTGCATAGACTACTTTTCAAGCTCCTATTTTGAATTCAATAACGTCTCCATCTTTCATCACATAGTCTCTTCCTTCCAGTCTAGCCTTTCCTGATTCTCGACTACCCTTCCATCCTCCATATTTCACGAATTCTTCATATGCTACCACTTCTGCTTTTATGAATTTCTTAATAAAGTCTGTATGAATTTCACCTGCTGCCATCTGCGCGTTAATACCGTTTTTTATAGTCCATGCCCTGACTTCTTTCTCCCCTGCTGTTAAAAAGGAGATCAATCCCAATTCCTGATAAGCTTTTTGAATCAAACGTTCCAATCCTGATGCCGCGAGACCTAGATCTTTCAAATACATCTTCTGCTCTTCATCAGTTAATGTTGCAAGCTCCGATTCTATCTTCGCGCATATAACCACGAATTTATCTTCTGGAACCTGAAGTATTCTCGCATATTTAGCGATAAGAAGTGGAATATTTACGATACTATATTCATCTTCAGAAACATTTAGGACGATATTTTCAGGCTTTGCTGTGAGAAAAAACATTTGTCGAACTAACTCCTGCTCTTCTTCCCGAAATTTCATTTGCCTTACAGGAATACCTGTGTTTAAATCATCTATAATTCGCTTGAATAATGCTTTTTCACCCTGATTCTTACTTCTTGCTTCGTGATTCATTGCTGATTGTAAATCAGCCAAAATAAGCTCTGTCTGTATAACAGCATAATCTGATTCTGGGTCACTACTTCCTTCTCTTATGATATTGTCATCTGTGAATGCACGAACCACATGAACAATGACCGATACTTCGCGGATGTGAGATAAAAATTTATTTCCTAACCCTGCTCCTTCTGAAGCACCTTTTACGAGTCCTGCGATATCCACAAATTCTACAGTCGCGGGTTTAATCGGGGGCCTTAATCCGTGAGAATCCACTTCCACAATCTGTGCTAATCGCTCCAGACGTGAGTCTGGAACTGCAACTACACCGACATTTGGTTCAATTGTGGCAAATGGATAATTCGCAGCTAAAGCCTGCTGTTTTTTGAGAAGAGCGTTAAAAAGAGTAGACTTCCCCACATTCGGAAGTCCTATAATTCCGCAGGAAATATTCATGAAGAGATTATAGCATTTATCGCGACTTCATTCAGTCATTCCACTTGAGAGGCAGAAAGAGAAAGCCTAATGTATTTCTTCCTCCTTATTCCATCCTGCATGTTCTTTCTCGAGATATTCAACAAATTTTGAATTGGGATATTTTGCCTTAATCCTCTCTAATAAGGCTGGTGGCATGTAAGCCACAGCAGCGTGCATGAAGGATAATCCATCTTGCCATACAGTAGTGTTATATTTAATGTCATGAGGTACAACCATCCTGTCATAGCATTCTTTAATAAGAGTATCAACATGCCCCTCATCGATAACATCAAAATCTTCTGTGTAATCATCTGGCTCTCGAATAACAAGTCTTTTTTCAACATGATCTTTCAGCACTCTATAGAGTTCTTTTATATCTCGAGATGGCCTTTTTTCTTCTCTAACTTCCCACTGCATCTTTTGCCAGAAAGGGATCATTTGCTCTAATAACCATGGATAATATATATGGGGATAAGCTTTCACTGCTTCTATTCGCAAATAACTTTCGTAATATTCTTCAATAGACTGAAGTTGCCTCATCACATCTCGTAAATTTCCAATCGATTCTTTCTGCCATTCCTGTAACCCTGCAATATCTACATCACTATCAGCTTCTCCATCTTCAATAATTGCACTAGTTGCAACTCTTTCTGCATGAGCACGAATTGCTTTTTCGTAATTTACTAGTGTTTCTAACTGATCCTGCGAAGCTGATTTGAACATTCCATGACCATGCTTTCTAACAATTTGGGTAGCAGCCGACAATCCATGACTAGTATCTTTAGTAGGTAAACGGACAGCATCTACTGGCCCAAGCGCTACTTGATACATATCTAACACAACCGGAACCAACATATACGCAGCTTCACTTTCGATATATTCAAATTGATTTTGCATTTGCCATAAAATATCATTTCTCTGTCTTTCTGTTAAGTTCGGATTATTTGCTAGTCCCATTAACGCATGATACTCAGCCGGTAGTTGGCGCATGTGATAATCGCTAAATTCAACTCTTTTAACAAATCCAGTAAATAATTTTGCCGCTTCGCCATTTTGTACTAATATATCTGAGCCTACTAATTGTTTTAATAAATTTAACAGTAATTGATTTTTCGTCTGCCTCTGACCTTCTACTAATTGATTAGCTGGTCGTACAAGCTCTTCATATCTTCTACGAGCCTCGACTTCTTCAGGACTTTTATTATCATCAAGAGACAATCCATATTTTCTTAATTCTTTTATTGCAAGAAGAACATCAGGAGTACTACGGATTTCAATCGCCTGTATTCTTCCTTCAGTAAATTCACGCAGTTGCTCACCGATAGCTGCATCTCCAAACACTCTAGTTCCTGCTCTTGCAAAAGCAGCTGGCTGTGATCCCATCGATACTTCTTTTAGAGCATCAATAAGTACAAGCATTAAATCAGCTCCAGTCAAGGAAAGAGCATCGGGCCCAGTTAGCTTATCACTATTTTCGGAAATGTATTGATCTATTAAGCCTTCAGCTCTTGCTACGATTTCTGGATCAGGTGCTGTAATCCCAAATTTGATTAAGTCCCTCACAATATCCTTTATTTTGTAAACTTCTGTAGAATTTGTTGCCTCACCATCACTATTCCAGCTTCTTGATTTTACTCTGTATTCTATATTATCTTCCCTTACGCTTGTCGCAATTTCCCCCTCACCTGTGAAAGCATCCATAATCCTTACCACATCTCTACTTAATAATTCCCGTCTTCGATCGCCTACAAGAGTTTCATTATAAGATCTTAAAATAGACCAAATATTTCGATGTTTATGATCAAATTCATCAGGGCCATCAAATACTCTCCGATGTCCCTCTGGTAAACGGGTATTAATAGCTGTTACTAATGCATGGTGAGCTGCCTCGCTATCAGAATCAAGAACGATATCAGTCAAATCAGAAGGCCCAAAGTCATATTTTGGCTTTGGGCGATCCACTGAAAGCTCATCAACAACTAAAGCTTCGATTATTGGATGTTTAGAGAGCGGAATTTGCGGTCTAGCAATTTCTTCACCATCTTTAGTAATATTTATATCAATTCTCTTTTTGTTTTGATCTGCAAGAATATCACCACACAATTTTGCATACTCTTTTAACAGTTTTTGTCCTTCTGGCGTAGCACGAAAATCTTCATCTTCTAATCTTCGATAGTCTAACTCTGGAAATCTTTCAAATATCTCTGACGGCTCAGTACTATACCAATCTCTTCGTTGCTCGTAAGGAATATCTGCCTCAAGTCTATACACTAAGCTGCTTATATGACTACCGTTAAGACTCTGGTCAAGGAATTCTGGATCAAAATCTACTCCATGAATAAATAACGCTCTAATGAATCTTTCTTGATCTGTTCTCCATCTTAGTCCGCCATAATACCCTCTAAATTCCTCCATTAATTCAGGCTTAGAGGTTAACCCTTGCAGTAATCCACCAGCTACAGCACCTGCTTGAATACCATATTCAGATATATCAGGAACTTGTCTAGTCCCAACAGCCTCAACTGAAGGCTCCATCCCTTTTCTGGTTGCTTCTGTAAGACCTAAGAATAAGGCACTCTGGACAGCCTGATCCCTTCTTTCAGGTGCACTTGTTCTTACCACAGCCTTTAGATCAGAACCTTTACCCTCAAGATCTACTACTATTGGAAATTGAGCATCTAACATAGCTTCTTGAGTAGCCAATACTAAAGCATGATCATAAGGAGAAGTACTCTCTATTTCGTATATTATATGAGGGTATTCTTTTCTTTCTTTTGACCTAAGAGGCATTATAACTCCTATAGGAATATCTCTACGTGAAGTATTTAAACCTCTTCTCGCCAACCTTTTTAGAAGATGTCCTTTTCCGTCTCGTTCTACCTTCATATGACTACGAATTGTACCAACTTCAGAAGGAAAAGTAAACTATAGGATTAATTATCATTCATATTACATAACGTAGGTTAAGAGCTAGTTATTCTCTTTAAGATATCTCCATCTATTGCTGAATCTAGCATCTATTCACCCGACTAACCCCCGGAGTTGAATAGCTTCAAACATCGGGAAATTTCAAATTTTTATGCCTGTCTACTACTTCTTCTCTCCCCATCTGAAACGCAATTTCTCTCCTGTAAAGAAACAGATCATAAGAAGCACGATAGCACCTAACACCGTAAAAACCCAACTATATCTAGGTGGTAAAGCTACAATAATAAAAGTTACAAACACTATATAGACGAGGAGTATTGCCCATCCTTCCTTATTCGCAGGATACCATCCTAATCCGTATTTTTTTGCTTTAAACCAATATCGCTTCATTATTAATTTTACCTGCTAAGATTTTTCTTGCGTAAGCGGGGTTAACTTCGCATCAAGCGTAATAATCCATTTCCGAAGAAGTTTCCATAATGGATCATCCTCTTTCACGTCTCCTCGACGGATATGACTTAGGCAATCTATAGTAATTGTCTCGATCCTAGCCCATGTGGTTCGTAAAGAATCATCTTTTTCAAACTCAGTCATATTCTTAGATTCTTTTAAGGCAAGTTTTAGATCTCTTCTGTACTCAGTAAGTCGCATATCAATAAGCTTCTTCCAAATATCCAAATATTGCTCCTCAATACCAGTATCTGCCAGTATCTCAATAAAAGCCGCAGGAAGATCTTTTTTCAAAGCGGTAAAGACTATTTTCCTATCTTCTCCTGCACCCTCTAGAGCTTCCCCAAATTTAAGGACAAATAAACCTAATACTGACACTTCAAGTTCGTTAAACATCCTATCCTGTTCTGTTTGGGATATATTTTTGAAATCCACATACAGCCTGAAATCTTTCCGCTGCCAGAATTCGAAAGCAGAACTTGCTACCAGTTCCGCGATATTTTTTGATGATTTTGCGAGTAACTTCGCAGTTTCTTTCTTCAGATCTTTCATGGGATGATTTTTTCTTCCAACTTATTTTTAGTTTTATTAATTATTATACTCTTTAGCTGTTATTATGTAATCCCGATTTTTGAAGGTAATTCGTCCCGGGGATTAGTTCAAATGAGGAATTATTTATTTAAATGCTTTCTCACGATCGAGGTCAAATCATCTATATCGAAAGGTTTCGGGAGATATCCGTCCGCTCCCGATGCTTCAGAAACCTCTTCCAGAAGCTCTTTGTTATGAGCAGACAGCATAATCACAGGAATATTTTTTGTCTGTGAATCTCTTTTCAGCATCATACAGATATCTTTTCCGTTTGAACCTTTAAGAAGTAGATCTAAAAATATTATATGCGGGCTTATTTTAACAACTTGTTTTATTGAAGGAGGAACCGCTTGGGATATTACTTCAAACCCTTCAGCTTCAAACACAATCCGCATCACATCCAATATACTTTCTTCATCATCTATTAAAAGTATTTTTTTTAGCGGTATTTTTTATTTTATTCATGGGCTAATAAGTGTAATCTAAAGCTATTTTACTTACTATCCTGCTATTTATCCACTTCTCGTATCTCTCAATTCTTGTATGTTTATCCCTTATCTACAGCTTCCGATGGAAGCATAAATGTGAAAATAGAACCTCTGCCCTTACGACTGTTAACTTTAAGTTTTCCCCCATGGCGTTTTATAATCTGCTGTGAAATGTATAATCCTACTCCCAACCCCGGATATGTACGGTCGCTAGTATCGACTACTCTGTAAAATCGCTCGAAGACTTTAAGCTGATCTTTTCTCGAAATTCCTATACCGAAATCCTCCACAGCGCAAGTGACGTTTTCACCATCGCTTGATATGGTAACGCTTATTTTTTCTGCAGCAGGTGAATATTTAATGGCATTATTCAATAAATTTATAATTACCTGCCCTATACGATCACTATCCGCATAAATTTTTTTACGCGTTCTGCCTTTTAACGTAATTTTATGCGTATTTGTAGTCTGATTTATAGTTTCAATCGTATCAGCTACAAGAGCATCGAAATCAAAATGAGTAAATCTAAACTGCAGCTTCCCTTTTTCGATTTTCGAAATATCCAATAAATCGGCGACAAGTTCACTAAGTCTGTCAATTTGCACATTCATTTTATCAAGATATAGTTTTCTAAGTTTCCTTTTACGGCCGTCTGTTTTCTGTAAGATCTGCGCCAGCGCCTTAACGCTCGTTAATGGTGTTTTCAGTTCATGGCTTGCCATACTGATGAAATCATCTTTCCGCTGGTCGAGTTCTTTGCGATCCGTTATATCGTTCACAAGCGCATAAAAACCCAAAACCTCATTATCTTCGCTGATACTTGGTATGTAATTTACCATCACATATTTTTCCCCGGCATCTTTATACGACAGGTTTGTTTCAAAAATTGCCTGCTTACCCGAAAGAGCCTGCCTGACATAAGGATAGACAGCCTTATATGCCTCTTCCCCAATCACATCTTTCATATGTTTTCCTGTAACTTCGGATCTTTTATGACCGAACCACTCTTCATAAGTTTTATTGTTAAATCCGTATCTTTCATTCTTATCGACAAATGACACCAGTACGGGAATCGAATCTGTAATAAGCTGGAGCTGTCTTTCGCTGTCTTTAAGTTTTTTTTCGGCTATCTTATGATTTGTTATATCCCTGGCAATTTTCGAAGCGCCTATTATCGTACCCGTATCGTCAACAACTGGTGAGATAGTAAGCGACAAATCGACTAAACTTCCGTCCTTTTTAAGTCTTTTTGTTTCAAAATGCTCTATTCTTTCGCCTTTCTTAATTTTACTGATGATCTGATCCTCCTCGCTTCGCAAGTCAGGCGGAATAATGAAAGTGATATGCCTGCCGATAGCCTCCTTCGCGGTATAACCTAGGATTTTCTCCGCGCTGAGATTCCATGAGGTTATAATTCCGTTAAGGTTTTTACTTATAATCGCGTCATCAGAAGAGGTCACTATAGCCGCCAGATGATATTTCGCTCTTTCCCATTTGTTATCCGCAGAGTTTTTTTCTGTATCGCTTTTATTCATAGCAGAGGTAAAAACTAATTATATATGACGGATTGTAAGAACTGTGTAAAAGTGGATTAAGAAATCATAATTTCTCAGGATTTATTCTTATAATCTTGTCATCACCGCTTTTTGGACTTCCTCTTCCATCATTATTACTTGTCGTAATATAAAGCATGTTATCAGGTCCTACTATCACTTCTCTTATTCTCCCGAATTCATTTTTAAAATGCGTAACTAGCATCGGTCCATCACCCGTGAAATTAACTTCATATAATGCCTCACCACGTAAACCGCCGAAGAATATCGCATCTCTTAAATCTTTATGCTTGTAATAAGCAGCTCCCGCCGGTGCCCATGTGTCAATGCCGCTATGCAATAATGGCTTTTCCATTCCTGAGTTAGTCTTATCACCCATTATCTCCGGCCAACCGTAGTTTTTCCCAGATTCAGAAATATTTAATTCATCTCTCCCTGTACCGAATTGCCCACCTGACGGACCATGCTCTGTAGAATAAAGTTTCCCATCTCTAAACCACGTAATCCCCTGAGGGTTTCGATGTCCATACGAATATATACGTGTGCCGAAAGGATTTCCCACCGCAGGATTTCCACTATCTGTAACTCTTAAAATTTTACCCGCCAAACTATTTCTGCTCTGAGCAAGAGAAGGCTCCTCAGCATCACCTGTAGTTATATAAAGAAAATTATCAGTACCGAATTTAATCCTACCCCCATTGTGGTTTGACGCACCGGGTATCGCATCTACGATTATTTGTTCATCTGTCAAATATCCAACCTTATATGTCATTCTGACTACTCGATTTAGAGTATCATTCCCTGATCCGCTGTAAGTGTAATAAAGATATACATAGTTATTTGATGAAAACTGTGGATGAAGTGCTATCCCCATAAGACCCCCTTCTCCAATTTCTTCAACTTGAGAAAGATTTGCAACTGTAGTGACTTCACTATCAATCCCCACATGCTTTATAGCACCACGGCGCTCTGTCAGAAGCATACTTTTATCAGGAAGAAAAGCTATAGCCCAAGGAGTATCCAGATTTTCGGCAATTACAGTAGTTTTTTCAATTTCTTTTTCTACGACAGCTGAGGGGATTGTAGGTTGGACAGTCGATTGAGTTGAATTAGGAGGTTCTAAAATGTTACTTTTCTTTGATAAAACATAGAACAAACCAGCTCCTAAAGATAGCATGATTAATAAAACTAAAAGTAGAATTAATACTTTTTTCATATCAGCAGTATATAACCTTTTTAAACTTTTTGCTTTCTAGATGAAATGCGACGGATTAATTACATTTTAGCGCGGTAAGACATGAGGCTTTAGCGTCTCCTGAAAGGCTGTCGCAGGCTGAACAGTTTAAATTTACAGCGGGGGTTCCAGAAGTAGAGTTCATAATCTCACCTACGCCTTCCATCATTTTACTGTAATCTTGAAACTCTACACCGGACGGAAGCTGAAAAACTCCGGTATCTACAGACCACGACTTACAGCTGTAATCCGCTTCTTTATTTATATCGACTGCTATATCCCCCATATTTTCTGCTGCTTTTTCCACGGAATCTCGCGCTACTTTAAAACCCTGTTTTTCACCGTCACTCCAGCTATACATATTCTCACTATCCTGGAGCATATGAGCTTTAACTGTTTTTCCACTGGTATTTGTTTCAAATTCTCCTTTTACATTTCCATTACCGATATATACAATGCCTGTACTTCCTGAATCTGGATCAGTGAAAGTACATTCCTGGTTCTCGCCCAGATTGAAAAGATCCCGGAAAGATTTTCTCATACTGCCTGTTTGTGTAGGATTCGAAGAGATACTTCCTGCAGGTTCTTGAGGTTTAGTAACTGAACGATTCATCATCATGTAAGCTCCCCCTCCCAGAAGTGCTATAACTACGAATACTGCAATAACCACTGCTGTTTTATTCATAAACTAATGAGCATTATAAACTTATTCATACTTGATTTGCAACAATAATCAAAATCACTTATTTAAAGTATCAGGTTTAATCTTGCAATTGAAAGCAGCGCGTTAAAATTCTTGAGTGAGCTATCAGGGGGAATCCCTTTCGAACGAAGTGAGTGAAGGAAGGGGAAGGACAATCCCCCGATTAGCGAGCGAAAGAATTTAGCGACCTTTCACTTGCAAAA
>CAYMDS010000012.1:0-21161 GCA_964389405.1 uncultured Gammaproteobacteria bacterium
AGGGCGCACAATTCGACTTCCGGTCCATATTGGAGGCAGATTAGGGACGATAAGAGAAGCTGCTAGAAAATTAGAACAAGAAAATGGAGAATATCCTACCACAGAAGAGATAGCTTCATATCTTAAGTTAAGCCCGATTGTCGTACGGACGACAATTCAAGATGGGAGAGAGCCGGTCTCCTTAGAGGAACCTACTGGAGAAGGAGATGATGAAGGTGATGGTTCCTTAATAGATTTTATACCAGGTTCACGAGACGAAGCAGGAGAAGTAATTGATAATATACAACGAGAAGATATGAGGGCGGTTTTGGATGCTGCTCGCCTGACCGATCGTGAGCGGGAAGTTATAGAGCTACGTTATGGACTAAGAGATGGAGAATTTAGGACTTTAGAAGAGGTCGGGGAAATGTTTAAAGTAACCAGGGAGCGCATTCGACAAATTGAAGCTATAGCTTTGCGAAAACTACGTCATCCATCTTCAGGTCTCGGGCGTTTTAGGCCATGAGTGAAATAACTTGATATGGGATATTAAGCATAATAAATAGTATGCTTGTCGATATAAAAAAAGCAGTAAACAAATTAAAGGAGGACTCGGTTTTAGCTCCTGTTATCGCCAAGGTCGGAATTATTAAACCTAGATTATCTGAAAATTATTTTATAGAGCTTGTCGAATCTGTAGTATCACAACAGTTGTCTGTAAAAGCCGCTGATACGATTTTCGGTAGATTGAAAGCTTTATCGCCGGATCCGGAATTGACAGCGGAGGCAGTTCTAAAAATGGATCCGCAAAAAATGCGCAGCGCAGGACTTTCATGGTCTAAAGTATCTTATATAAAAAATATCGCGGAATACGTTTTATCAAGTGAAAAAGTTTTTGAGAAATTTGACGAGATGACTGATGAAGAGATTATAACTGAGTTAATGAAAATTAAGGGAGTGGGTAAATGGACAGCTGAGATGTTTCTAATATTTACGATGGGAAGACCGGATATATTTTCATATGGTGATTTAGGATTAAAACGTGCCATACAGAAATTATATGGACTCAAAGTAGAGCCGACAAGAAAAGAATTAGAGAGAATTTCCGGCCAATGGAGACCATATAGATCTATAGCTTCAAGGTATTTATGGAAAAGCCTCACGCTGTGAAATTATAGTGATTATTATCATTGGTATTTGTAACGAAATTCTATTAAGATAATTATATGAAGATTGCTTTTCTCGAGATTGAAGATTGGGAGCGGCCTTTTTTAAGTAACTTATTGGCAGGTAACAATATAGAATTTTATAGTGAACATATTAATGAAAAAAACTTGAAGTTATTTTCGGATATCGAAGTGCTTTCTGTATTTATCTACTCAAACTTGACTTCAGATATGCTTGAGAAGATGCCGAATCTAAAGCTCATAGTCACTCGCTCCATGGGTTTTGATCATATTGATTTAAAATACTGTAAAAAGAAAGGAATTACAGTGTGTAATGTCCCGAACTATGGAGGAAATACAGTTGCTGAGCATACATTCGCGCTTATACTTAATATTTCCCGGAATATCTTTTCCTCAATTGAAAGGACAAGAAAAGGAAACTTTGAGGTCGAAAATCTTCGCGGGTTTGATCTATATGGTAAAACGATAGGTATAGTAGGAATTGGGCATATCGGTAAAGAGGTGATCAGGATAGCACAAGGCTTCGGTATGAAAGTTATTGCATATGCCAGACATCCCAATGAAGATCTGGCAAGAAAGTTAAAAGTCAGCTTCCATAGTTTAAATGAGCTATTCGGCTTGTCAGATATAGTTACACTCCATGTACCTCACAGTAAAGAAACTCACCATATGATCAATAAGCGTAATGTGGGTAAATTTAAAAAAAACAGTATTTTGATAAATACGGCCAGGGGTGGACTTGTCCAGACAGAGGCAATTCTTTATGGGCTTGAGAAAAGGATATTTAAAGCAGTAGGACTTGACGTTTTGGAAGAAGAATGCGGTATAAAAGAGGAAACTGAGCTTTTGTCGGGCAGATTTCTGGAAAAATGTGACCTTAAGACGCAGTTACTCAACCATGTAATTTTAAATAGGGAAAATGTATACATCACTCCGCATAATGCTTTTAATAGCAATGAAGCACTTAATACAATTCTCCATATTACGGCAGAGAATATCATAAATTTTATTAACCGCAAACCTATAAATATGGTTAATATATAGTTTTAAACTTCTTCCTTATCTATCAGGTATGTTACTAAAATCTTTAGTCAAGATGATATTTATTCTTATTCTTATAGCCGGACTTTTTTTCGTGGTAAAATACGCGGATGACATAAGGACTTTAGTCTCAAGAGGGTATAATAAAAAAGTAGCTGGAGCGAAAACAAGTATTGAGGATGAGATGAAGAAGGACGTTTTTACTTACGCGGATGACTTGAAGCAAGGGATTATGGAAATAAAAATTTCAGACATCGTGCAACTCGTCTCAAGAGTCCAAAGAGTGAATAGAGATGTCGAAAGCGCAAAATCATATATAGTAGGAGAAATAAATGAGAGGTTAAAGAATTAATTTTAATTATGGAAGATTTAAATATCCGTTTTAAAAAACTGCTGGCGAAAGTAGATACGGATACTAAGCGAAAAGAAATCCGTTTAATTGAGGCTGAATCTATGAAGACGGATTTCTGGCAGGATCATGAGACCGCGTCTAAAAAAATGAAAACACTATCGAGTCTCCAAAAAGAATTAGAGGAAATAGAACTACTACAGCTTTGGATAGAAGAAGGGGAGAGAGAAGAAGCTGAGGTATTATTAAAGAAGCTGGAACTTCTTTTATATTTTTCCGGTATCCATGATAAAGATAACGCTATTATGGCAATTCACGCAGGTCAGGGAGGCACTGAGGCTATGGATTGGACCGAGATGCTATATCGTATGTATACGCGGTTTTTTGAGAAAAAGGGTTGGGGATTTGATGTCCTTGATGAAACGCCCGGAGATGAGGCGGGAATAAAAAGTATTACTCTCTCCATATCAGGTCTTTATGTATATGGATACTTAAAGCATGAGGCAGGGGTGCATAGACTTGTCAGACAGTCTCCATTTAACGCCGATAAGCTGAGACAGACATCATTCGCCTTGGTTGAGATAATGCCTCAGATAGAAAATAATCAGGACATAGAATTAAAAGATGACGATATAGAGTTTGAGGCCTTCCGTTCAGGTGGCCATGGCGGGCAGAACGTGAATAAGGTTTCAACCGCTGTGCGCCTTAAGCATAAACCGACAGGAATAGTAGTGACAGCACAGACTCAAAGATATCAGATACAGAATCGTGAATATGCGATGAAAATGTTGCGCGCGAAATTATGGATTCTGAAAGAAGAGGAGCGGAAGAAGCGGGAAGCAGCACTGAAGGGAGGATATAAGACGCCGGGATGGGGGAACCAAATACGTTCCTACGTACTCCATCCTTATAAAATGGTGAAAGATCTTAGGACTAACGTCGAGTCTTCAAATCCTGATGCAATACTTGATGGAGAATTGGATATGTTTATCGAGGAAGAGCTTAGACAATTAGCATAATTTTTCTACTCATTAACCGCTTGCATTTTTTGAAGATTTATTCGTATAGTAATAATAGCTGAACTTTTTATGAAATTTTCTCTACTTTCCTTAAGTCCAAAGTTTTTTATTTTCGCTATATTAATACTTGTCGGTGTGCCGGTAACTGTTTTCCTGGTTAGTCAAAATCAGAATCTGACGCAAAAAGCCAATCAATCCCCTTATCCGGGTTGTGCACCTGATGTTCCTCCAAGTGGATGGCCTGAATGCCGTTATGGACAAGATACTTATAATAAGCAAGCTTGTCGTGATAGAGCAGAAAACCATAAAGGCGTTGAGGGACCTAAGGGACAGGATGACACGGCTTGGTTTACATGGGCTCAGGAACCGCCTAAGCCACTATCTTGCGGTACTGCCTGTGGTTTAGCCCCGTCTTATTGTATAGTTGATAATTCTCCTACTCCTCAGCCTTCGAATACGCCTACACCTGAACCATCAAATACTCCGCGTCCTTCTCGTACGCCTACACCGCGTCCTTCTGATACTCCAACTCCTACTAATTCGCCTACACCTACGCTTACTCCGATACTTACAGCCACTGATGTTCCTCCGACACCGACTGACTCTATATCAAGTTGCCCTGTGCCTAGAACCCCTGCCTCTGGTTTGAATATTAGAATAGAATGTCCGTTCTGTGATGAATAAAATATGAAAAATCTTAATCTATCACAAAAAATATTGTTAGCTTTCATTTTTATAGCGGGTATAGTTATAACTTTATTTTTACTCCGGAATCCTCAGGATATTCGAGAAAGAGCTACAGGAAATAATGTTACAGCAGTACCTGTTTGTTCGGGAGAGGGGACGATAAATATTAATGTCAGTTTTACGAATACAGCAGATTCAGTCGTCAGCGTGTTGGCCCGTGATGAACAATCAGGAGAGACAATTGCTTTAGGCGAGGCGGAACCGGGTGAGACCCTAACCGAAGCTATTAGTACTTCAGAGTCTGAGGTAGAACAGGGCAGTGTTATTTTTGAAGTAAGCGATGGTGAAACATTCAATGCATCATATACTGATTTTTCCTGTGATGAAGATACCCGATCATGTGCTGTAGAACAGGCTAGGTGTGTCTGGGATGTAGTAGAAAACACGACTAGATATAAAGTAAAAGTGACAGATAATGGTAACGATGAGGTAATAAAAGAGGAAACTGTAGATCACCCGACCACGAGTTTAGTCTTTCCCGCAGAGTCAGGTGGAAGTTATATGTGTGAAGTAACGCCTATAAACTCATGCGGTGAAGGTGAAAAAGATAGCGCTGAAGGAAGCTGCCCTTTGCCCACAAACACTCCAGCTCCTTCAAATACACCGGATCCGTCTATAACACCGAGTGTTACCCCGACTGCGACTACCACTCCAAATCCATCACATACCCCTACACCCACAGCAACTCCTGGACCGAGTAATACTCCTGGACCAACAAATACGCCTGGTCCTAGTAATACACCCGGTCCGACAAATACACCTACTAGAATGGTTACTGCGACACCTACTACGCCTGCTGCAGGTACCCCCACTGCTATAAAGCAGTTACCTCCTACCGGATTCACTCAGGACGTGATGACTATAGCTGTATTTGGGAGTGCGATTATACTCATGGGAGTCTTCGTAGTAATCTTCCTTTGGTAGTAGTTTAAGATTCTTCAAGCCTTGCTTTTATAATCAGCCTTTTCCAGATAGTACCCGGCGGTGTGCAGGTGATGATAGTAAGATATGTACCGGTGCGGTCCTGGGATAAAACCGTAAGATCATCAGGATCAGTGATGTGCGTTCTGATGACTTTATAGGTATATATTTTTTTTCCGCGGGATATCTGTATGCTATCTCCTAATGTGAGGTTATGTGCCTTCGCGAAAATAGTTTTATAATTATTTTTCTCAAAAAAATGAGGAAGTGTAGAATGACCGAAAATAACGGTATTTCCCGGATTTGGGGGGATAGGCGTCCCCCAATATTGTACTAAATGTTTGGATACTTCAAAATCAATTGTTGACACAGTTGCGTTTTTAATACCTAATTTAGGAATAGATACTGAATAGTAAGCTATTTCAGGAGTTTTTTGCTCCTTAAAGCCATAAGCCTTCAGCCATTCATTATCGACATAATCCGTATTGTTTGATAGTATTTTTACAGATTGTTCTTTTTCTATCGCGTATATTATTTCAGGGGTTAGTATAAAAGGTTTTGGTATTGGGGAGGCAGCCCGTGCAAAAACGGATTCTGTAAGTATCTGCCATACGATAACTGGAATCGCATAATAGCTTAATAATCCAATACCTGATAAAATTAGTAATAAACCCCCCCACCGGATAAATTCAATTTTTTTCGAGCTTTTTTTATTTTTTTGTAAACCATTTTTAAAATAATATTTTTTCCCCATAATCTTTATTTATAGTATCGGAAAATGAAACTTATGAAAAGCATAAGGGTTGCGATAAATCACAAAATATGTAATACTTGAGGAGAAACTGCTGCCCATGGATAAAGAAAAACAATCGCAATCATTGATGCATGATTTGAATGAAAAGCCTCCTTTCTTCACCAAGAGAATTTTGGCGCTTCTTGTTATCGTAGTCTTTCTCGGAGTCGGAACCGGTTTTTTTCTAGCTAGGAATGCTAGTGTATCAGGGAATCCTGGTGTGTTGGATAAAATTGTCAATAATGCTTCTATCGGAAAAGGAGAAACGTTTGGTTCAAACGACACTGAGACTTATAAAGATATTGCTGAAGGTAAACTTCAGACAGGGGGTATTGAAGATGAGGGGCAGTACCATTTGGTTCGTCCAGGCGGTGAATCTCAAAATGTTTACTTAACTTCCTCTTTAGTCGATTTATCAAAGTTTATAGGAAGAAATATTAAGGTATGGGGACAAACCCAAAAGGCGCAAAAAGCAGGTTGGCTTATGGATGTAGGAAGAGTAGAGGTTTTGTAAAATGATTAGATTTGAGTCTGTAACAAAAAAATTTGGTACCGGGGAATCTGCTTTATCAGATATCAGTCTTACTATTGAGCCTGGAGAGTTCATTTTTTTAACAGGTCCGTCAGGTTCCGGAAAAACTACCTTCTTTCGTTTATTGACACGTGAGATGTTGCCTACAACCGGGGCAATTCATATTAATGAATTAAATATTACAAAACTTTCGCGTGGAAAGATACCGCATTTGCGCCGCAGAATTGGTGTTATTTTTCAGGATTTGAAGCTTCTTACCGATAGGACAATTTTTGAAAATATATTACTTCCTTTACAAATCGCAGGAATAGATAATAAAAGATCACATAGTAGAGTAATTGAGATAATGTCTCAAGTAGGCATTGAGCAGCATAAAGATAAATTCCCGGTCCAATTATCAGGAGGAGAATTGCAGAGAGTAGCTATCGCACGGGCTATTGTTTTTGCCCCTCAGATAATAATTGCTGATGAGCCTACAGGTAATTTGGATTCTAATACTTCCTGGGAAATCGTAAAATTACTAGAAGAAATTAATGATGCAGGCACAACAGTTCTTATGACTACACATAACACAGATATTGTGAAAGCTTTGGGTAGAAGACTCATAATTTTAGAAAACGGAACAATTGCTAAGGATGAGCCAGCCTCGAAAAAAAAGAAAGATCCAAAACCTGAAAGTATTCATGAGGAAAAAAAGCCGGAAGTCCCTAAGAAAGAACATAAATAAAACAATATAAAATTATGAGTGCATTTAATGTAACTTGGAAACACATTCGAAGATCACCTTATCAGGCAATAGCTGCAATTTTTATAATGACGCAGACTTTTTTCGTGATCTCTGTTTTTACTTTTCTCTTTTTTGGTTCATACGTAACTATTCGTTATTATGAGACGCGTCCGCAATTAGCTGTTTTTTTTACAGATGAAGCTAAAGATGATGAAATAAAGGAACTGGAAAGTAAGCTTAAGGGTACCGGAAAAGTATCCAAGATGACATTTGTCGATAAAGAAGAGGCTTTTAATCGTTATAAAAAATTATCAACTGATCCAATTGAGCTAGAGTTAGTAGATCCCAGTATTTTACCTCGTTCCCTTGACATAATGACATATGATCTTTCAGATCAAATAGAGCTAGCTAAAGAGCTAAAATCTAGTACGTTAGTAAGTAGTGTAGCATTTCCAAGAGATGCAATAGAGGGCTTCATCCGATTTTCGAACGTACTACGAAGTCTGGGGATTGTCGCAAGTATCGTTTTGGCAGTTGATTCTATATTTTTAATTATGCTTATAACAGGTATGAAAATTTCAGGGAAAAAAGAAGAAATTGAAATTCTCAAACTTCTTAGTGCTACAAATTGGTATATTCGTTGGCCATTTATATATGAAGGAATATTTTATGGCGTAGTAGGAGCTCTGCTTGGTTGGATGATCGCGACAGTTGGGCTTTTATATATAGAACCTTTTTTAAAATCTCAGCTTCCGCCTGATATACCTCTATTCCCAATCTCATTTTTATTTTTAGTTTGGGTATTGGGAGCGGAAATTATCGTCGCTATTTTATTAGGCGCATTCTCGACGATTTTAGCGGCAATAAAGTATTTAAAATAAACTAGAGCTATGAGACGGAATATAGCAGTATTGCTGATTCTATTTATATTCGGTTCAGTATCTGCTTCATACGTTTATTCCCATGAAGGAGATAATTTAATAGATATAGGTTTGGGTCAAAGTGTGACCGGAACTCCTATGCCTACTCCCGATAATACTTCGCAGAAGTTAAACGACGTAAAGAACAAGATCAAAGAACTTGAGGGAAAACTTAATGATCTTAGATCTACAGAGAAGACTTTGCAGTCCCAAATCGATGTGATAGATAATCAAATAGAGCTTACTCAGCTTCGAATTAACTCCACAGAGACAGAAATTCAAGAGCTAACCGGTGATATCGAAATAGCTGTCGGGAAAGTAGATAAGCTGGAGGAGTCAATTGGAAAAATCTCCGAAGTGTTACTGAATAGAATAGTTGCGACATATAAAGCTGGGAGCTTGGCTCAATCACCTCTATTTGTTAATGCAAATAATTTCTCAGACTACTTCACTAAGATGAATTATTTGCGGATAATCCAGGCAAAAGACCGGGAATTATTATATGAAGCACAACAGGCACAGCTTGACTATGAAAATCAGAAAAATATATTTGAAGATAAGAAGGAAAAGGTAGTAGCACTTCAAACACAACTGGAGCAATATAAAACCCAAATAGATTCCGAGAGAAAAAGCAAAGAAGATCTGTTAAGTGTTACCAAAAATGACGAGAAAAAATATCAACAATTGCTGGCTGCAGCTCAATCTGAAAGATCAGCTATTGAAGGTGTAATATCCTCCATCAAATTAGTAAATGGAACACCTGTGATAAAGGGTCAAATTATAGCCCAAGTAGGTAATAGCGGTGCTCCGTATTGCTCCACAGGTCCCCATTTACATTTTGAGGTACGTTTGAATGGGGGAGATGTAAATCCCGGTGGTTACCTTAAGCCGGGTGTGAATTTTATGTATACCTATACATCTGAGCAGTTCGGTTACTACGGAAGTATAGGTCCCGGGGGGGATTGGGATTGGCCACTTGAAGAGGTAATTCAGATTAACCAGGGGTACGGTTCGCATGGCTATGCGCAATCATTTTATCCGGATGGAGTTCATCACGGCATAGATATGGATTCTGTATCATCTTCATTGATTCGCGCACCGAAAGAAGGAACTCTCTATAAAGGAACTACCTCTTGTTCAGGGGTGCCTATGAATTACGTCGCTGTAGATCACGGAAGTGGTATAGTGTCTTGGTACTGGCATGTACAGTAGAGTTGGTAAATAGTGAATAATGAAGTTTCACAATTGTCATTCTGAGCGAAGTGAAGAATCTCTTGTAGATTTAAAATGTGAAAATATTTCTTTTATTTATACTCGTCTTTTTATTTTATATTTGTTTTCCTCAAGTTATATTCGCATCAGATATAGTTATAAATGAATATTTTCCCAATCCCGAAGGATCATCTGAAATAAGTGAATGGATTGAGATATATAACACAACCGATTCTGAAATTGATTTGACTGGATGGAAAATCGATGATTTGACTAATGGAGGATCTTCGATTTATGTTTTGCATGGGGAAACGAAGATCGCTGGAAAAAGCTTCTATGTCCTTGAAAGGTCAGTTACAGGCCTAATATTAAATAATGATTCAGATCACATACGTTTATTAAGTAATACGGATCAGGAGGTTGATATATATATTTATAGTAAGACTCTAGAAGGAGTTATTTATGGAAGAAGTACAGACGGAGGTTCAGATTGGGTAGAGTTTTCAACTCCAACTAAAGGAAGTTCAAATTCTTCAGGTATTGTTCTACCTACTCCGACGTCTACTTCTGTCCCGACCGTAGAACCCACTAAGGCGCCCTCGCCTTCAAAAACTCCTACTCCGACGAAGTCTCCTACTAATACTTTTATCCTCTCAAATACCCCAACATCCATAAAAAAACCTACAGTAACAAATATTAAAAGTTCTCCTACGCCGAGAAAGCCTTCGTCGACCCCAAAAGCCGAGAAAAAAGTTTTAGCAAAAACATCAGATGCAAATCCTACTGACCCCCTAAAGCCTACTCAGGAAGTTCAAGTAAAGGGAAGCATGGGATTTAATCCGGGTACAATATCTCTAAGTATTGGAGGAATACTTCTTATCGGCTGTGGTATACTGCTTTTCTATATTAAGAAAAAAGCAGACAATATCCAATAAAAAGATATCTTGAGCTTGCCTAAACTTTTTATTATTAAAACTTTAAATTCTAAACCCTAAATACTAAACAAATACAAATTTCAAATGCTTTAAGTTCTTAATATTTGGGACTTTGAATTTAGAGAATTGTAACTTATTTAGAATTTAGATATTAGAGTTTAGGATTTAAAGCATCCGGATGTTTAATTAATTTAACATGGTAAATTCATTACAAGTTCTCACAAACAATAACCAAGAAACACAAAAGTTTGCAGAGAATTTTGCGAAAAGTTTAAAAGGTGGCGAAGTTTTATGTCTTTACGGAGATCTAGGTTACGGTAAAACGACTTTTATACAGGGACTTGCCAAGGGACTTGGAATTACCAGTAAGATTATATCACCGACGTTCATTATAATGAGAAGCTACAGGGTTAGAAGTAAGAATCAAGAAGCAGGAATCAGGAAATTTTATCATGTGGATTTATATAGAATTAATAGCGAGCAGGAGATTTTCGATATAGGCTTATTGGATCTTGTAAACGATTCTGGAAATATTGTCGCTATCGAGTGGTCTGAAAAAATGGGTAATCTTTTAACCCAAAAAAGGATAGATATTAAGCTTGAATATTTAGATGAAGATAAAAGAAAAATAACTATTTATACTTAGACATAAGAGTATGCCACTACCAGCCGATCCATTAAGAAGAAGTTATTTATTTACAGATGATATTAAATTTCTGCAGAAGGTTATGATTTTCCATCCTGCTGAGAGAAAAAAATTTCTTGTTTTAAGACGGGCATTAGATGACCGTAGTAGAGCTGGTTGTTGGGATTTGGTGGGAGGTAATGTCAACTTCGGTGAGATAGCTGAAGAATCAATTGTGAGGGAGATTGAGGAAGAAACGGGTTTAAGTGTTGTAAATGTTCGGCCCATAAAAGTATTGACGCGTTTTGATGCAGAAAAGCAATTTTATTTTATGTATATCGGATATTTATGTGTAGCATTAAGTCCAGATGTCAAATTGAGTAAAGAACATATAGAATACCAATGGACTACGAAAAAAGATTTTTTGCGTTTAGATACCGGAATGAAGAAAGATGATTTCTTAAAAGAAACTGTAAGTGCAGTAACTGTTTAACGAAGTATAATATCCTGAGGTTCAAAGCTATCTAACTCCGGGGGTTTGAATTGTATGGAAGACATCAATAAAAAAATAAAGGAAGCTATTAATGTTTTAAACGAGGGCGGGATTGTGATTTATCCGACTGATACTGCTTTTGGAATCGGGTGCAGAATAGATAAGGAAGATTCTATTAAAAAATTATTCCAAATTCGAAGAAGACCTGAGACTCAGGCGGCACCAGTTCTGGTAAATAGTCTTGAAATGGCAGAGAAATATTGGATAACAATACCTGAGGATGTTCAAAATAAGCTGCTCTCGAAGTATTGGCCGGGTGCTTTGACCATAATATTGCAATGCGATAGAGCTAAGATTCCCTCACTTGCCATGGGTGGAGGGGGGACAATAGGGTTGAGGATGCCGAATCATGCCACCACTTTAAAATTAATATCAGGAATCGGTATTCCATTGCTAGGACCTTCTGCCAATTTTCATGGCGGTAAAACCCCTTATTCGTTTGAAGAATTAGATCAAGAACTCGTAAAGCTAGTTGATTTCGTATTACCTGGAGAATGCAGCGTAAAACAGGCTTCAACTGTTATGGATTGCACAACTTTGCCGTGGAACATAATTAGGCAAGGTGCGGTAAATATAGGATTTGATTACTAATCTGTTAATGAAGTTAATATGAGTAAATTATATATAGATACTTCCAGTAGCAAAGAAATTAGTATAGGACTGGAAATTGATTATGAAAAAGATGTGATGGTTCATAAAGTTGATGCATGGAAGGCGCAAATTGTACTACCGTTGATTGACGAGTTGTTAAAAAAACATAAGATGAGAATTCGCGATATAAGCGAAATTAAAGTAAATGAAGGTCCGGGATCTTTTACGGGTTTAAGAGTAGGAGTAGCTATAGCGAATACATTGGGGGGTTGGTTAAAAATACCTGTGAACGGAAAACCGGTTGGTGAAATTTTAGAGCCGGTATATCAGTAGAAAATTACAAATAAGTACCAATCTTTATCGAAAGCACTTATCAGCCTTGGGTTGAAAATGTCAGGTTTATAATCTGGCTGCAATCTAACACGTTAAAATTGGAAATTTGGAATTGGATATTTGATATTTGAAATTCACTAACGCTATACTAATTTCATGTTAGATTTTCTCCATCACTTGATATTTCCTCGTGAGTCGAATAATCATCGTGCGAGAATACTCCACATTCAGCCGCTTATTGTTTTAGTTTCACTGCTCGCCATAATAGTTTTCCTAACGCCTACAATTGAAAGAAAGTATCCCGGAGTGCTGGGAATAACAGCTAATATAACTGTGGAAGAGCTCGTGAATCTCACGAATAAGGAGCGGGCAGCGTCAGGGCTTCCTCCTCTCTCGCTTGATGCGCAATTATCATCAGCTGCCATGAATAAAGCGAGCGATATGCTGTCTAAGAATTATTGGGCGCATAATGCTCCTGACGGGACTACTCCCTGGGTATTCATTAAGGCTGCAGGATATAATTATTTGTACGCCGGAGAGAATCTAGCAAGAGGATTTACTACTGCGTCGGATGCTATGAATGCATGGATGGCTAGTCCTGGTCATAGAGATAATATTTTATCTTCCAAATATAAAGACGTGGGATTTGCAGTCGTAACTGGTACGTTGACAGGGGAAGAGACTGTGCTCATTGTTCAGGAATTTGGCAATAGAACTCAAGACACATCACAGGTAGGATCAGCTCAGAATGAGACAACCATAGCTACTATTCCCACTTCTGTGCTTTCTCCTCAGCCAACACTTATAGCTATAGTACAAATTTCACCTACTCTATTTCCTACACCTACCATAGAGCCTTTCTCAACTCCGACACCTATGGTTTTACCGACTACGAATCCTACACCGCCGCTTTTTGTAGCATCACTTAGACAGGAACCATTGATAAACAAACACAGTACTTTTAAAAATATTGCTTTAGTAGTGGGATTATTTCTACTTGGCATTTTAGTAATTGATATTATAGTTATTGAGCGGAAAAAAATCTTTCGTCTTGCCTCTCATAGTATTGATCATATTTTATTTCTGATGGTAATACTATTGGCGATTATTTTTTATTCAAGAGGATTAATAATATAAAATGAAAAATCTACTTAAGTACCATACAGGTTATTATCTATTCTTCGGAGTACTCATGTTTTTATGTTTAACTCTTCTTCTTAAATCATATCGGACCCCCGAATATAAAATAATTATTATCTTTATAACTGCCTTTCTTTACACCTTTTCGGGTATAGCACATCATATTATCGACCACGACATCTCATTCAAAGTTGTGATAGAATATGTGCTGATAGCTGCACTAGGTATAGTTTTGTTATTGTTGATAGCTAGTTAATCTAATATGCTTAAAGTAAGCTATAGTGAATCTATCAAATTGTCCATTTGTAATTTTCCAATTGCCATTTATTTCCAATTGCCAAGTTTTTAAATCAATGGAAAAATGGTAGATTTAAAATGGAAAATAAAAAACATGAAAGGCATTATTTTAGCAGGCGGTAAAGCCACCAGGCTTAGACCATTAACTAAGATTACATCAAAACAGTTATTGCCGGTTTATAACAAGCCGATGATATTTTATCCTTTAGAAACGCTTTTAAGGGCTGGTATCAAGGATATTCTTATAATTATTGCTCCTGATTATGCTGGGCACTTCTTGAATCTGCTTGGGTCAGGTAAAGAGTTTGGGGCGAAGTTTACTTATGAAATCCAAGAAGAGCCAAGAGGGCTGGCAGATGCTTTTATAGTCGGTGAAAGTTTCATAAAAGGAGATGACGTAACTATGATCCTGGGAGATAATATATTTGACCATGAATTTGCGAAAGAAATTTCAGAATTTAAAAGCGGTGGACATGTATTCGCGAAAGAAGTGCATGATCCTGAGCGTTATGGAGTGGTTAAATTTGACGAAAATATGAATGCTATAGAGGTGCAGGAAAAACCAACTCAGTTTCTTAGTAAATACGCGGTCGTGGGAATTTATATCTTTGACCAAAGGGCATCAGAGTTTGCAAGAAACGTAAGACCTTCAGCTAGAGGAGAGATAGAAATTCCTGATTTATATCGGCAATATCTAGATCGTGGAGAGTTAAAAGTGAGCGTATTAGATAGTCTTTGGGAAGACGCTGGAACTTTCGATAGTTTGCTCCGTGCTAGTAACTACATGGCAGAAAAAGCGAAAAAAGAAAACCCAGCATGAGCCGCGTAAAAATAAATTCCCGAAAGAACCTAATAAATACCAAGCTTTTTGATGTAGATGAGTTGTCAGTAAGTTATGCGGATAAAAATGATACTTTCCACGGAGTATATGTTAAGTCGGCGGTAGTTGTTTTGACTCTGACTGATAATCGCGAATTATTTCTAACGAAACAGCACCGTCATATAAAAGACAAAATATATTTGGAACTTGTGTCTGGGATGATTGAAGACGGAGAAGATCCGCTTGAGGCTGCAAAAAGAGAATTAGAGGAAGAGGCAGGAATTAAAGCATTAAAATGGACTAGACTTTCTAAAGTTGAAATTGGTTCAAGTATATTTGATTGGGATTTTAACTATTATTTGGCATATGAACTGAATTTCACTATGCAGAAATTAGATCTTTCAGAAGATATCGAAATAATAAAAATGCCTCTCGATGAAGCTGTAAATAAGATTTATTCTGGAGAGATTGTTAAACTTTCAACCATTACAGGCATTTTAATGTTATATAATATGCTGAATAAAGGGTTAATATCGATATGAAATTACTAGTAACGGGAGGAGCAGGGTTTATAGGCAGTAACTTTATTTTATATTGGATGAAAAATCATCCGGATGACGCAGTTGTTAACCTAGATAAGCTAACTTATGCCGGCAATTTAGAAAATCTTAAAAATGTTGAGGAGAATCCGAAGTATTCATTCGTTCAAGGTGATATTTGTGATGCATCTGTTGTGAATAATGCTATGCAAGGTGTTGATACAGTAGTCCACTTTGCTGCTGAGTCTCATGTAGATCGTTCAATTATTGAGCCTGCAAGTTTCGTAATGACTAATGTAGTAGGCACTCAGGTTCTTCTAGATGCGGCCTTAAAAAATAATGTTAAGAAATTTCATCATGTATCTACCGATGAAGTATTCGGCGCATTGCCTTTGGACCCATTAATAAAGTTTGATGAAAAAACTCCATATGATCCTCACAGTCCCTATTCTGCCAGTAAAGCAGCGTCAGACCACTTAGTGAGGTCATATTATGATACATTTGGTTTGCCGATTACGATATCAAATTGCTCCAATAATTTCGGTCCTTACCAATTTCCCGAAAAAGTTATACCACTTGCGATAACTAATTTACTGGAAAATAAGAAAATACCCGTCTACGGAGATGGTTTATATGTGCGTGATTGGTTATACGTGGAGGATCACTGCCGAGCAATTGATTTGGTTTTACAAAACGGAAAATTAGGAGAAACATATTGCATTGGAGGTTTGACAGCTGATATCAATAACTTGGAGGTTATAAAAAAAATTTTGGGAATACTTGGCAAAAGTGGAGACATGATCGAATTTGTAAAAGATAGACCCGGACATGATCGAAGATATGCCATTAACTGGTCGAAAATAAAGATAGAATTAGAATGGCAGCCATTGCATACATTTGACGAATGGCTTGAGAAAACTGTTGTGTGGTATCAAGAGAATAAGACCTGGTGGCAAGAGATTAGATCAGGTGCGTACAAAGAGTATTACGAAAAACAATATAAACAATGAATACAAAGATTATAGGCACAGGCTTAAATGGCCTTGTGGGTTCTAGAATAGTTGAATTATTGCAAGACAGATACGAATTAGAAAACATAAGTAGATCTACCGGTGTTGATATAACGGATCAAGCGCAGGTGGATACAGTAATTTCCTCATCTAAAGCTTCAGTTGTTCTACATCTTACAGCAAAAACCGATGTTGATGGATGCGAAAGAGATAAAGAAAGAGATATAGCAATCGCAAAAATTCCCGGGACTGGTCAAGAGTTGTTTAAAAATACTGATACGGCTTGGGCGATAAATGTCGTGGGCACTCAAAATGTAGTAGAGGCTTGCAAAAAAACAGATAAGAAACTGATTTATTTTTCCACAGACTTTGTTTTTGACGGGGAAAACCCATCTGATGGTGGGTATAAAGAGGAAGATAAGCCAAATCCCATAAATTGGTATGGATTGACTAAACATAAAGGCGAAGATATTATTTTAAATTCAGGGATACCTTTCGTAATCATCCGACTCGCATATCCATTTGGGCCGTTTAACTCGGAGGCTCACCCAGGCCCTTTCCTAAATGGAGATAAAGGCAAGAAAAAAAAAGATTTCGTACGAGCTATTCTTTCTCGTTTACAGAAAGGAGAAGTGGTATCAGGTATTACAGATCATATATTCGCTCCTACTTTTATCGACGATATAGCAAAGGTATTGAATGTCGTAATCTCATCAAAAACTGAGGGAATATATCATGCAGTGGGAAGTCAGGCTCTTACTCCATATGAGGTATCTTTAATGATTGCGAAAAAATTTAATTTTCCAGAAAGCCTGATAGAAAAAACCACACGTGATGAATATTTTCAGGGACGTGCCGAAAGACCATGCAATTTATCACTTAGAAATGATAAAATAAGACAAATTGGTGTTGCAATGAGGCGCTTTGAAGACGCATTAGAGTTAATTAGTAAATAATATGACAATTACATTTGTAGGACATGGATATGTAGGCTTGGTTACAGCGACGGTTTTTGCTGATTTAGGAAATACAGTATGGGTTATCGGGCATACGCCATCGAAAATAGAAAATCTTAAGAAAGGCATTATTCCTATATACGAACCAGGTCTTGAAGAGATGGTTAGGAGAAATGTTAATGCCGGAAGATTGCTTTTCACAATGGACTATACGCCCTCTATCGCAGAGTCTGATGTAGTGTTTATAGCAGTGGGTACGCCTCCTAAATCTAACGGGGAAGCAGATTTATCGGTTGTGTTTGATGTTGCTGGCAAAATCGGGACACATCTTAAAAAATATACAGTAGTTATCACTAAAAGCACTGTTCCTGTCGGTACCAGTGAAAAAGTGCGAAAAATTATTGATGATGTAAAGCCAGAAAATGTTAATTTTGATTATGCTTCAGTGCCTGAATTCCTGAGGGAAGGTCAAGCTATATCCGATACGTTACATCCTGATAGGGTTGTGATCGGGAGTGATTCTAAAAAAGCAGAAGAATTGCTTGTAGAGCTTCATAAGCCTATCACGTCAGGAAACGGCAAAGTCTCATTAATCCTTACAAATATTCCGACGGCTGAAATGATTAAATATGCTTCGAATGCGTTTTTGGCTACCAAGATTTCATTCGCTAATGCCATTGCCCAGCTTTCTGAAAAACTGGGAGCAGATGGGCCCCAAGTGCTTGGGGCAATAGGGCAAGATAAAAGAATCGGGAGTGCGTTTTTAAACGCAGGTGCTGGTTACGGCGGAAGTTGTTTTCCTAAAGACGTAAAGGCATTAATAGCTATAGCAGCAAATTACGGATATAATTTTAAATTACTTAAAGATGTTGAAGATATAAATCGCGATGCAATTAATGGAATTACCGATAAAGCCCGTAGATTATTAAATGGATCAGTGAAAGATAAATTAATAGGAATTTTAGGTCTTTCTTTCAAGCCTGATACTGATGATTTAAGAGATGCGCCGTCAATTTCAATCATCAGCCAATTATTAGAAGATGGTGCTACCATAAAGGCTTATGACCCTGTTGCTACAGATAATGCAAAGCTTAAACTTTCAGAGAGTAATATTTCATATACTGAGAGTCCATATGATGCCGCCAAAGACGCTGAATTAATTATTTTGATGACTGAATGGAATGAATTTAAAGAATTGGATCTAAAAAAATTAAAAAACCTTATGAATAAACCGAATATTATTGATGGAAGAAATATCTATAATCCAGATAGAGCAAAAATAATTGGATTTAATTATATTGGTGTTGGAAGATAGATAAGTAAAGTTAAATACACATGTCCTCTTTGATATCAGAAATAAATAAACTAGAAAGACTCTCTCAGGTAGATAAAAAAACTTTAACAGCATTTAAAGATAGAATTGATGAAGGTGAACCGTACACCAAGCCCCAAAATAAAACCAGCCATTTTTGTGCTTTATTTATACCTTTATATTTAGAAAAAGGCTTGGTATATGTCGGTGACCATATTAAAGCCAAGATTTGGTCACCGCCGGGTGGCCATCTTGATTTAGGTGAAGGACCAGTAGATACAGTAAAGCGTGAATTTAAGGAAGAATTATCTTATGAATTGACTAATGAAGATATTGAATTATTTGATGCCAACGTTACCGTTTGTATACCTACTGGAATATGCAGACTACACTTTGATTTTTTTTATTTGGTATATATGCGAGATAGGATCAATTTCAAGTTCGATACTCATGAATACAAGGACGCAGATTGGTTTAGCCTGGAAGATTCCATTCGTTTGGTAAAATTCCCACAATTTAATGCTATAATGAAGAAGCTAAAGCATAAACACAATAAACAATATTAGTTATGAAAAAAGTATTTATAACAGGTATAACCGGCTTTGTTGGAAGTCATTTGGCAGAGCTATTAAGTTCACAAAATAAATTTGATATTTCTGGTACTCATGTTAGCGACAGACACCTAAATAACCTTAACAGCATAAAGGACTCAATTAAGCTTTACAAAGTCAATCTATTAGATCTTGAAGAAACTAAAAAAGTAATAAGTGAGGTAATGCCGGATATCATATGCCATTTAGCTGCGTCTACCTCGGTCGCGGAAAGTTTCACCAATCCCTCTGAGGTACTGATGAATAATATTACATCTGAAGTTAATCTTTTTGAGGCAATTAAACATTGTAAATTAAATACGGAGAAAATATTGGTAATTTCCTCTTCTCATGTATATGGAAACGTGAGTACTGAGGATTTACCTATAGATGAAAAGGTTGAGTTTCGACCCGATAATCCATACTCTGTATCTAAAATCGCACAGGATTATTTAGGATTGAGTTATTTTCTGGCGTATAAGTTTCCCATTGTGAGACTTCGTCCATTTAATCATATTGGCCCAAGACTCTCTTCGAAAATTTCCATCTCCCAATTTGCAAAGACTATAGTTGAAATTGAAAAGAATAAGCGCGAGCCTGTTTTGAAAGTGGGAAATCTAGATGCTAAAAGAGATTTCACTGATGTGCGGGATATGGTAGAAGCATATCTTCTATCTTTGGATAATTGTATTCCTGGAGAGGCATATAATATCGGCACAGGTACGTCTTACTCTATAAAGGAAATGCTTGATATTTTATTATCTCAGTCATCAGTTAAGATATCAGTTGAATCTGATAAATCGCTTTTTCGGCCGAGTGATATTCCTGAACTCCGCTGCAATCCAGAGAAATTTATGAAAGTTACAGGGTGGGTTCCTAAAGCCTCAATTAATGAGACCTTGCGGGATATACTGGACTATTGGCGGAAAGTTTTATAAAATCTTATTTGAGGTATTTATGAAAAAAGCTTTAATAACAGGAATCACAGGTCAGGATGGATCCTATTTGGCAGAATTTTTGCTTAATAAGGGCTATAAAGTTAGTGGACTGGTTCGAAGATTGAGTACTCCGAATGTCCAAAATTTCCAGCACATTTCAGATCAAATTAAACTAATCCCCGGCGATTTACTTGATCAGGCTTCACTTGCGGATGCTATAAGTGAAGCAGAACCAGACGAAATATACAACCTTGCTGCTCAATCTTTCGTGAAAGCTTCATGGAGTCAGCCGGTATTAACAGGGGAGTTTACAGCCCTTGGAGTGACTAGGATACTTGATGCCATAAGACAGGTGAATAAAAAAATTAAATTTTATCAGGCATCAAGCTCAGAGATGTTTGGAAAAGTAACTGAGACTCCGCAAAAGGAAACTACCAGGTTTTATCCGCGTTCTCCCTATGGCGTAGCGAAAGTATATGGACACTATATAACCGTTAACTATCGTGAAAGTTATGATATGTTTGCGGTATCCGGTATACTTTTCAATCATGAATCCCCTCGGCGCGGATTGGAATTTGTTACACGAAAAATAAGTAACGCTGTAGCTAGGATATCTTTGGGCAAACAGGAGAAATTAGAATTAGGGAACCTTGACTCTAAAAGAGATTGGGGGTTTGCGGGAGATTATGTTGAGGCGATGTGGTTGATGCTGCAGCAGGAAGAAGCTGACGATTACGTCATCGCCACAGGAGAAAACCATAGTGTGCAAGAATTTGTCGAATTAGCCTTCACTGCTGTAGGAATTAATAATTGGCGAGAGTATGTTCTGCCCAACAAAACAGAATATTTGCGGCCAGCAGAGGTTGACTACTTAATTGGAGATTATAACAAAGCTAAAGATAAATTAGGCTGGACTCCCAAAACGTCATTTTCAGAATTAGTTAAGATGATGGTTGAATCTGATCTAGAGATGGAAAAAAGAAATAATCTTTAGAGTTTTTTTATTGTATGTCATCCTGAGCGTTAGCGAAGGATCCCATTGGGTTTTTGCACACGTGAGGGGATTCTTCACTTCGTTCAGAATGACTTTTTTTA
>CAYMDS010000013.1:0-19780 GCA_964389405.1 uncultured Gammaproteobacteria bacterium
GGCATTCATCCTCGGTTTTTAAAGCAAGTATAGTTTTATATAGATTTCTTTTCGTGTTCATACTTTAGTACAATAAAGCATACCACTTTATCACATTAAAGTCAATGATTACTTTCAGCTTCAATTATTTGCTTGAATTACTACTTCCGAATATTTATTTAATTGCTAAGCTGCCCAGTATACATGTATACTGGGCACCCTGCTTCCATGTATTGATACATGGAAGCGTTATAGCACTACTAAGTTGAATATTGTTGTGTACGACAGTGGTTTATTAATTGATGTTATGGTCGAAATGAGTAACTCTTGATCAAAAAATTTCTATTAGTTTGTTTGGGGATTTTGTAAGCCGCCTGAGTTTATTTTTCTCGATTACAAATAGATCTTCAATTCTTATACCAAATTTTCCCGGTAAATATATTCCCGGTTCTATCGAGAAAACCATTCCTTCTGTCAAGCTTTGTTGTGAGATCGGTGAGAGGGTGGGAGGTTCATGGACTTCTATGCCTATGCCATGACCTAGGGAATGGGGGATTGATGCAAAACCGGAAGACATGATGTAGTCTCGTGCCATCCTGTCGACGTCTGCAGAATTTATTATTTTTTCAGAAGAATTAAGATTCAAGAAGCAAGATTCAAGATATGAAACTGCTTTTTGTTGGGAATTTAAGACGGTTTCATAAACTTTTCTTTGTTCATTTGTAGCTTTGCCCAGAAATACCGTTCGGGTCATGTCTGAGCAGTAATTATTAAGCTTTACCCCAAAGTCTATTAAGATTAAATCATTAGTTTTAAGTTTTTTGTCATCGGTTTGGTGGTGTGGTACTGCTGCATTTTCACCAAAAGCTATAATCGTAGCAAAAGATAAATCAGCTCCTTTTTCACGAATAAAATTTTCAAGTCTGTAAGCTATTTGTTTTTCAGTAAGACTTGATTTAATCTCTTTTAAGATGAATCTAAAAGCTTCATCTCCAAGCTTGCAAGTCTTTTCTATAAGTTTAATCTCATCTGATGTCTTTATGATCCTTAAATCATTTAACTCAGCTGGTATTATATTTGGAACTATTTGTTTAATTTTTTTATATTCTAAGAGTTTTATATCTAATTCTTCAACTCCCAGTGATCTAATTTTCTTAGTAGTTATAATTTCATTTAAAGCATCATAGAATTTATAATTTGAGGAAATTTCGACTAATTTAAAGTCTTTTATATATTTTTCAACTGCAGTTACATATCTTCCGTCTGTGAATATGTATTGTGTATCTTGGGTAATTAACAAGTATACTTCGCGTTCAGTTGTCGAAAAATTAGAATAGCCGGTTAGATAAGTGATATTTGGAACAGAGGAGACGAGGACAGCCTCCAGAGACGCTTTATAAATAGTTTCTTTTAACCTCTGCAAGCGGTCCATAGGAAGTAAAAGGTCAAAAGTGAAAATTCAAAAACACAAATAAAAAGTTAAAATAGGAATCTATTGTTTTTTAATTTTGAGTTGTACTTTTGATTTTTGCATTTTGACTTTTTCTCTATTGAGGGGGTGTTACTTTTCCGCTTGGGGTGGCAGATATATTCGAAGGTGTATCTGATACTCGATCAGTACTTATTTTAGGATTTTTGGGTAATTCGGGAAGTACAAGGACTCTGGTTGCTGATATTCTGTTTTTTTCATCAATATTGTCAAATCCTACTATGTGTACACGGTTTCCAACGATTAATTTTGAAAATCCCAGTTTCACCATCCCTTCTTCCTCTGAATAATTTGAAGTTTTTGTTATGTTTTCTATATCTATCAGAGTATTCTTTTTACTTTCCGATACGACTGTTATAGTGAAATTCACCTTATCGATTTCAGTAATTATTCCGGATAAAAATGTAGGAAGGCTTTTAGAGCTTATGAAGCGGGCGAGCAATCTTTTCGATTGTTTATTATAGAGTCCTATTACGCTTATTTTTGATCCGGGTGTAATATCTGAAATCCCAAATGATTTTGCAGAGGGAGATGCGAACTTCGTTAATTCATCAACATCTATTATCCTGGTTGTATTTTGAAAGTCATTGCCTGTTATTTTATTTCCGGAGATTTGCGTTACAGTTATGAGAGATCCGCGTTTTTCAACCAAGTTTAACTCCGCGACCTTCGATGCTACTTTTTCACGTAAATTATTGATTTCATCGATAAGCTTTTCACCATTGCTTACCGTAGGTTCCGGAGTCATTGTCACTGCCTGAGAGTCGTCAGCTATAAAAAAACTGGTAAATATGACTAAGACTACTAAAATAATATATTTCATATTTAAAACTCTTCTTCAGTACTCGTTACGATACGACTTTGGATCTCTTCAGTTCCGTCACTGAAAACAGCCGTAAATCGGAGGATATTCACCCCGTCTTCAAGAGTATGAGTCAAGCTGAAATCACCGTTCGCATTCGGTTTTACTACCTGATCAATCGTTGCCGTAGATATTATCAATGTAGCATCCTTTACGGTTTTTCCTTTAATATCAATTATTCTTTTGTTAAAAACTTCTTCCTCTTTGGGAGATTCAATTATAAAAAAGTTTTTATTATTCTCGATTTCTGAAGGTGTAGGGGTAGAATTAAATGTTATAGGAGGAGGCGTGTCACTTATGGTGCGAGTCATTTGATAAATATAAAAAGCACCTCCAGCGACGAATAAGCCAAGAAGAATGGCGACCATTGAAAGAACTATTTTTTCTTTATTCATAACTATACGCGTTATGCCTTTAGCAAATATACCACTAAGGAGAGCAGAGAAGTGTTTGAGTGTTTTGATATTACTTGATAACAATACTATTGTCAAGGAATGAAAGCTGTGTTAGTATGAAAAAGTTATTTTTATATATGGAGATTGCGTTGTTAAACGAAAAGAGTTTACGGATCAAAGGAAAACAGGGATCAGTGATAATAAATCCTTCCGGTAAAGCAACTGATGCAAATGGATTTATACTTCTTGAAGATCAAATAGATGAAAAGATTTCCCAAGATACGCTTATAATTTCCGGGCCTGGTGAATATGAGTTTAGTGGTATTAAGATAAGCGGTATAAGATTAGGTGCTTCTGTGGCGTATGGTATAAGAGTTGATAGAATAGAGATTCTAGTAGGCAGGGGAGATATAATAGCTAAGGATTATTCAAAACTTCATGAGTACCATATAGCAGTTTTGCGGCTAGACGAGGCAATTGATCCAGGATTCGTTACTAGCATCGCATCAAATGTAATAGTTTTTTATGGCGCTAAAGCAAATGATTCTATGAAGCAGTTAGCGAATGATATATATAAGACTGAGTCCAAATATTCAGTATCATTTGATAAATTACCGCAAGAGATTGAGAAGATAGTTCTGCAGTAGTTTTTACATTATCAGAAATAATATAGAGGGTAAGTATGACCAAACCCCGAACACTCCCACAAAATATCATAGCTGAGCAGAGCGTATTAGGTGCTATTCTTATAGATAAAGATGCGATAAATATCGTTTCAGAGCTTCTAAAGCCTGAATGTTTTTACAATGAAACACATGCAGTGATTTTCGAGTGTATGCTTTTGCTTTATGAGCAAAGAAAGCCTATCGATATTCTGACGATATCCGCAGAATTAAAGAAGAAAAAAGTAGTAGCGGATAGTGATTTCTTTACAGAATTAATTGAATCTGTGCCTACAGCGGCTAATGTAGAGCATTATGCATCTATAGTCCGGGAGTCATTTACTAAAAGATCTCTAATACAGGCAAGTGGAGAAATATCCGAACTTGCCTATTCTGAGGGAAAAGATGTTAAAGAAGTGCTTGATAAGGCAGAATCGGTAGTTTTTTCTATTTCTCAGCGTTTTATAACTCGTGGTTTTACTCCAATAAAAGATACTTTAACAGCAAGCTTTGACAAAATAGATGAAATACATAGGCTCGGATCTGGTTTAAGAGGAATAAAGACAGGTTTTACTGTTTTGGATAATATGCTCTCCGGCATGCAAAAATCAAATCTTTTAATTTTAGCTGCGCGTCCGGGCACTGGGAAGACGGCTATTATGTTAAATATAGCACAATATATATCAGTTCATGAAAAAGTACCTATTGGTATATTTTCACTTGAAATGAGTAAAGAAGAGCTAGTAGATAGGCTACTTGTAGCTCAAGCTGATGTAGATGCATGGCGACTAAAGACTGGAAAACTTACAGAAGATGATTTCACGAAGATTTCTGAAGCGATGGGTCAGCTCGCCGATGCACCATTATATATAGATGATACTCCGGGTCTTTCAATTATGGAAATGCGAAGTAAGGCACGAAGACTACAGCTTGAAAATAAAATAGGACTTATAATTGTTGATTATCTGCAATTAGTGAATCCTGACAGACATTATGAGAGTAGGGTGCAGGAAGTCTCTATGGTATCCCAGGCCTTAAAAAATCTAGCTCGCGAGTTAAATGTCCCAGTACTTGCAGCATCGCAGCTATCACGTGCTGTTGAGCATAGAGGCGAGAAAAGACCGCAATTAGCCGATCTTCGCGAATCAGGAGCGATAGAGCAAGATGCAGACGTAGTCACATTTTTGTATAGACCTGATACTGAATCAGTTGGGCCTACAATTCCTACCAAGCTTTTAGTTGCTAAGCATAGAAACGGTCCTACCGGTGAAGTAGATTTATTATTCCGGGGAGATAGAATTAAGTTTTATAGTGTGGAAAAAAGCCACACAGAATAATATTTTTCATTTTTCAGGTTCTCCTCCAGAAGGCGGATCCGCCTTTGGTGGACATTTTTCATTTAATTACAATCTGCAAGAATGGTCATTCTGAGTGTAGCGAAGAATCTCTCACGGCCTGCCGGCAGGCAGGAATAGCAGATTATCTCAAGCAAGCTGAAAGATCCTTCTCCCGAATTAATCGGGATCAGGATGACATATGACGAGAAATTCATGTAAAATTAGATTTATAAATGGTGGCTAAACTTAAAAACATACTATATTTTCCTATCGCTTCCTATTTCCGGTTTTTCGCGGGATTTAGATTAAGACGCTGGAATCCTAAGATTATTGTAGTTACCGGTTCAAATGGTAAAACAACTCTTTTTAATCTAATTAAGTCTCAAATAGGTGATATAGCTAAGTATTCAGACCATGCAAATAGCAGTTTTGGGATACCTTTTGATATTTTAGACTTGCACAGGCAGACTTTATTCAAGTCTGAGTGGTTTTTGCTTTTTTTGCTTGCTCCATTTTGTGCTTTAAGAAGTGCTCCGGAAAAAGATTATTATGTCGTTGAAGCAGATTGTGACAGGCCGAAAGAAGGAGAGTTTTTAGGATCGTTTCTTAAGCCTGATATTGTTTTATGGTTAAATACTGCCAGAACTCACGGGATGTATTTTGACCCTTTAGTCAGGCATAATAAATTTGATACAGTTGAGGAAGCGATAGCTTTCGAATTCGGAACTTTTCTTAAGTATTGCAAAGAATACGCGATAGTAAATGGAGACCAGGAGTTGATAATAAAGCAACAACACAGATCAAAAGTGAAAATAGATCTGATAAAAAAGAAAAAGAATCTACAGGAGTATAAAGTATTGACAACTAAAACTTCATATAAGATAAATAGCATAAATTATTCTTTTCCACTGCTTTTTCCACAGGAAGTTTTTTACTCAATTGAAGCATGTCGGATATTAACTGAGTATTTAAATTTACCCTTCGATAAGTCCTTTAATAATTTTAAAGTACCACCCGGGAGAAGCTCTATATTTAAAGGCATAAAAAATACGACCATTGTAGACAGTTGCTATAACGCAAATCTTTCATCTATGACTGCTATTTTAAATATGTATGGAAAAATGCCTAATAATCCTAAATGGGGCGTACTTGGAGATATGCTTGAGCAGGGAAGTGGAGAAAGGATAGAGCATGAAAAACTAGCAGAGGTAATTTTAGGTCTTAAGTTTGACCGGATAATATTAATGGGACCTAGAGTTTCAGAATACACCTACCCCTTGCTTATGAATAAAATCGGAAGTTCAGTAGTTTTGGAAAAATTCACAAATCCTCGTGAAGTACTAGATTATTTACTGAAAAACATTCGCGGTGGAGAAACTATCCTTTTTAAAGGTGCAAGATTTATGGAAGGGATAATTGAGAATCTTTTGGCGGATAAAAGGGATGTCGAAAAGCTAAGTAGAAGAGAGGAAGTCTGGGAGGTTCGAAGGAAGCAGTGGGGACTATAATTGTTTAAGTATTAAGTATGATGACAAAGGTTTTTATTCTTCATGGTTGGGCTACAAGCATTGATAGATGGGAGAAGTTCTTAGAAGTTTTAGAAAAAAAAGGTTTTCTACCTATCATACTGAATATACCAGGTTTGACAGCCCCACTTGATAAGCCATGGAAAATAGAAGATTATACAGAATGGCTTACGGAAATTGTCAGTAAAGAAAAGGGGAAAGTAGTTCTCCTCGGACACTCAAACGGTGGGAGAATATGTCTGAAATTCGCATCGAAAAATCCCCAAAGAATAGAACATTTGTTTTTACTGGATAGCGCAGGTATCTTCCATAACGAAATGAAAATCCGTTTTAAGCGGACTATTTTTAAAACCATTGCGAAATTAGGAAGATTCGTATCCTCATCAGAAAAGGCAAGAGAGATACTCTATAGAGCTGCCCGTGAATCTGATTATAAAGATGCGAAACCTATTATGCGCGAAACTTTCCGAAATCTGCATGATATAGATCTATTACCTGTTATTCCGTCCATCAGTGTCCCGACGACTATAATTTGGGGAGAAAATGATAAAATTACTCCTTTAAAAGATGGACAAATTATGAATGATTTGATAAAAAATTCCAGGTTAATTGTTATAAAAAACGCAAAACATTCTCCGCAATTTACCCATGCTGAGGAGGTAGCTCAGAACGTGGCACATGTATTGCATCAAAAGATTTGATTATGAATATTTTCAATTCTCTAGGTTCAAATTATAATCTCCAATACGTTATTTCATCCTTATTTTCAGGAAATGATAAAAATTCAAATGTAAAATTAAAAGAATTTTTGGAAAAAAAATATGATGGGAAAGTCACACTTTTATATAAAGGTAGGGAGGCAATAAGGCTAAGCTTAAGAGCTATGAATTTACCGGAGGGCTCAATAGTTGCCATTAATGGATTTACTTGCTTTGCTGTTTATAAGGCAATTGTAGATGAGGGATTAAAAGTTAAATATTTAGATGTAGATGATAGAGAGCTTAATTTTTCAGCCAATACTTTGAAAAATGCACTTAAAAATTTCAAAATTAAAGCTGTTATTATCCAAAACACTCTTGGTAATCCCTGCGATATAGATGCAATACAAAAAATTTGTAAAGAGAGAAACATTGTATTAATTGAAGATTTGGCGCATAGCATTGGCACAAAGTATAAAAATGGACGCGAAGCAGGAACAATTGGTGATTTCGTAGTCCTTTCCTTCAGTCAGGATAAAATGGTAGATGGTGTATCAGGCGGAGCATTAGTGATAAGAGATAAAAAGGTGCAAAGGTACACAGGTGCAAAGGTGCAAGATTTAACAAAAAAGAAACAAATTGTCGATAGGCTGTATCCTTTGTTTACGTTTTTGATTAGAAATCTTTATGGCTTAAAAATAGGAAAAATACTCCACGCTTTTTTAAAAAAAGTACATCTTTTATCTTTACCTATGGATGGAGGAGAGGTATTGCATGGACTTCCTGATAAGCATGCACAGTTAGCGCTTGATGGGTTAAAGAATTTAGATATGAATTTGGAGCATAGAAAAAAGATCGCCAGTGTTTATATTCGTATGCTTGATCCAAAAATTCTTTTCTATTCGACTAAAGAACAAATAAGTAATTCAAGTAATCTGCGGTTTCCTGTTATCGTTGAAAAAAGAGAAAATCTGATAAAGAATCTTAAAAGTTTTGGAATATATATTTCAGATATCTGGTATGATGCGCCGGTAGCACCAAAAAAATATCTTAAATTGACTGATTATATAAACCAATGTCCTAATGCTGAAAGTATTTCAGAAAAAATAGTGAATTTACCGACCCATATAAATATAACTGATGGTGATGCACGTAAGATAGCTGATAAAATAAATATATGGCTGAAACCACAGTAAAACTAATAGAAAAAAAAGGGGAGTGGGAAAGTTTTCTTAAGAATCACCCTGAATCTAATTTCCTTCAGTCATGGTATTGGGGAGAATTCCATAAGAATTTGGGTAAAACAATTTTCCGCATGGGTTTTTTCCAAGATAAGAAGCTGATAGGTGTGATGCTGTGTGTGATCGAGGATGCTAGAAGAGGTAGGTATATGACAATACCTGGAGGGCCGATAATTAATTGGGAAAATAGGAAACTCGTGAAAGAGATATTTAATAAGATGAAGCAGATTGCAATAGACAGTAAATGTATTTTTGTCAGAGTCAGACCGCAACTTAAATCATCAAATTTATCTAAAAAGATTTTTAGTGATAACGGTTTGAAAGGTGCACCGATGTATCTTCATGGAGAATTAACTTCGGTTCTTGATATAACCAAAAGCGAAGAAGAATTACTTTCTTCTATGAGAAAGTCTACGCGATATGAGATAAGAAAAGCTGATAAACTAGGAATCGAAATAATACGAGAACAAGATATTAATTCCGCTAAAGAGTTTTATGACTACCAAATCGAGACAGCTAAGCGTCAGAAATTTGTACCCTTTTCCTATAAGTATTTTTTTGAACAATTTAGAGTTTTTTTCAATGCTGACAAGGCAATTATGTATACAGCAAAATACGAAAATAAAGTATTAGCTCAGGCATTTGTAATTTTTTATGGAAAAGAAGCAGTATATCATTATGGTGTAGGTACCATGGAGGGGAGAAAGTATCCAGGTGCATATTTAATCCAGAGGGAGGCAATACTTGATGCGAAAAAGAGAGGATTGACGAGGTATAATTTTTGGGGTGTTGCATCAGAAGAAGATAAGAATCATAGATTCTATACAATATCAATTTTCAAAAGAGGATTTGGAGGGGAAGATACAGAATATCTACATGCCCAGGATTTAGTAATAGACAAACCAAGATATCTAATTAATTCCGTTATAGAAAATATTAGAAAGCGTATCCGCAGGGTTTAAGCATTTACCGAGGTGACCTAGCTGGGACACCTCTAAGGTGTACTTTATGAAAAAAATTATTTTAGCTTCTTCGTCACCTAGGAGGAAAGCACTTCTACATCAAATAGGTTTAAGTTTCGAAACTATTAAACCTGAGGTAGAGGAGAAGTTAAATCCACGTCTTAAACCCAGGGGAAATGCCGAGCAGTTATCTTTAAAAAAAGCTTTAGCAGTTAGAGATATATTAAATTCACAAAGTGTTAACAGCAAAAAACGTTTGGGTATAAGAGCTAATGACGGAGACGGATTTATTATTATTGCGGCTGATACATTTGTGGTGTTGGATGGAGAAGTTATCGGTAAGCCGGTTGATAAAAAAGAAGCGAAAAAAATACTTTTGAAATTAAGTGGAAGGGGACATATAGTAGTTACGGGGTTTACTATTCTAGATACAACTTCTAAAAAATCTATAACAAAATCAATCGTTACAAAAGTTTATTTTAATAAACTTAGTCTTTCTGAAATTGATTCCTATATAAAAACAGGAGAGCCAATGGGTAAGGCAGGATCTTACGGTATGCAGGGCATAGGCGCAGTTTTCATAGAAAAGATAGAAGGCGATCCGTTTAATGTAATCGGTTTACCTCTACAAATTGTATCTGAGGAATTAAAAAAGTTTGGGGTGAGATTTTTATAACTATTTATCGACAATAATGATTATCGATATATTTTATTCGAGTAAAAAATTTATAAATCAGTATCTTAAGGTGTATTGCAGGAGTTCTATTTCGTTGGATCAACGACCTTACCTATAAATAGAATATTTTCTGTTTCTTTATCTTGGATTATAAATATAAATGGATGGTCTGCCTTAAAAACGTTTCTAGGCACTATTGCCTTAAGTGCTATATTTATTGCAGTTGCAGCAGCTGCTTCGGTTCCATTTTCATCAATTTCAACAAATGCTTTATGGATAATAGAATCAATATATAAATCCTTTCTACCAGTCATTCCGGAAAAGTCAGCACTAGAGGAAAAAGCTGTCGGCATTCCTAAGGCTATTAAAGCGTCCTTAATGAAATATTCAGTATCAAGTTTAAATTTGGGAAGCAAAATTGAATCTAGACTTGTTTCTTTCAATTTAGATTTATATTCATTGAATTTCTCTAATGTCAACGAAGACTCTATAGATGTAAGATCTTCGGCCGGCAGTAATATCAGCATAGAAATCTTGTTTCCTTTATAAGGTAATTCCAAGATTTGTGTGTCTTCCGTTTGTGCATAATTAAACTTTGCTTTTTTAGGATTCATGCTCATCATGGAGACCATTACAGTATCATGAGGTGTTATTTTAAAACTTTCACTGTAAGTGTTTGATGCGTCAAATTCCCATACCCAAGTACCTTTAAAATAAATCGAATTAGTTAATACTAGCCTAGTCCCTGTATCAAGAAATCCGGGAGGGATTAATTCAGAAATTCTATTATTGGTTTGCTGTTTGGTGTAGTCATTTATAGTCTCTCTAGACTTTTCAGCTGCATTGACGAAATCTAAATTGGATGCTTTTCCGCCATAATGCTTATTAACAATTCGAGAATAATCGGTAAGAAGTGAAAAGTCTTTTTGTACCCATAATGCATTCGCGGTATTTAATTCGTAAGCCTTAACATTTGTATTTATTTCATTATAAATCGCGGCGAAGTTCGGCCTTAGGATTTTTTTGTCTGGATAGGTTAAGACTTTTTTCATTTCATCTGCCGTTTGTCCGTTTGCTCCTTCGTATGTCATCGCTAAAGCTGCAAATATACTGTATGGCGAGTAAAATAAATTACCATTTTCCGATTTAGAAAGTTTAGAATATAAATTAAAATTAAATCTATTATTTGCATTAATAACTTCCTGAATACCCTCTTTTGTATACCCTGTATCGTCTGCTTTTGAAATCTGATTTGACTGAAACCAGCCACGATAATTTATAAATAAGATAACGATTGCAACAAGTACTATGAAGCTAGAAGATATTCGTAGAAATTTTTTATTCATGCATTTACGTGTAGTGATTTTATCCGTTAATAAATTTTTTCTTAGTTAGTGCTAAATCTAGGGTCTTTAGCATATTACTAACAATATTACATTAAATTCTTGAGTTTGCAAGATAGGTAACAGCTTTTTTTATAAAAGACGTAACTTTTTATATATCCAGATTTTCTGGATTATAGGCAAAATCACATTTGATATAATAAGTTTTTCTTGTGGGTATCCGCTTAGAGAGTCCGATATTGGGTAAAGAAGGTATAGATACAGGCCAATTGAGGTTTTCTCATTTTGTTGGAAATACTGCTTATGACTTTACTCTGGATGGAGCCGGAGTCGGATTCGGAGGTCATTATTTTGTTCGTAGGAGAGGTTTTGGGAAAAAACATGATAAAGTAGTCGGTGAAGGAGTCCTGCAAAAAGATGAGATTGGTCATGTCTTCATTTTCGGTCGTATCGTGACATTTACCGGTACTTAAAATATTTTAGTGCCGGGGGAGGGACTCGAACCCACATGAGCTATTACGCTCAAAGGTTTTTGAGACCTTCGTGTCTACCATTCCACCACCCCGGCTCACAATAAGTTTTAAAGTTGCATAGTTACAAAGTTAATACAGACTCTGGATCTCTGCAACTTTGCAGCTATGAAACTTTCAAGTTGTGCATCTTTTAGCTTGAAAATAAGCTCCTACTATTATATACTTGATCTCATGACTATTCAACAAATCTTCGATTTAGGACTCAAGATGGGGATGGAAGCTGATCCCAGGGGTCTAGAAAATGTCAAAAAGTATATTAAAAAGAGAAAAGAAGAATACGAAGAACTTCCGAAGAAAAAAAAGCAATATCTTGATCCGAAAACTTTAGATAATCCTTATTCTGACTCGGGTATTCTTTATGGTGATCTCCAAAAATCCGTTAAAAAAATTCTTGCTGGTATTGATACTGATGCGACTGAAATACTTTTAGCAGATCGTTTAAATCAAAAAGGTGCCGGGATCGATCTTGTAATTGGTCATCATCCGATAGGCGTGACCCTGGCATCACTTCATGATGTCATGGATCTTCAAGTGGATGCATATGCTGAGGTGGGAGTGCCTGTAAATGTTATGGATGCACTTCTTCGTGAAAGAATAGATACAGTTAAAAGAAGAATACACCCCATGAATCATAATCAGATAATCGATACAGCAAAACTTCTGGATATACCGGTTATGAATCTTCATACCATGTGGGATAACATAGGCGATAAATTTATGGAAAATTATCTTGATAAAAGAAAATTCGATACAGTCGGCGAGATACATGATTATCTTATGGAGTTGCCTGAATATCAGGAAGCAGCGAAAGGGAAAAACGCGCCTGAAATAGTATCGGGAAATCCTAAAAGTAGGGCAGGGAAGGTGGCACTTTTTTTCACCGGAGGGACTAATCCTTCCAAGGAGTCATATATAGAACTTGCGAAAGCAGGAGTCGGAACTCTAATCGACATGCACATTCCGGAAGATGCTCTAAAGGAACTCAAAAAACTTCATGTTAATGTAATTAATGCCGGACACATGGCTTCAGATTCGATCGGCGCTAACCTGTTTTTTGATGAGATCGAGAAAAAAGGAATAGAGGTAATCCCGTGTTCGGGATTGGTAAGAGTTAAGAGATAAATCAAAGATCAAAAATTAGAAATCAAAGATACAGATCAAAATTTAAAAATATAGCTAAGTTTTTAATTTTTTATTTTTATTTTTGAGATTTTATATTTTACTTTTAATTTTAATTTTAATTTATGCTATCCGTAACAGATCTTCGTTCCGGCACAACTTACCGTGAAGACGGACAATTATTTCAGGTACTTACATACCAGCATATAAAGATGGGCAGGGGATCAGCGAATATAAAAGTCCGGGTTAAGAATCTATCAAATGGAGCAACGGTTGATAAAAGTTACATTAACGGTGCAAGGGTAGAAGATGTGCAAATACAAAAAAAGGAAATGCAATTTTTATATAAAGATGATGAATCAGCTTTCTTTATGGATCCGATGAGTTATCAGCAGGAGCAAATACCTCTCTTAAAGATCGATGGATATGAATATTTAAAAGATGGAGAAAATTTCACTGTGAGCTTTCTAGAAGGTACTCCGCTTACAGTACAACTTCCACCCAAGATGGTGTTTCAGGTTTCTGAAACAGGTCCCGCAATAAAAGGTAATTCAGCCACGAATGTTTTTAAAGATGCTGTTTTGGAAAACGGCATTAAGACAAAAGTACCTCTATTTATTTCTGTCGGAGAGCTTATTAAGATAGATACTCGTACTGGCTCATATACAGAAAAAGCATCCTCTGCATCAAGTTAATCAGTTTGGTATACTTGTGATTGACTTACGTTAATCATGAAGAATAATCTGTTGCTTGCATTAAAAAACAAACATTTTTTCTATTTGATTCTGGCTGAGATATTTACCCAAATACCTGTAAACATACTTAATTTCCTTCTCATTCTTGTTATTTTTAATCTTACTAAGTCCAATACCGCTGTTTCTATCGTAGTACTTTCTTTTACAGTGCCTGCTATAATTTTAGGTATTCTTGCCGGTATTTATACTGATAAATGGAATAAGAAAGAAGTTTTGTTGCTTACAAATGTAATACGCGCCGCATTGCTTATAGTCCTCATGCCTTTTCCTGAAAATGTTTATGTTATATACGTAGTTTCTTTTCTTTTTGGTATAGTGACGCAGTTTTTTATTCCTGCTGAAACGCCATTAATTCCTCTGATAGTAACAAAAAATCAACTCTTATCAGCAAATGCCTTATTCGGAATAGGAATATTTGGTTCAATGCTGGCTGCTTATGTGTTAAGTGGCCCATTACTTTTATACGCAGGTTTTACGAAATCGCTTATGCTAATGGCAGTATCTTTAGGAATTGGGGGATTTTTCGTAAGTCGAATGCAGGTGCCGATTGATGAAGAAATGAAAAGCTTTAAGATTACAAAACAGTTTCCAATGAATGCTGTCAAAAAAGAAATGCAAGATATCCTAGGTTACATACTTAAGAATATACATATATTGGGCGCATTGCTGCTTTTAGCTCTTACACAGATTTTATTTTTGGTTATTGCAGCTATAGCTCCTGGTTTTGCAAATGACGTCCTTCATATAAAAGTAGAAGAGTTTCCCATACTTGTAATTACTCCCGCGATCTTTGGGATAATAATCGGGGCAATTTTTATCGCCAATATTCTTTATTCACATCGCAAGAAAAATATAATTACGGCCGGTATTTTACTAGCTTCGATAGTGCTTATGATAATGCCTTTCGGAAGCGAGATAACGACTCGAGATTTTATAAAAGTGCTTAATCAAACATTGCCTAACTCTTTGACTATAAGTGGCAGGGACCTAGTTATATTTCTTGCATTTCTATTAGGGTTCGCTAATGCTTTGGTATATATCCCCGCCAACACACTTTTGCAGGAGAGTACAGATGAATCTATCCGGGGTACATTATATGGTGCTCTGAATTCATTTGTGGGGATTTTATCTTTTATGCCGATATTGCTTGTGGGCAGCTTCTCAGATTTGATAGGAGTGGGAAGTGTAGTAATGGGGATTGGTATATGTTTATTTTTATTATTCTTAGGGAAGTTAGTACTTAATTACTGATGTTATTATGATTATCGGAATTTCGCTTTTAATAGCTTTAATAATATATCTTTTTACATTTTATTATTATGTAAGAGATGATCTTTATTTCATTCGGAAAGGAGTTTCTATGGATCAGCTTTTTAATACGCTACTTGCGGGTCTTGCAGGAAGTTTTTTATTTTCCAGATTGCTTTATATTGTCTTTAATTTAAATATCGGACAAATCTCTAAAACTCAATCATATTTCATCTCTCGTCCGTTAGGCGTATCTATCTTTGGCGCTATAGCCGGACTCTTTCTTTCTTATATGCTTATGACTAGAAAAAATAAAGCCTTAAGAAAAAGATTTTTTGATTACGTTTCGATATCGCTTCTTGCTGCATTTCCCGTTCTTTTTCTCGGGGTGTTTTTTAATCTATATTTATTCATAATGCATGTAGTTTTATTTATATTTTACATACTTGTATTGATGCCTAAATACAATAGCGGTAAGATGCGTACGGGAAGCGTCTGTTTAATTTTTCTTATTATGTTTTCGTTAGTTTCATTTCTTCATGATGTTTTTCTTCTATATACTCAAAATATATTACTCTCACGGGAATCATTTCTTTTAATTGGATTATTTATTATAAGTTGCGCTTTTTTGATCAAATTAGAAACTAGTAAGACTACAAAAAGCTCGTAAGTTTAAAGCATGATACATATACTTTTTGAAGATGACTCGATTATCGCGATAGATAAACCTTCTGGAATCACTGTAAATAAAGCAGAAACTACAAAAGGAGAGATGACTATTCAGGAATGGGCAGAAGAACAATTTAGAGTTCAGAATTTAGAATTCAGAGTTTCGCAGGGTGATTTTTATAACCGGGGAGGGATTGTGCATCGATTGGATAAGGAGACATCGGGAATTCTTCTTATAGCCAAAAATCCTGATTCTTTCAGCAATTTACAACAGCAATTTAAAGACAGAATTATAAAAAAAACATATTTAGCACTTGCCCATGGAAAAGTATCTCCCGAAAGTGGGGAGATTAAAGTTCCTGTAGGTCGGCTGCCCTGGAACCGTCGGCAATTTGGTGTGGTGGCGGGTGGCAGAGAGGCGTTAACTAGGTACAGTGTAAAAAAAGTCAGATTTTATAAGACCTTTAAAGAATACCTTTCATTGGTTGAGGTTTATCCTGAAACCGGTAGAACCCATCAGATTCGGGTACATTTAAAATACTTAGGGTATCCTATTTTCGCAGATTTTCTTTACGCCGGAAGAAAAACACAGAGAAACGATAGAAAATATTTATCAAGAGTCTTTTTGCACGCATCGCGTATTTCATTTGTTCATCCGCATTTAGAAGAAATGGTAAATTTGGAGTCTCCATTATCTAAAGAATTAGATCTGATTTTAGCTTATGAATAAAGTAGTTAAGAGAGAAAAAGATGAAGTCTCTAAAAATAATAGTTTAAAGAAAGTATTTGTATTCATATCGACTGTATTTCTACTCCTTGTGATTTCAGTGGTTGTTAAATTATTTTATATCGTTAAAGATAGTAAATATAACGGCAGGGATCAATTTTCTATCTCAGTAATTGCTAATCCTTACAAAGCATCTATAATTTCCTTTAATCCCCAAGATAAATCAATATCCCATGTGATATTAATAGGCGAGAGAAAAAATCTCCCCCCGGGTCGTTTACTGGGAGTATTTACGGACAGTAATATATATTTAGGAAATGACCTGAAAACCTACTCTGTATCAAAAATTCTTTTTAACGCACTTATACGCCCTAATAATAAGACACAAAATATCACACATATAGATATTCTTAGGTTATTCATATTTGCTAATTCACTGCCTGTTAGTGGTTATCTTGAGGATACCCTAAATTTAAAGCTAGCTTCCGATACGATAAATGGAATAGCTCAAAAACACTTTACAGATGAAGATATAATACGAGAGAGAAAGAGTATAGAAATAGTCAATGGGACCGGTATAAGCGGGCTCGGACAGCGTCTGGAGAGGGTGCTTCAAAATATTGGATGTAACGTAGTCGCGGTAAATGCAAGTCTGAAAAATATAGATAAATCTGAAATTATCGCATCGGAAAAAGATTCATATACGTTTGAAAAATTGCAAAAAAATCTAAAATATCCAGATAAAACTTCGGAAAAACCAGAAATCGCAGATATAAAAATTATTATAGGAATTGATGGATTAAGAGACAGCGTATTTTAAATATATGTATATTTTAGTGGTATTATTTTTATTGTCTTTGGTTCTTGCCTGGCGTTCACTCGTACATCAGACTAAAATGGATGATATTAAACAGTTGAGTAAAAGATTAAAAAAGGGAAGAGTTGTGTTTCAAAGTAAGTAGATGCTTATTCGCTAGAGTCTTCATCAGAACTGGAACCATGTGAGTCATTTTCTCTACTAGCATCTTTAACATTCTTTTTCATTTCGCTCATAAGTGAAAGCTTCGTTTTATCTATAGAAATAAATGAAGGTTGGTTTTTGAATTTGGCAGCTTTTTTCACTTCTTTCAGAAGGACTGTAACATTTGTATTCTCAATTATTTTTACATACGCTTCATAGTGATTTCCACCTTCTATAAATTTAATCAACCGGTTACCTATATCATGGGGAAGCATACCGATGTACTGTTTTTGTGAGTCATACGCAAATATTTTCATACGTTTTATAGTAAGAGTGAGTTGTTCGCCATTTCTTATTTGTGTAAGTAATTTTCTATCAGCTGTATTTATAAGATCAGTTACCTTTGTTTTACCGGGTTCTTCTATAAAAACGTTACTTACCTTGAAATGCTGCATTAAATTACCATTAGTTTGCGGTGATGTATCGTTTAGTCGCTGTAAGTTCTTTAGTGCTATAGGATTATTTTCATCTAGAGTAAGGACTTTTTGGTAGATTGATTTTGCCTCTTTGATTTCTCCTAAGCTGATTTTTGCGAAAGCTAGTCTATTCAGGGCATCAATATCTGTGGGATCTTCTTCAAGAAGCATCTGGTTTAGAATAACAGCTGCTTGCCAATCACCCTGTAATGCTGTCTGGACTGCTTGCGTTTTGAGCGGTATCATGGAGGATTTTATCAGTATCCTATTCTAGGTGCATTTCTTGCAAATGTCAATATGAGAAGGTACAATACGAGCTGAGATTTGAGAATGGAGATTGAGAAATATGAGGCAAAATCATCTTAAAATTCTCAATTTTCTCCACCAAAGGCGGATCCGCCTATGGCTGAAACTCTTAACTCTTAATTCCTATGTCTGGGCATTCCAAGTGGTCTACTATTAAAAGGCAAAAAGGCGCTGCTGATGCAAAAAGAGGGCAATTATTTACGAAGCTCTCAAACGCTATTTCCTTAGCGGCTAAAGCGGGAGGTGCAGATCCTGCTATGAATCCAAGGCTTAGACTGGCTATAGATACAGCAAAAGCCAGCAATATGCCTAAGGAAAATATCGATAGAGCAGTGAAGCGTGCGCAATCGAAGCTGGACGGAGAGCTTGAAGAAACTGTATATGAAGGATTTGGACCGGGTGGATTTAGTATCATAATTGAAGCTATTACTGATAATAAACAACGAACTACGCCTGAGGTAAAAAGCAGAATTGAGAAGCTGGGTGGAAGTTTAGGTAATCCCGGTTCAGTGTCATATCAGTTTGAGCAGAGAGGTTTAATCACTATAGATAGAGGTGATAAAAATATTGATGAAATATTTTCAATAGCTGTGGATTCAGGCGCTGAAGATATAGAAGAAGTAGGAGGGGATATACTCCTATATACTAGAAGGGAAGATCTAGCTAAAGTAAGAGATACAATCGCTGGAAATAGTCTTATAGTAAAAAATGCTGAATTTATTCGAATACCCTTATCTACGATATATATTCAGGATAAAGATTCTGCATTAAAAGCCCTCCAGTTTATAGAGAAAATCGAAGAGCTTGATGATATACAGAGAGTATATGCAAATTTTGATATACCTGAAGAAATAGGCCAGACGCTAGCATGAAATGATCTTAAAATGAAATTTTTTCAAAAAAACTCCACAGGATCTTCGGGAGAGGGGAGTAGGATCCCAAAAAAGCCTAAGAAAAAGATAATTTCTATCATATTTTCGAAACGGCAAAAGTTTGTAATAGCTGTAGTATTGTTATCGATTGGGTTATTTATTTCGGGAAATATTCAAACTGGTACATACGCCTTACATATTGCTTTATCGCTTGCTGTGATTACTGACTTTTTTCTTTTTTGGAGTGTGTATAGAGATATCCGTGAAAGTTTTACGTTTAGTATATTCATCTTACCGTTTTTTTATAGTCTCTCATCGGGCTTGTTTTATTTTTTGATTCCTGCAAATGTATTTATTCGTCTAATAGCTGTAATACTTTATGCTTTCGGACTATATTCACTTTTTTTAAGCCAAAACGTTTTTGCTGTGGCTTCTATTCGTACAATTGCTTTAATATCTGGTGCCCGGATAGTATCATTTGTTATAACGTTACTATCATATTTTTTTATTACTGATATTACATTTTCGTTGAGATTGCCTCTTTGGTTAGTTATACCTATCGTTACGGTATACACGTTTTTTCTCGTATACCAATCTATTCGTTCATACACTCTACAGAAAGCTGATTACCCCTCAGTTTTGCAGTGGAGTATAGGGGTAACTTTATGTCTCCTAGAGTCAGTGGCTCTTCTTTGGTTTTGGCCAAGTAGTCCTACCATAATTGCGTTATTTTTAGCGGGGTTTTTTTATACTTTGACGGGCTTGTCGCATATTTGGTTTGAAAGAAGATTATTTAAAAGCGTATTATGGGAGTATGTGTGGGTGGGGGTAGTGGTATTCCTGGTCCTTCTAGGCTTTACCCCGTGGGGTAAGTGATTAATAATTATAAAAATTTAAGGCTAAAACTTAATGATTAGATTGATAAATCAATCTAATCAAAGAGG
>CAYMDS010000014.1:0-19427 GCA_964389405.1 uncultured Gammaproteobacteria bacterium
GACTTTGATTCTTTTTTCGCAAGTGTTGAACAGCAGGACAGTCCACATCTTCGCGGAATACCTATGGGCGTTACTGCCCAAAACGGCCGTAACTGTATCATAGCAGCGTCCCGTGAGGCAAAGCGTCTAGGTATAAAAGGCGGATCCCGAAGGCATGACGCTTTAAAAATTTGTCCTACTATGCAATTTGTATCTGCAGACTTCGTGAAATATTGGAAAACCAGTAAACAATTTATAAAAATTTGCGGGAATTACTCCCCTTTCATAGAGGTTTTTTCTATAGACGAGCTTTTTCTGGATATTACGATGACGGCTCATCTTTTCGGCGGGTCTTACGGATTGATAACATCCCTAAAAAAGAAAATTAAAGAAGAAATCGGAGAGTATATTACTGTATCGGTGGGCATATCTCATAATAAATTACTTGCAAAACTTGCTTCAGGCTTTAAAAAGCCTGATGGCATATTCGAAATAAGACGATCTCAAGTACCATTCGTATATAAAAAAGCAAAGCTGACAGATATTTGCGGTATAGGATTTCGTATTGAGAAACGACTTCATCAGATGGGTATATTTACTCTTACTCAGCTTTCTAATGTTCCGCTCCCCGCGCTAATAGCTGAATTCGGAAATGTGGAAGGAAATTTTCTCTATAATGTGGGACGCGGAGAAGATATAAGTATAGTAAAGTCATTTAGTCATTTCGAGCAGGCTAAGTCAGTGAGTCGAAATTACTGTCTTCCGAATAATGAATATGATGACAGGATCGTGCTTCAGAATATTTATGAACTCTATGAAGAGTTAGGAATTAAGCTGCGTCGACTCAAGTTGAAAGCCCGGCATGTAGGGATATATCTTCGTGGCCAAAATAATTTTGATACTCATAAAACATTTTCTCACTATTTCGATACCGGCGGTGAAATGTTCAATCTTTTTATGTATCTTTTGGGCCGAGAGCCTGAATTCGACACTTTACCTATGAATACGAATACCTATCTATGGAAAAATATATTTCAGAAACTTCATTATGTCCGTCAAATCTCAGTGTGGGTTAGCTTTCTTGCTCCTATAGAAGAAACTTCTATAAATATGTTCTATGACAGCCTCAAGCAGGAACGACTTATGAGAACTATCGATAACCTGAATGAGCGGTATGGCAATCATACAGTACGAAATGGATTTCTTCTTTATGCACATAAACTTACTACTGTCCCAAATGGCTTTATGGCTGATAGATATGAAAGAATGAAGCTCACGAGTGTTGGTTTATAAACTATATATTGTGTAAAAAGAGGTTAGTTTATAAGTGTTGCTGCGAGTATACCTGAATATACGGCTCCCTCCATCGTAGAAAGATATTTTTGTTTAGTATAATCGCCTACAAGCATTAAGCCCTTTAAGTCTGTTTCTTGGGAAGGCCGTAAGTCCTCAGATCCCCTCTCATAAGTATAAAAATCATGAGCCCAAGTGACTTTTCGATAATCTAATACGTTTTTTTTCGAAATGTTTATTTTCAATCTTTTCGCATCTTTGAGAACAGCTGTTAGTATTGATTCGGCTGGTTCATTAATATATCTATGAGGAGTAGCAAGAATTATAGATACTCTTCCTTTAGAGGACTTAAAAGTGGTTCTAGATTGCTCTGCGTATGAAGATAGAACAGTTCCCGGACTGAAAGTCGTCCGGTCTTTTTCCATAGCTGGTTCTTTAAGATCAATCTGGAAAGTAACGGAGGGCATAGTGCGAAGAGTTATCATAGATGAAAATAATTTCTCACAACCTGATACTTTTAAGAGTGTTTTAGCTTCATTTAAAGATGTTGCAAGAATTATATTTTCGCTTCTAAATTCATTCTTATCTGTTTTAACTCCCTCTACTCTTCTGCCATCATTTATGATCTTAAGTACCTGTATATTCTTTTTCACTTCAGCGCCTTGTTTTTTAATAAAATTACTTAAAGGATCTGCCATAACTTCAGTCATCCCTCCATTGAATGCTCCTACTCGTGATTTATAAAGCGATGATAAGTGTGGAGCAAAAATTAAAAAGAAATTATAAGCTGAATATCTTTCAGGTCTTAAGAAGAATAGTCCTTCAGTTAGAGGTACCAATATTCTATCAATAGTAGTATGCGAAATGTGGGTATTGATAGCCAGTTTTTCTACTGTAAGTTTATCCAGTTTTTCAGGATCAGTTTTCAGCATAGAGAATCCTTTTATAAAAAATTTAGCTAGATTCAATTTTTCTTTTAATGGTAAGAAATCTTCGTTAAAAATAGCTTCTTTAAGGGTTTTAACTGGTTTAAAGATAGGCGCAATTCCGAAAACAGCTGATGGATCGTTATCAGGCATCCTTATCTCGAGCGTATCCTCCCATGTTACTATTTCATTAATGTTGATTTCACATTCCTTAAGTAAATTTGGTAAATGGTTAAAAAAACCCAAGAATCTGTGAAGACCTGATTCTATATGCATTCCGGATTCCATCCATGATGACGTTCTCCCCCCTAGTATTTTTCTTTTCTCAAGAAGAAGTATTTTTTTGTCTTTTTTTAGTAATTCTACGGCACTGCTTAGGCCGGATAAGCCTCCGCCTATAATGATGACATCATAATTATTCATCCATATTAATATATACCTCAGCTGTAAAAGTGAGACGAAGGAGATGTAAGAAATGCGTACGAATCAGAATCTAAGATCTAGATCACTGTTTAAATAATTAAAATACTAATCATTATCTCGTATTTGATATATGTTTATTACTAATTCAATCTTAATGCTGTAAGGAGTTGTCTGTGGAGTTGTTTTGATCTTGCAGCAATTGGATAGTAAATAAAATTAGAATCATTTTCAAAAGTTTTTAAATATTTTGCAGCATCAAAGTCAACTCCATCCTTATTTGTCACGATACATCCGGCTTTCTGCGATATCGTAGCTGCAAACATTTCATATAAGTGTTCACCCCCAAAAGGATCCATATATCCATCAACAAAACCAGCTGCAAGTTTAAGCCAGTATATGTGCCCGCTACTGATAATAATTCTTTTGGCTTCCTTAAAAACCTTATTCTCTTCATTCATATACTTGCGTTCGTCTATATTCTCTAACGTAAAGACAATCCATGCATCACTCAACTTATCAATAGTAATAATCTGAGGTATAAACTCTACGCTGTTTTGAATTTGATAAAACTTTGTTTTTCTATCGTCGGCTATTGCAGTGAGGCCAGTTTGAAAATCTAAAATGGCTGAACATATAAACATATAATCATAAGAAAATATTGAAATTCCTAAAGCTCCTTCTCTGAATGTACGAGCTGCTAGAGAACTATTGCAAAAAGGATCATAGACTACTTTATAATGCTTCTCTCCAGTTACCTCATACCATTTACTTTCTTCAGAAAAAACTGATCCGGTAATATTATGTCTAATAAGTGATTTTTTAATACGTAAATCCAGGTCGACATCAAAGCTAAATTGAACATTACCACCTTCTTTTATTTGTAACTGCCTGGAGAGCGACTGAGTAAAATATGAATAATTTGAAAGGGGTTCTTGCATGAATAGAAAGCAATCGCTAAGTATATCAAATATGAATTGTTTGACCTTTCTATCCATACAACTATATTGAACTTTGCGGTGATCTGTGACGCCAGCGGGATTCGAACCCGCGATTACAGGGATGAAAGCCCTGTGTCCTGGTCCACTAGACGATGGCGCCAAATACAAATTACAAATCTAATTATATAAAACTTGAGATCAGATAACAATATTTGACCATTCAACCATTTTCCGGATTGAGAACTAAAAATACCTCAACTATTGGACCTGAAGAGTTAGGTTTAATAACGACTCTTTCAGCATTTGTTTTTAACACCTCACTATCAGTAACAGTACCACCGAAGTAATTTTCTCCTCGCGCTCTAAAGACAACAGTATGGTTAGATTTTAACGATAATCTAGTTAATGATGCATTTTTATTTTTTTCGTGATCAAACACTTGAACATTCGCTCTTGCTACAGCAGCTAAAGAGTCAAAAAGCGTTCTATACACAAGTCTTCTTGAGTTATAATCAGTGTATCCTCGTCCAACTGTAAACACTTGATCACTCATATCTCCTTTAGGTACAATTTGAACCCTTGACCATTTACCAGGAGTCTTTTTAATAACTGATGCCTCAAGAGCATCGAATTCATCAAATATTTCTCCATTTTCATCAAATACGGTAACTAAAACAGTATTATCAATCTTTACTCTATTTAATGCAGCACGCAGTGCCGTCATATTCTTAGATAACTTTGAAGTAGGACCGCGCTTATCTAAAGCAGCTAGTGTCCTTCGAGTTAAGCCTGAATCTCCAGCTGTTAATAACCAATAGAAATTATTTGGGGTTGATCTGTCAAGCCTGTATTCGCCTGCTTGAAGCTGTAGTTTATGTAGCGAATCCTCTCCGCTCAGAAAAGCAACAGTTTTGTCCATTAACTCAAGAGGTTTAATGTTAGTTCCGTGGATCGCTTTAGCTAACACATTTTCGGTACCCGCTGGAATAGGCATTAAAGTAGGTCTTCTGGTGCTTTCTCCGATGATTCTTGCCACAGAATAAACTGTTCCATCTCCACCAAACACACATGCTACTTCACAACCTTCAATTAGCTCGGGATGGTGAGTTAGGTCTGAAAACGCTCTTAAATCAAATGGGTATCGTATATCAGATAATCTTTTTGCAGCTTTCGCTGCGAGATCCCCTGCTTTACCAGATCCTGCGTTGTCATTATATGTAACTAAAATTCCTCGTTCTCCCATCCGATTAACTTCCTTGTATTAACAAAAATCAGTCCCGATTAGATCGGGACTGATCATAAGGACAAAATTCAGTTTAATAAAAGAGTATTATCTTATAACTTCTACTCTTTTTCCTTTTTTGAAATACTTTTTTTTACTTGAGGATTATGCAATCCATTATAGATTGACTCAAGTATCATTTTTGCAGTCTCCTGTCCCCCAAGTCCGAATGCTATACCTCCCGCTATAGCGATCATAGCGACAAATCCCGTAAAAAGTATCCTTATGAGATCCTGGGCTACCCCTAATTGATTTAGCACCGCAAGTATTACGAATACTATAATCGCCCATCTAGCGACTGAGGCGATGGTCTGGGAACCTTCAGGAACTATATCACGAGTAGAAGCCAGAATGACATCATAAGCCAGTCGAGATACTCCTAGACCTACCAAACCGACAATAGCCGATACAAATACATTTGGTAAATATAGCAAGAACTGATTGAGTAGTACCGTAACCTGACGTAATCCCCATATATCTGCTGCAGGAACCAAAAACATAATAATTACGAACCATCGTACTATTTCAGATAAGATATTCATCCAGGAATAATCTTTTCTGGCCTCAGGAATTCCGTATTTACGAAGGTATGATTCTAGATTTAATGCTCTAAATACTCCTTGAACGATACTTTTAACTATAGATCCTAGAATAATACCTATAAGTAAAATTACAATTCCTGCTAAGAGATTCGGGATAAATGCTGCGACACTTAATAGAGTGCCATTTACAAATGTAATAAGTGAATTTCCTACATTTCCGTTAATATCTATCACCCCCTTTCATGTAAGTTATCAAATTTAAAATACTTATAATGCACTATTTTATAAAATATCGAGGCAGGAGTAATAAGATGAAGCTGTCATCAATATAAAGAAGATTATAATTTTTTGCAAGTAATAAAATGGTTCGCTATATACATAATTTAATCGTTAACCTGCAGTATACCAAAATATATATCTAAGAATTAGTAACAAGAATCCTAAAAAAGTAACACCTAAGAAAAATGGTATCGCCTTTTTAGCAGTCTTCTTAGAGAGGAATAATTCAAAAAATGGTTTTTCATCGCCAATTTTACGCTGAACGTGGATTAAAGGACAATCGCCATGATTGATTATAAAAATTAAAACTCCTTCAATTATAAGACTTAATATAGAAATAACTAAATAGGAACTAAAGTCTAAAGTAATTGCAGCGAAATAGATATAAAAAATACATAGAATAAAATATAAAGCAAATAAACATGTATAATCCTTAAAACTATAATTTTATTATTCACTTTTGCTTGAATTTTAATCAGTTGCTGCGTAATTTATGCCCAACCCGTTTATAACTTTCGATAATATAACCCCTCTTAAGAAAGAGTTTATTCTTTCTCAATCGGTAAATCAATGCATTTAAAGCCCCTTCAGTCACTTCAGTCGCGTCTTTCCCCCAAACTATAAGAGTAATTCCAGCGTAGAAAATTTTCTATCACAAAGAAGCAAATATACAAACCAAGGATTTTGCATTTTGGAGCTCTGCTCTAGTGAAGATGTGCTTGCACTGAGCTTGCCGAAGTGAGCCGGACAGGATTCGGACCTGTGACCAAGAGCTTAAAAGGCTCCTGCTCTACCGCTGAGCTACCGGCCCTAATTAGCTAAAAGCATAGAGCTAATAGCAAATAGTGAAAAACAAAAATCGTGCTCAGAGTATTATAACAAGCATAAATTGTGATGACAAGCGAAACTAACTGAAAAATATAATGAAAAAATTGCAAAGTAGATTATAGAAGATGAGAATGTAAAGTTTTGTCTGCCGGAGAAGACATGCTACCCTTAAGGTATTAAGGCGATAAAGGAAGAAACTTCCTCTATACTACCAGACAATGTCTTCTCCGGGCGTTCCTTGCGGAACTATAATAACAGCTCGACTGAGCCGAAGTTACTCCGAAGTGGAGTAAGCTCGGACATACCGGGATTTTGCGAACATGTTGTCCGCTAGATCCCCGATATTAGCGGAAAAGATGCAGCGAAAAAATGATTTGCTGCAACTCTTATCGCTCTCCCCAGACGAGCTATAGGGGGAAAACTCAAAAGTCTTCCCGCCCGTAGCTCGTCCAAAACAAGGTTTTAGCCTCGCTTTGTAAGAATATCTGAAATATACCAAAAAAATTATTATTTGTCAAGACTATAGGGTAGTTAGATAGTTTTTGCCCACAAAACATCTAGGTCGCTACGATCCCTATTGGATCATCCACCCCTATCTTATACCCCCACGTGGACTTCCGCACTTCGCTTAATCACTTCACACTGACAACCACAAGATGACTTAAGCTTAGTAAGCTTCGGATTGTACTATCCTCAGAATTGGTCTATAATGATTGATCCCTCGATACGAATACATCCTAATTGAAATAGTCCGAATACATCCAAAAAAGCTTCAATTTAGGATAAATAAGGATTTAAATATGGATAAAATAATTGTAAGAGGTGCGAGAGAGCATAATCTCAAGAATATAGACATAGAAATACCTAAAAATAAACTAGTGGTATTTACTGGCCTATCAGGTAGTGGAAAATCTTCTCTAGCATTTGACACTATTTATGCCGAAGGACAAAGGCGATATGTAGAAAGTCTTTCATCATACGCGAGGCAATTTCTTGGGACTATGAAAAAGCCTGATGTGGATCTCATAGAAGGTCTCTCCCCTGCTATCTCAATTGACCAAAAATCCACATCCCACAATCCTAGATCTACCGTCGGTACTGTAACGGAAATTTATGATTATCTAAGATTACTTTTCGCAAGAATCGGTCATCCACATTGTCCCAAATGCGGACGCGAAATTGCGAGACAGTCAAAAGAACAAATCACTAATGCAATATTGAATATGACAAAGTTACAAAGCTTAAAAGATGCAAAGCCTCAAAGAATTGAGCAAAATATGAAAAGAGACAACTCTGGAACTATTGAACTCTGGAACTATGGAACTAAAAAAATCCCACTCCGTGTTCTCATCATGGCTCCTCTTATTAAAGATCGAAAAGGCGAATATACCGAATTATTTATAAGCCTTAGAAAAAGAGGGTATACTAAAGCACGGATCGATGGAAAAGTATATGATCTTGACGGCGACTTAGTTCTAATCAAGACAAATAAGCATACTATCGATCTTATAATAGATAGTTTGACTATCACAAAGGATACTGATAGGAATCGCCTAGCAACTGATGTAGAACAAGCTCTACAGTATGGTAATGGAGAGATGATAGTATCCCTCATTCACGATAAAACATTTGATATACCCGATAAACCATCTGATCTTGAAGACCACCTTTTTTCAGAAAAACTTGCATGTCCTGTGGATAACATTTCCTTTCCTGAGATCGAGCCAAGGATATTCTCTTTTAATACTCCTCATGGTGCCTGTCCGGAATGTTCAGGTTTAGGTCGCGTACTGGAGGTCGATAGTACCTTAGTTTTTAACTTGAATTTATCCATAAATGAGGGAGGTATCTTACCTTTTTTTAACCTCTCAACATCTGATACGTGGATGTCGCGAACCTTTAAAGAATTTTGCAAAGCAAATAGTATTCCGACTGACAAAAAATTAGGAGATTTATCTGATGATAAAAAGAAGCTTTTACTTTACGGCACTGGGGATAGACAATACTTCGTCAGGGGCGAAAACAGATGGGGCCTAAATACTGCTATCAAAGAAGCATTTAGAGGCATTTCTTATGAGTTGAAACGTCGCTATACAGAATCGGAATCCGATTATGTAAAAACCCAGATAGAAAAGTTTATGCGTTATGAGGTTTGTTTTCAGTGTAAAGGCGGCAGATTGAAGCCTGAAGCACTTTCAGTAACTATTGACGGAAAATCAATTGTTGAAGTATCCGATTTATCGATAGGTAAGGCTATGGAGTATTTTATAAAACTAGATGACAGAATAACTAATCGAGAAATGGAGATTGGTAAATTGATCTTGCGTGAAATCCGATCGCGTATCACATTTCTAGTGGATGTAGGTTTAGATTATCTTACTCTTGCACGCTCAGCGGCAACTCTTGCCGGAGGTGAAGCGCAAAGAATCCGTCTGGCATCCCAAATCGGAAGCGGCCTGACAGGAGTTCTATATGTCTTGGATGAACCTTCAATCGGGCTTCATCAGAGAGATAACACGAAACTCATAGAAACCTTAAAAAAACTTAAAGAATTGGGCAATACAGTACTTGTAGTAGAACATGATGAAGATACGATGAAAGCTGCCGATTATATTTACGATTTCGGCCCAGGTGCCGGAATAACAGGTGGAAAAATTATTGCTGAAGGAAATTTTGAGGCTTTATCTAAGCAGCCTCACTCTATTACAGGGCAGTATCTCTCCAAAAAGAAAAAAATAACTATCAGAAAATCAGAAAAAGATGTGGCTGTGGACTTTGAAGGCAATTCTTCATCAATAACGATATTGGGAGCATCAGAGCACAATCTAAAAAACATAGATATAACTTTCCCATTAAGAAAACTGGTAGTCGTTACTGGAGTTTCAGGATCGGGTAAATCAACCCTTGTAAACGATATATTTTTTCATGCACTAATGCAATATAAAAATCCATATCATAGACAAAAACCTGGTAGATTTAGGGCAATCAAGGGACATGAAGATATAAAAAATGTTTTCTTGATAGACCAATCCCCTATCGGAAGATCCCCAAGGAGTAATCCCATCACATATACAGGCGCCTTTACGCATGTTAGGGATCTTTTTGCCAGTACCAAAGAAGCAAAACTTCGAGGATATGCTCCTGGTAGATTTTCCTTTAATGTAAAAGGGGGCAGATGTGAAGCTTGCGAAGGCGAAGGACAAATAAAAATAGAAATGCAGTTCCTTCCAGATGTATATGTAACATGTGAAGTTTGCCTTGGTAGACAATATAACAATGAAGCATTAGAAGTACTGTTTAACGGGAAGAACATCGCAGATGTCCTACAAATGAGTGTATCTGAGGCTTTACAATTTTTCTCTTTTGTCCCGTCTCTATCTCATAGACTTCAAACACTTAATGACGTCGGTTTATCTTATATAAAACTAGGGCAACCCGCTCCTACTTTATCGGGAGGGGAGGCTCAAAGAGTGAAACTTGCCTCCGAGCTTTCTAAGAAAGGAAAGGATGCAATCTACATACTTGATGAGCCTACTACAGGGCTTCACTTTGCTGATCTTGAGAAGCTGTTATTAGTACTTCGTAAATTAGCTGACCTAGGTAATACAATAATTGTAATTGAACATAATTTAGATGTCATTAAAAATGCAGATCATATTATAGACTTAGGACCAGAAGGCGGAGACAGGGGTGGAGAGATCGTCGCGATAGGAACACCTTCGGAAATAGCAAATCACCCCACCTCCTATACAGGACAATTTTTACGGAAAGTATTAAAATAGTTATATGAAGGATGCGTTAGTTTGGTTTCAAGCATGTTTTAAAGTTCCTCAATTAATCCAAAAGTCAACAATCTTCGCAAAAGGCGAATCCGTTTCTGGAGGAAAATCTCAAAATTACAAATTAAAACTAAAAAATATGACAGTTTTTATTTGTATTTTTTATTTTTTATCTTTAATTTTTTATTCTCCCACATTAGCTGCTGAGAACTTTATCACCGATTATGATGTAGTGTATACAGTAAACTCAAATGGTGTAACGCGGGCCGATATGAAAGTTACACTAACTAACTCAAGTAATGAATATTATTACGCTTCTTCGTATAAAATAGAGCTAGGATTTGATGAAGTTAGTAATATCAAAGCTTATAACTCTACAGGTTCTTTAGATCCAAGTTTTGAAAAAACAGACAAAGGATATACGATTGAAATCACATTCAATAATAAGGCGGTAGGCGTAGGCAATAAGCAGGAATTCACTATCTCGTTTGATACCCAAGATGTAGCAAAAAAAATTGGAAAAATATGGGAAATTAATATTCCAGGAATTGAGGATGAGAAAGCTTTTCGAAGTTTCGATGTCGAACTAAAAGTTCCATCAAATTTTGGAAGACCTGTATATGTTAAACCTAGTCAAGTCGACTCGCGATTAGTATTTAACAAAGAAATTCTCTCAAAATCAGGCATATCTTTAGCTTATGGAGATAAACAGCAATATTCCTTTAATCTAAAGTATCATCTCCAAAACAGAAATCTTTTTCCTATTCGTACCGAAATTGCTTTACCTTCTAATACTAGTTATCAAGATATTTATATTTCATCTATTAACCCTGAACCTTCTCAAGTTAAAAAGGATATTGATGGAAACTGGCTGGCAGAGTATGAACTTGGTGCGGCCCAGAAAATAGATGTTACTGTAGCCGGAAACGCTTATATCTTTTTAACTCCACGTCCCGAAGCTTTATCTGAATCAGAACTGAAACGCTATCTCAAAGACAAACCTCATTGGCAGGTATCTGATAAAAAAATTCAAGAACTTGCGAAAAGCTATAATAACCCGGAAGCTATTTATAGATATGTAATAGATACTCTAGAATATGATTTCTCAAGAGTTACTAATAACACGAATCGCTTAGGAGCCTTAGGGGTCCTCGAAAATCCGGAATCTGCTGTTTGTTTGGAGTTTACAGATCTTTTTATAGCTATTGCCAGGGCTGCAGGTATTCCTGCCCGAGAAGTAGATGGGTTCGCATATACTGATAACTCAAGAGAACGTCCTCTTTCTCTTATAGTAGATATTCTTCACGCATGGCCTGAATACTATGATCGTGAAAAAAAATCTTGGGTAATGATAGATCCCACCTGGGCAGATACGACAGGAGGCGTTGATTACTTTCATATTCTTGACTTTGATCATCTAGCATTTGTAAAAAAAGGAGAAAGCAGTACATATCCGATTCCAGCAGGCGGATATAAGCTACCAAATGAAGAAGATAAAAAGGATATCATCATAGCAGCTTCAGAAGTGCAAGTTAATGATAAAAATAAGATTGAACTAGAGCATTCAGGCGGAAATTCATATATATCTGGTCTTCCAATTTCTGCAAGTATGACGATTATAAATAAAGGGCCAGATGTGCTTATGAATGAAAAAATTATCATCCAATCAAATAATCTATCTCCTAAATTGCAATCCGCTGAAACAGGTGAGTTGCTGCCTTACCAAAAAAAGGAGATAACTTATAACTTTAAAAACACTTCATTTTTGACAAACCAAAAGTATGACATTACAATGCAAATTGGTGAAAAAAGTTATATAAAAAGCATAAACATAGAACCTTTTTATATTCAATATTGGAAACTAATAGGAGGTATCGGATTTGCTGTATTCACGATTTTCATATTCATCACTACCCTCAAAACCAGGCGTTTACATTTTTTACGACGCAGATGAAAAAATACTGTATGTGGGAAAAGCCGTGGATCTTAGATCACGGGTCTCGTCGTATTTCACGACGAAAGCATTGGGAGAGAAAACGCGTCTTCTTGTTTCAAATATTCATAAAATTCGAATTACCCTAGTAGAATCAGAGCTGGAAGCACTTCTTCTTGAGGCACACCTGATAAAAAAATATAAACCATTTTATAATATCCGCCTAACTGATGGAAAATCCTACCTTATGGTGAGGATAACTATAAAGGATATTTATCCGAGAGTTCTTATCGCAAGAAATGCTTCAAATATAGATGACATTTATTTTGGACCATTCCCTAATTCGTCTTTCGTAAAGCTCGTTTTAAAAACTATAAGAAAAGCATTTCCGTTTCAATCAGTAGCTAATCATCCTAAAAGAATTTGTCTTTATAATCATTTGGATCTTTGTCCATGTCCTACAATGAATGATTCAGTAAAACTAAGACAAATGTATAAAAAAAATATCAAATCGATAATACAGATATTTGAGGGTAAAACTAAAAAGATTATTCGGGAACTTGAAAAAAAACGAGATAATTTCAGTAAAGTTGAAAAATATGAGCAAGCACTGATATTCCAAAAAAAAATTGAAGCCTTAGAATATATCACCCAACCATATCACACTCCATACGAATATGATGTTAATCCGAACCTTCGTTTAGATATCAGAGAAAATGAGATAAAAGATTTAACATTAATACTTAGAGAGCATGGACTGGGTATCAAAAAACTTAAAAAAATTGAATGTTACGATATCTCAAATACTCAAGGAACCAATGCAACCGGCTCTATGGTAGTTTTTATGAACGGAGATAAAGAGTCCTCGCTATACCGGAAGTTTAAAATCCGTAGAAGTGCTACACCTGATGATTTTGCCAGTATGAAAGAAGTCTTAAAAAGACGACTAAAACATCTCGAATGGAAGTATCCGGAACTTATTATAGTAGATGGCGGTAAGGGACAAGTTTCAGCTGCTTTGGAAACATTTAAGGAAATGCAAGTACAAATACCACTCATTGGCCTTGCTAAGCGGGAAGAAACGATAATAATTCCGGATTTTCAAAGTGGAAAACTTTTTTTTAACGAAGTATCGCTTCCTAAAGATGTGAAAGCCCTTCATTTAATTCAACGAATCAGGGACGAAGCTCACAGATTTGCCCTAACATATCATCGAAAACTTCGCAGCAAGACATTATTAAAAGTATAATCTAATAAAAATTAGTTTCTTTTAAAAGAATAGGTGATAGGGAAATAGAGAAATGCCGCGGGTGACTCATCTATAAGATATTTCTGAAAATCGGTATAGATTTGTAGTCTATCATTTAGATCACTATTTCTTCTTCCATCTTCAAGTAATTTATCTATACGTAAATTTTTAAACCGGGTAATATTATTAGTTTGATTGGAATGCCATAAAGAATATTGGTCAGGATCTTTGGGTACATTAAAATCTCCAAGATAGATTTGAAATCCATCAGGGACAGTGTCTACTTGCTCAATATCTGCTTTTATACCTATATTTTGCCATTCTTTTATAATTTCTTTTGCGGATGAAGTATATTTCTTTAAAACCTTTAACTTTAAAACAGGAGTTGCTCCACTACTTGCTGTTTCCATAGCGGAATCTATTAATACTTTTGCATGCGTGAGGTCTTGGGTCTTATCCATAAAAGTATCATTAAAATAAAATGATTCAGGCGCATAAGGCGTGTATACTCGAATACCACCTTTAAACTCTCCCGGTAATGCATATGTCAGGCCGCTTCTCCATTTCTTATCAGAAAGCAATGGGTCTTCCGTATTAAAGAATAATGTAACTAGTTTTGTAAAGTCAGGTATTTTATCGGTAGTCACATTAGCGTAGGATTCAAAATTTGTATTGAGGAGAGATGAATCCTGCAAGCCCACCGCCTCAGTTACCTCTCCTAAAGCAAAAGCGATTTTTAGCGATTCTTCAGTTGGATAGAATATATATTCCTCGGTTTGAAATCTATTTTTTGCCGAAACTAACTGAATAGACTTAATAAAATTTCCGTTCAATTCGATATTATTTAAAATAAACTCACCAGTCCCTATATATCCTTTATGAAATATGGGTTTAGATACAGTTACGAGAAACGGAGCGTATGCATCTTTAAGATGAAAAGCAATACTATAATCATCAGGTCTTTCGATGACAACGTCTTTAAAAGCATATGATATAGTTTTTGAAGTAAATCTGACTCCATTTGTATATTTTTTATTTTTTGAAAGATAGAATATGTGTTTTTTACCGTTGTCTACTATTTTCCATGACGTCGCAAGATCTGGTATTACCTTACCCTCTGGAGTTAGCTTAGTCAAACCACTTGCGACTTTTAGGACTATAAATTCCGGAATTTCAGAAGATGTATAAACTCCGCTTATTCCTATTACTTTTTTATTCTGGATTGGAATACGGGAAATTATAAAGGGAGAAAATCTTATAAGAAGTAAAAAAATAAGGAGACCCGCTATAAAAAACAATATGAACTGCCTACCCCATTTCTTTACGTATGCCTTAAGTAGCCAAAACAAAAAACGAGTGCGTATTATAGCCATGTTTTTATTAATGCAGTATATAGCCTAAAACTCTTAACTTCAACCGTTTTATTAAGTTATAAGTTTGAGGTTATAAAAGAAGTGTTATCGATGTGCCGGCCAAAATTAATGCCAGTATAACAGTTGAATACTGAAGAAATTTTTCAACGGTTTGCTTACTTCTATACATTTCTCCTCCGCCTCCAAATACCGGAGATAAACCTCCTTCTGACGATTGTAATAATACTGCCACAATTAAAAGGATTGCGACAACAATTTGAACTATGGTCATTATCATAAAGCAAAACTATTCCCCATCATTATATATTCTATTTATGGCGCTTGCAAGCTTCTTCGGATCATGGTAAAGAGGGAAGGTATCTGATACGACATCAAATTCTTTTAAAGAATAGATATCAGAGCTAGCCTCAACTAAAGGAACATATTTATATTTAAATTTCTTGGGTATATGATTTATAAAGTTACTGTTTGCAAGGACAATTTTAAAGGGAAAAACTCCAAGGTGGGCAGCCACAGCACTTACAAAATCCCTTACGCTATATCCCTTCGTTTCAAAAGGTTTATTAGTAATATTTACTATAAATATTTTCTTTCGGGCTTTGCTTTTAATTATTGCTTCTCTTATTTGTGGGACAATAAGAACAGGAAGCTGATTAGTATAAAGATCTCCTGGTCCGCTTAAAATAATGTCTGCAGTAAGCAGAGACTTAATTACTTTTTCATTTACCTTGGGATGTTTAGGTGTAATATATATTTTTTTAAGTCCATGCGGTAAACTGTACTTCGCAAGATCTAATGTAGTTTCGCTGTGTACTCTCCTACCGTCTTTTGTAATTCCGGTCAAATGGGTTCTTTCATCTGTAGCCGGTAAAAAATCGCCTTTGACGCCGAATAATTTCTTCGTTATCTCAACAGCTTTATGGAAATCTCCTGTTCTAAGTATCTCTGCGAACATAATTAAATTACCAAGTTTATGTCCGTCAATCGATTTATTTTCTTTACTATTTCCAGGAAACCTGTAGGTTAAAAGACTAGAGAGTTCTTTATCGGTATCCGGCATCATCGCTGCGATACAAGATATAATGTCTCCCGGTGGCATTATGTTATATGCTTTTCTGAGTCTTCCTGAAGATCCCCCATCATCAGCCATGGATGTTATAACGCAAATATTAGGTTGATAAGTCTTCAGTCCTTTTAAGAGGTTACTTGTTCCTACTCCTCCACCCAAACAAACAACCCTTTTGTTTATCAAATTATTTTTCATAGAAACTAACTCAGGATGTCTATATTATTTATTTTACAGTTGTCTCGCAGAATATACTTAATACTTGGTGTCAAATTGCCTTATACTCTCATTTGACCAACCATTTAATACCTCCTGAGATGATAGATAATACTACAGAAGCTACTAGAAATGCAAAGAACGTATTTATACCAAAAGGACTGATGCTAAAACCCCCAATGGATGCGCCGGGAAACCGGTAAGCTTGAATTTGAATATTTGGCACAAATACAGTAAGCAAATATAGAATTACAGCGTTCGTAACTATGGAAAATAAACCCATAGTTATAATGTTAAAGGGGAAAGTTAAGACTTGTAGAATTGGTCTTAATAATAAAAACATTCCTGTTAGGACAATCGCACCAATGATAATAGTTTGAATTCCACCATATATTTTTACTCCAGACACGAAATAAGGCACTAAAAATAGAGAAGTTGCATAAATTGCAATATTTCGAAATAAAATCTTCAACATAGATTCATATAATTATAGCAGCACTTTATTTAATCTAATTTTTTCGTACCCAAGGTAAGCTGGGTGGATAATGCTTCTATTTTTTCAATCTCAGATACAGATTTTTTCATAGAACTAAAGCCTGTATATTTTCCTAAAAACCACTCACTTGGTAAATAAGAGATCACTCCTAATATCACTCCGAAATGTCCCAAAAGAATATTTATGAAAAAATGTGATAAAAGCAGAACCAAAGTAGATGCAAACCGAGTAAGGACAGGCAAATCTTCAGGACAGACAGTAGTATTTATCAAAAAACTGCAAGGGGTGGTGAGTAAAAATCCGAAGGATGAGATAAAAGCCAAAATAGTTGTGAGCATTACCACAAAAAATCCTATGGCAAATGTTTTTTTAATTCCGAATAAATAGCTGACAAAATAGCCATATATGTATCCTGTAAAAAAAATAAATAATATAGCAACGATAAGAGGCCTAGGAAAATAACCGATGAAGGTGGCCTTACTTATCAACTCTAACATATAGAATATCATAGCAAATAAATAGCATAACAACTTGCATAAATAAAAAACGCACGTTATAGTAATATCTGATTTATGAACACCATTGTTTGTCCATCATGCGGAAATAAAATAGAGATATCTAATGCCCTTACAAAGCAAGCAGAGCAGGAGCTGATTGAGAAAGAAAGACGCAAACACGAGAAAGAACTATCCGATGCTAAACAAAAAGCAAGCGATGAATCCATAAAAAAGACGCAAGAACAATTTTTATATCAAATTAATAAATTAAAAGAGGATGCAGAAGACAAAGAATCCCGAAACAAAGACCTCATAAACGAGATAACGGAACTCACTAAGCAAATAAGAGAAATTAGACGAGAAAAAGATGAAGTAAGAATCGAAATGGAGAAAAGACTCCTAGTGGAAGAAGAAAAAATCAGAATTTCTGCGCAAAAACGAGCAGAAGAAGAGCAGCATGGGAAAATAGCTGAGAAAGATAAACAGCTGGCTGATGCTCTGAAAGAGCTTGAGGATATGCGAAGAAAACTTCAACAAGGCTCACAGCAAACCCAGGGTGAGGCTTTCGAGCTTGAATTTGAAAAACTTCTAAAAACTAATTTCCCAAATGATAAGATTTCACCTGTCGAGAAAGGTATAAGAGGGGCTGACATTATCCAAGAAGTATGGGATAGCAAAGGAAATTATAACGGTAAAATAATATGGGAGTTGAAGAACACTAAAAGCTGGCAGGAAGCATGGGCAGAAAAACTGAAAGCAGATAAGAGAACGATTAACGCTAATGAGGCCGTAATCATAACCGAAATACTGCCGGCAAACATTAGCGTGGCAGGCTTCTATAACGGAATCTGGATTACCAATCGGTCTTTTGTGATAACGTTAGCAAGCACACTTAGAGCTAAGTTAATCGAAGTTTACTACGCGAAATTATCTGTACAGGCAAAAGATGGAAAAATGGAGATGATGTATTCCTATCTTTCGGGCACAGAATTTAAGCATAGAGTGGAAGCGATAGTTGAAGCTTTTTCCAACATGCAATCAGAGATCGAGAAAGAGAAACGTTATTTTATGAATAAATGGTCACGAGATGAAAAAAGCATACGCATGGTGATCGATAATACATATGGAATGCATGGCGATTTAAAAGCCATAATTGGAAAAACTTTGCCTCAAATTAAAGGACTTGATGCTATTGACTTCGATAGTAAGGATACGCAATTAGCACTTTCTGATGAAAATAGGTAACACTAGTCCTACATTTGAAATGGAAAAACTTCTCTGGCAGACAGGAATTAAACTTGTTGCCGGAGTAGATGAGGTAGGTCGAGGCTGCTTTGCAGGTCCAATCGTGGCATCAGCTGTTATATTACCACCCAATTTTTCTGCAGCCAAAAGAATTAATGATTCAAAGCTGCTAAGTCCAACCAGACGCAAAGAATTATCTGAAATTATAAAACAGGAGGCAGTAAGCTATGCTCTCGGAGTTGTATCTATAAATTATATTAATAAATACGGTATAGGTCAGGCAAATCAACTGGCTTTTAAAAAATCTCTTAATAAACTTTCAATAAGACCTGAATATGTTTTAGTAGATGGTATCAAAATAAAAAAAATTTTTAGAACAAGACAAAAAGCGATTATAAAAGGTGATAGAATTAGCGTCTCTATAGCCTCAGCTTCTATTATCGCGAAGGTTTATCGCGATGAACTAATGCAAAATTTACCTTATAAGTATAATAAGTATGGATTTTATGGAAATAAAGGTTATGGAACAGGGTTTCATAGAGAGGCAATTTATAAATATGGACTAAGTGATTTACACAGAACTTCTTTTAATCTACAAAAATTTCTGCAATAAATGGAGCTAGGCTGCCTGTTCCTGACGGTGATTTTGCTTTATTATGTGGCTATATGCGAAATGTTGTGTAAGATCAATTTTTTTATGGGGGTTAAATATATTTTGGGGGTCAAAGATATGTTTTAATTCTTTAAACACGGCAATTATATCAGGACTGAACATTTTCTTTAAGTAAGGCGTGCGGATAAGTCCGTCATTATGTTCGCCGGATAAAGATCCTCCTAATTTTATAGTTAAATCAAATACTTCATTAGCTACCTTATATAACTTTTCTTTTTCTTTAGGGTCTGAAAAGTCCATAAGTGGGATTATGTGAAAATTACCATTTCCTATATGACCCGCTATAGTTGCTTGAAGCTGATATCTATCAAATATTTTATATAACTGTGGCAAAAACTGTGGAAAAACTTCCGGCCTTACACAGGTATCATCTATGAAACACGACTTAATGGAAAGCCTGAGATCGGTAG
>CAYMDS010000015.1:0-19329 GCA_964389405.1 uncultured Gammaproteobacteria bacterium
AAGCTACGGGCGCTAAACGCTTCTAGATTGTAACAAACAAACGGCCTCAAATTCAAATAAAAGATTCTATGCTAAGGCTGAGCTATGTGATTTTAGATAAGGTAATCATCTAAATACATTGATATAGTTAAATATTGGTTTTAAAATAAACCCAAAAGTTATATAATCAGTAAAATGAAGAGGTTGAAAAAAATAATATCTTATCTTTGGAATCATAAAAAATTGTCTATTATCCTTATTATAATGATTGGTGTATTGACCTTTTTCTTATGGCCTAAACCGCCTGCGGAGATTGAAACAGCTAAAGTAAAGAGGATGAAAATAGCCCAGTCCATAACAGCTTCAGGAACAGTTAATTCAGAGACTACAGTAAGCCTTTCATTTCTAGGCGGAGGAAAACTGACATATTTAGGTGCAAAGAAAGGAGATGAAGTGACAGCAGGACAAACTATAGCGACACTTGATCAACGGACTCTAAAAGTTAATCTCGCATCTGCTCTTGAGGACTATACATTACAACGCAATGCGTTTGATCAAACAAATGACAATAATCAGAATCGCACACCAGAAGGTGCGCTTAATGCGACGATGCGAAGAATATTGGAAAATAATCAAAACGATTTGGATAAGGCAGTCAATTCAGTTGAACTTCAAAGACTAGTCATGGAACAATCAATCTTGTCCTCACCTATAAACGGCGTCGTAATCCGGGCTGATGCAGAAGTACCTGGTGTTAATATATCACCTACTACAGTTTATACCATCGCTGATCCTTATAACCTAGTATTTAACATAGAAGTCGATGAAGCAGATATAGCCAAAATTGTTATAAATCAGCCCATTAATGTAACTCTTGAGGCATTTCCTGCTAGTACTATATCTCTTACTGTTACATCAATTGACTTTGCTAGTCACGTTTCCGATTCAGGCGCGAATGTCTATACAGTAAAAGCTTCCCTACCGCTAGATGGAAATTATCGGATAGGCATGAGTGGTGATGCAGAAATAATACTTGATGAGAAGCTTAATACACTTACCGTCCCCCTCTCATCTTTAATCGATGATGCACACGTATATGTAAAAAAGGATAAAACTTTTGAGAAGAGAAAAATTACGACCGGACTTCAAAGCGATACGGATATAGAAATTACTAAAGGTTTAAAAGAGGGTGAATTAGTAGCATTGATACCAGAAGATGTTGAGAAAGTTATCGGGAAAAAATAATTTCACCTCACGTGTCATCCCGAACTTGTTTCGGGATCTTTATCCACACCAGGATAGAGATGTTGAAACAAGTCCAGCATGACAAACAACATCATACAGCTAAAAAATATCACTAAAGACTATGTCACGGATGAAGTTACTACCAATGTACTTCATGGTATATCTTTGGAGATTAAAAAAAAAGATTTTATAGCCATCACTGGACCATCAGGATCTGGTAAATCCACACTTCTAAATATACTTGGTCTTCTAGATAATGCTACTTCTGGAACATTTTTATTGAATGATAAAGATGTCACTTCACTTACTCAAGACGAGCAAGCATTCGTAAGGAATCGTGAAATAGGATTCGTCTTTCAAGCTTTCAATCTACTTAAAAGAATTACTGTTCTAGAAAATGTGATACTTCCTTCAATCTATAAAGGAATTAAAAAACTAGAAAGAGAGAGTAAAGCTAAAGAGTTATTAAAAAAAGTAGGATTACAAGAGCAAGCCTATAAAAAACCTAATCAACTTTCCGGCGGCCAACAGCAACGCGTGGCTATAGCTAGAGCTCTTATAAATGATCCTTCTATAATTCTTGCGGATGAACCTACAGGAAATTTAGACACAAAATCAGGGGATGAAATAATGAAAATATTAAAAGATTTAAATAAACAGGGAAATACTATAATTATCATCACCCATGAACATGATATCGCAGCCCAAGCAAAGAGAATAGTACAAATAAGAGATGGAAAGGTAGTTTAGCAAAATTATGATTTACAAATTATGAATTATGAGTTAAAAATGCAGCTGAACTCATAACCCAGGACTCATCACTCATAACTTTATAAATATGGATTATCTAGAATTAATCAAGCTGGCATTAGGATCTCTAAGAGCAAACAAGCTGAGAAGCGCCTTAACTACTCTTGGCATTATTATAGGTGTTTTTTCGGTGATTTTACTTGTAGCTTTAGGAAGCGGATTACAAAAGTACATTACTGATCAGATTTCAGGTCTCGGATCTAATATATTATTTGTCCTTCCAGGAAAAGTAGGAGCGGGTTCGGGTCCGGGCGACAGCGTCAATCGTCTCACTATAGCAAATTCATTGTATCTTGAGGATAGACTCGCGAGTATAGCCTATACCAGTCCTCTGATTTCTAAAATAACAACAATAAAGTTTAACAGCAAAGATATTAAAGGTACTCAGGTTTGGGGTGTCTCCTCTGTATTTCCTCAAATTATTAAGACAGATTTCGTAAGAGGGACTTTTTTCACCAAGACACAGGCTGAAAACGGCAGCAATGTCGCCGTAATTGGCCAGACTGTCTCTGATTCGCTTTTTCCAAATACCGATCCAATAGGTAAAAAAATTACCTTCAGCGACGGAAAGTATACAGTCATAGGCGTCACAGCGAAAAAAGGATCGGTCTTCGGACAAGATCAGGATAATGTGGTAGTAATCCCATTCCAGGCAGCTAAGAAACAATTTTCGGCAACTACTGTAAATTATATCTATCTCTCCGCTAAATCTCCCGAGCTCGTTTCACTCGTTAAAAAACAAGCAACCAGAATTCTTGCCAACAGACTCGAAGAGGATGACTTTACCATCATGACTCAGGAACAAACCTTACAAACTATTACAACTATCACGGGAACTTTAACTACAGCATTAGGTGGAATTGCAGCTATTTCATTATTAGTTGGGGGAATAGGCGTTATGAATATAATGCTCGTGTCAGTAACTGAAAGGACTAAAGAAATTGGACTTAGGAAAGCACTCGGTGCAAAAAGACAAGATATATTACTTCAATTTCTTTTGGAAGCTGTCATGCTTTCCCTGTCTGGAGGCATCGTAGGTATTCTACTAGGGCTTGGGGCATCTTTCTTGCTTTCGCAGTTTTTCGTCGCAGAAGTTACACCGTGGTCTGTTTTCCTAGCATTTGCCTTTTCATGTGCCGTGGGTATAGTATTTGGGATAGCACCAGCTATTAGAGCATCGAGGTTATCACCGATCGAAGCACTGCGATATGAGTAATACAAGGCTCAAAGGCACAAAGACTCAGAGGTACAAAGTTAAAAAAATGAAAAAGTAAAATTTGCATCTTGCACCTTACGTCTATGCATCTATATACCATATGAGAAAGGTTATTCTAATAATATTAGTAATATTTGCGGTATTAATTGCCTCGGCTTGGTATATAAAAAATTACATCGGCGATATCCGTCCGATATTTCTTTCCCCTCCTAAACCCAATAAAACATCAGAACAAAATTTAAACCTAGGCAAATCACTTAATTTTCCACTTAAGATCTCATCTGGCTTCCAAATAGGTTTATACGCATCTGAACTAGGACCGGTACGTGACATAGCTTTTTCACCAGGCGGCGTCCTAATAGCCTCAGTTCCGAATCAAGGAAAAGTCATTATGCTCCCTGATAGAAATAAAGACGGTATAGCAGATGAAGTAGATATTATCGTCTCAGGTCTTGAAAAGCCCCATGGCATAGCTTTTTATGGAAATTTTTTATATATAGCTGAAGAGACAAACGTCTCAAGATATCTATGGACTGATCAAAGTCTTATAGGGGGTGTGGCAAGAGTTGAGAAAAAACTATTCGATCTGCCGAAAGGAGGAAGACACTATACAAGAACTATCGCATTTGACACTAAAGGTAAAATGTTTGTTTCGATCGGTTCAACTTGTGATACGTGCTATGAGAAGGATCCTTTTTTGGCATCAGTAATCCTTTCAGATTTTGAAGGCAAAAAACCTGAAGTACTAGCCAGTGGCCTTCGTAACACGCCTTTTATAACCATTAACTCATTTACTAATGAGTTATGGGGTACGGAAATGGGAAGAGACTTTTTGGGGGACAATCTCCCACCAGATGAAATAAATATAATAAGAAAAGGAGGAAACTATGGCTGGCCTATCTGTTATGGGAATAGAATACATGATTCTAAATTTGATAAAAACGTTTATACAGAAGATCCTTGCCGAACGTCCATATCACCTACATATGAGATTCCTGCACATTCAGCACCTTTGGGACTGGTTTTTATAAAATCAGTACAGTTTCCATCTGACTGGCAAAATGATTTACTGGTAGCATATCATGGGTCATGGAACCGGTCTTCACCGATCGGATATAAAATTGTAAGACTCTATATAGAAAATAATAAAGTTTATAAAGAAGATGATTTTCTCACAGGTTTTTTATCAAATAACGCAGCTTCAGGTAGGCCGGTAGATATGGAGTTTGATAAGTACGGCAGTCTATACATCTCTGATGATAAATCGGGTTCAATTTATATAATTTCAAAAAAATAATTCTTCGTGAAATATCCTGCTTCCTCGGGTATAATAACGTCACGGATGAAAATAAATATTAAGAATCTTCTGACTTTTCTCATCGGTTGGCCTCTTTCTCTACTAGCAATCTATTTTATATTAAAATCTTTTTTTCCATCCCTAATCCAGATCATGGGTATACTCGGCAATATTAAGCTGCCGCTTTTTTTAATCGGGATTTTCTTTTTTTTGAGCTATTATCTTCTCCGAAGTATTTTATGGAGGAAGATATTAATGCTTGAAGGACAAAGCTTAACTCTTAAGGACTCTGCTTTTTTGTGGGCATTCTCTGAATTCAAGCGATATATTCCTGGTAATATCTGGTCATTTGTGGGTAGATCTGTATCTTTTTCAAAAAAAGGCATTCCCGGAAAAACAATTGCGAAAGCTCTTATAATTGAGTTACAAATTGTATTGACTGGTGCTGTCATTACCTCTCTTTTTAGTATTCCTTTTATTATTTCTCTTTTTTCAATAGGTGGTACACAAAAGCTATATATTAAAATTTTATGTGTTTTTCTAGTATTATTCCTCGTCACCATATATATCTTTCAAAATAAAATAATAAAACTCCTACCTTTAAAAATCGAAGGAGTAATCAGCTATATCTTGCCTAAATATGAACCTATTGAATCATTTTATTTGTTGTTTATAAGTTTTATCGCATTTTTATCTTTCGGAGCAGGATATTACTTTAGTATCTTTTCAATTATCCCCCTTTCCTCAACTTTAATTATTCAACTTATAGGATTTTTCGTTTTTTCACTATTGGTTGGGTTATTCTCCTTTATAACCCCGACCGGGTTGGGTGTTAGGGAGGGAGTGACGACATTTGGGCTTTTAAAGATTTTGCCCGAAAAACTTGCGGGTTTCAGTTCTATTTTTGGAAGATTAGTCTTACTATTAAGCGAAGTATTGTTTCTTCTTATTACTTTACTATATGCAAAATTAGAAAATAAATTAAGTGAAAAGCTTGAATTATTTTTCCATAATAATCATCACGTCATAATTTTAACGCTTCTTATAATCGCTTTTAATCTCTATTTCATTCCTGTAAGTTTTCTGAGACACGATAATTTCTATACAGGAAGATTCGACTTGGGGAACATGGATCAGACAGTATGGAATACTAAACACGGAAGGATTTTCGAGTTCACAAATCCTGACGGTACTGAAAATTTATCAAGACTGGCATTCCATGCTGATTTTATACTAATCCTTTTTTTTCCATTTTATTTTCTCTGGGAAAACCCGAAGATGCTACTTCTGATACAGAGCGTTATAGTTAGTTTCGGTGCAATATTTATTTATTTGCTGACTATAAAAGTCTTAGAAAATAATTCTAAGTTACAAGTTACAAGTTACAAGTTAATTGCTCTTTCCCTCTCCTTCTCTTATCTCATGAATCCTTCACTTCAGTGGAGCATTCTTTATGATTTTCATGCTGTGACACTTGCCACTACATTTCTTCTTGCAGCATTTTATTTTATGTATAAGAAAAATTTTTTTTTATTTTTGTTATTTAGTATTCTGGCGGGACTGACGAAAGAGCAAGTATGGATCCCCGTAGGACTAATGGGATTTTATATTTCTATATCAAATATTAAAAATAATATCTCAGAGATACAAAGTAAAAATTATAAATTTTTAAAGGACAAAGGAATAATTTTAGGTTTGTTAGTTTTTGCTTTTTCATTTTTAATTTTTTATCTTTTATTATGGCATGCAATACCGGCTGCCTCCAGCACCAAAGAACACTTTGCTCTTTCATATTTTGAATCAAATTTAGAAAATCCTTCCGCCCTCTTAACGAATATATTTATGAATCCCTTAAGCACTTTTAGCAAGCTAACTGATGAAAGTCGTAGAATATATTTTCAAGGTCTTTTGGATCCTTTAGGCTATTTACCTATCTTTACCTCCTGGATATTTATTTTTCCTTCGGCCGACTTATTCTTAAATATATTTAGCGATAAACCGGAGCTTCATCAAATTTATTACCAGTATTCAGCAGTTATTACTCCTTTTTTATATATAAGCACAATATTTTCTTTAGTATACCTTATGAAAAAATTTAAGTTTTTATCGCCTTTTACTTTATCTATCTATATTGTAGTAGCAGTAATTATGGGAGGTTATAAGTATGGGCCCTTACCTTGGACGAAAGAAGCTAACATTGCTATGCTCGAAAATCCTCAAAAAAACAAAGATTTTATAAAAAATAAGTTAAAAATGATTCCTGCTGATGCGAAAGTAACCTCAACCAACAACTTAGGCGCACATCTATCACATAGACAAAATCTTTATACCATACCCCATGCCACAAATTCAGCAGATTTTATAGTATTATTAATCCGGCCCAATTCACCAAAATATGAGTTGGATTTAGTTTCTCTTTTAAGATCAGATATGGATTATTCATTAATTGCTGATAATGATGGATTTATAATATTTAAAAAATAACAGCTAGAATAAATACTTTATACTTATATCTATGGTAAACATTTTAAAAGCCTCAAAAAATATAGAACCATATAATGAAGAGAAGATACTTGAATCTATAAAACGTGCTGGAATCCCTGAAAAAATTCAAAATGATGTTTTAAAGCACGTAAATAGCAAAATTTACGAGAATATTCCAAGCAGTGAAATTTATGGACATGTGGTGGAGTTCCTAGGCGTATCAGAATATCCCTATTCAAAATCTCGTTACAGCCTGAAACAAGCAATTATGGATCTTGGGCCTACCGGTTATCCTTTTGAAGATTTCATTTCGGAGATACTAAACTCTCATGGTTACTCTACGGAGGTAAGACTTAACTTAATGGGAAAATGCGTATCTCATGAGGTGGATATAGTTGCAAAAAAAGAGGTTAGAAATATCGTTATTGAAGCTAAATTTCATAATGCAGTCGGAACGCGTACTGATGTCCATGTACCGATGTATACCAAATCTCGTTTTGATGATATTAAAGAAAAGTATGGGTTAAATGAAGCATGGATCGTCACAAACACCAAAGCGACGATAGACGCTATAACTTATGCAGAATGTGTCGGTATGAAAATTATAAGCTGGAGTTATCCTGAGCACGGAAGTCTTAGGGAGCTTATTGAGTCTGCTGGCCTACATCCCATTACCATTCTCTCCAGCCTTTTACCACAGCATAAAATCAACCTATTAAAACGTCATGTGGTAAGATGCAAAAGCATTCACGAAAATCCGGAAGTACTCGATCCATTAGGCATGTCTACTCAAGATAAAAAAAAAGTGCTTGAAGAAATCAATTTTATTTGTAAAGGCGAACACAACCAGACTAGGAATCCTTAAAACTCTATCCAACTAAAGAAAAGCAGTTCCGAATATGTTCCCAATAATATAAGTAACTACCATCGCCAGTATTCCACCTATTACCACTCTTGTAGCAGCTTTTACCTTATTGGCTCCGCCAGCTTTCGCACTTAACGCACCGGTAAGTATTAATGCTATTATTACAGCCATAAAAGAAACTTGAATTTTAATACCAGTTGGCGGAATAAGCATAGCTGCAAACGGTATAAGGGAGCCTGCTATAAAAGAGAATGCTGAAGCCATAGCAGCATGCCAGGGATTTGTAAGGTTATTCGGGTCAATTTTCAATTCAGCATCAAAATGGGCTTTTAAAGGATCATGTTTTGTCAACTCTTTTGCCACAAGTTCAGAAGTTTTCCGCGATAAGCCTTTTTTTTCATAAATAGATATAAGCTCTTCCAACTCCTCCTCAGGGTGGTTGTTTAATTCGCTTTTCTCTTTTTCCAGTAAAACTTTTTCTAAGTCTCTAGAACTACTTACTGATACGTATTCTCCAACACCCATAGATATCGCTCCAGCAAGTATCCCTGCTACACCAGCTGTATATATAGTTTTCTCATCTGCCACTGCCCCTGCTACACCTAAAACTAAACCGGCAATAGACACTATACCGTCATTTGCTCCTAAAACCGCTGCACGAAGCCAATTTATTTTAGAAATATGATTAGCTTTATAAAATTTATTTGGGGATTTATCAGACATACATCATATCTTTACTGTATGCTAGACTCTTAATATAAATAAAACAAGTACTTTACTCACAATCCTATCTTACTAACCGTCGAGTAATTTTTTAATACTTCTTTTGCAGACGTAACATTTTCTGTTTCCATTAAGGCTTGTCTAAGTGTAGACGCTTCGTCAAAACTCCTGATATAAATTTTAAAATATTTTTTCAATGTATGATAAGGTAGCCTGTGGATGGGTTCTTTCTCATATAACTCAAGATGCATCGATAATAGGTTAAGTCTGTCAGAATATGAAATTTGTGTCTCTTCAAAATTATTTCTAAATATCCATGCGTTTTCAAAAACACCTCTTCCTATCATAACTCCATCCACTTTATGTTTTTTTGCTTTATCAACTCCTTCTTCTCTACTTCTTACATCTCCATTACCGATTATTACTGTATGAAGTTTTCTTTCGTCTCGAATTTTTACCGCTTTTCCTATCTCATCCCAGTGAGCTGGAACTTTAGACATTTCTTTCCTGGTTCTGCCATGTACTATAAGAGCATCCAAATTTTGTTCCAATAAAAAACCTATCCATTCACTTGTCGTGATCTGTGAAAAACCAATTCTCGTCTTAACGCTAACCGGCAAATCAGAAGATCCTTCTTTCACCGCGGCTATAATCTCTTTGGCTAAAGGCTTATTATTTATTAATGCTGCACACGTACCTTTTTTAGTAACTGACACATCAGGACACCCCATGTTAATATCAATCCCTGTAAAACCCATTTCTTTCAACAATTTCGCTGCTTTATAAAAGAATTCTGGTTTTAATCCCCAAATTTGAGCGATTAGCGGAAATTCGGATACTGTGTGATATAGACGTCTTTCAACTACTCCCGATCCTTTTGAGAATAATCCTTCCACATTCGTAAATTCTGTAAAAAATACATCAGGCTTACCTGCAATGACTATAATTTGCCGAAAAAGTGAATCAGTCGCTCCCTCCATAGGCGCGAGAGCAAAAAATGGTTTTTTATTTGAGGCTAAATCCTGCCAAAAAGATTTCATAGGAGATATTTTAACAAAAAATTATAATTAAGGCTGAATATATAGCAACAACACAAGGTACCTATATCATTGCGAGTTCTTTGTTGAAAAACAGAGCAATCTCCTTTATTTTTGCTATATATTTTATACCTTCTTCCCTCCGAGGAATTTATAAATTATATAAACTGCACCTGCTATGACTAAAAACGAAGCAAATATCACAAGAATCGGAAGTATAAATGTAAAAGATAGTACTATTAATCCGAAGATAAAAACTATTACAGCCAGTATTACCACTTGATCGAAATTTATATTAAGGCTTTTCCAGATTTTTTTAAGCTCCGCTACGATATCCATTTATCCTTTTAAAAACTTCCATATACCATAAATTGCAGCCACTATAATTCCTATCGTAATTAACATTCCTAAAAGAGGAATAATAAATTGTAAAGAAATTATAAATATCCCAAATACCGCAACTATCAATGCAGCTAAAACCAACCTCTTAGGATCAATATTGGGAAATGGGTTCATATACGAAAATGTTACTATTAAACATAGATTTGCACAATAGTAAATTCTCTCTCGCCTGAAGGCGTAACGATCAGAACTTTTTCTCCCATCTTTCTTCCTATCAACGCTTTACCTAAAGGCGAGACATCAGATATTTTTTTATTTTCAGGGTCTGCCTCAAATTTACTTACTATTTTATAAACTGAGTTTTTTTCTCCATCAAAAATTTTGACTTTGTTGCCCAGTTGTACAGCGTGGGATGTAGATACATTTATTATCTTACTGTTTTTTATTAGTGATTTAAGATGCATTAACCTACTATCTATAAATGACAATTTTGCCCGCGATGCTTTATAGTAGCCATTTTCAGAAAGATCTCCAAGCTCTCTAGCGGTCTTTAGATGCGCGACAGCTATCGGTCGCTCTTTTGTTAGATCATTATATTCTTTTAAGATTTTTTCAAAACCTTCTTTAGTCAAATGGACTGCTCTATATGACATGTGGATATTATATAAAACTTGGACGGATTAGGAAATTTTTAAAACAGGACTTATCTGCGGAGATAACGACATTCCCGTATTAGAAAACTTCTGCAAAGATGTAAGATTTATGGATTCTATAAGCTTATTTATTAAATTTATAGAAAGATGCAAGGCTGTTGACAGTCTAATAGTATCTTCTAAGCCTGCACTTATAGTTATATGAAAGGAGCCTTTTTTATAAATTTTCCAATTCCATTTAGTTAAACCTGTATATTCTGCCTCGTCAAAACCTTCATTTATTTTCAGAATGCATAAATATTCGATAAGTATATGCTCGAATAAATGTCCAATTTCGGTCTTTAGAACTTCTTTACGGAAAGGGAACTTATACTCGTTATAACAAGTAGATCTAAGAACCGTCGGCAAATTATTCTTAAGAATCTGAGAGGTCAACGGAATATCTTTGGTGTTTATGGTACTCATATGTAACCTCATTATAAGTTTAGTTACATATTCAGATCTCTTCATGAGTAGAGTAAATAGTGAAGAATTGTAAAATTGAGTATAAACCGAGACAGGCTTTACAGGCATATGGATGAGTTCTTACCTTTTTCTTACATTAGGATTAATTTCAGCTTACTTCCTTTTTACATACTTGTCAAACACAACAAGAACACAGAGCTACAAAGTGGCAAAGTTACATAGTCTCATGGATATTGAAATGTTTTAGCTTTGAAACTATGTGTTTTTTGAAACTATGAAATTCTTAAAATGTTATAATAAATTCATATGAAAAAATTCTTACTAGCCATATTTTTTTTTCTATTTGCCTACATGTCCCCTGCATTGGCAGTAGAAAATCCACACAAAAATCCGAATAACAAAATCGGAATACATATACTTTTTGATCATGAATTAGAAAAAGCAGTCGAATTAGTTAATTCTAATGGGGGAAAATGGGGTTATGTGACAATTCCTATCCAAAATAATGATCGGGATCTCATCAAATGGCAGCTTTTCATGACACGCGCTAAGAAACTGCAAGTAATACCTATAATCCGCCTTGCGACTGAAGGAGATTATTTTAATACCAATGTTTGGAAAAAACCTACACCTGAAGATGTGGTAGACTTTGCAAACTTTCTTGATTCACTTAATTGGCCGACGAAAAACCGCTATGTCATAATTTATAACGAAACTAACAGAGCTGATGAGTGGGGAGGACAGGTTAACCCAGAGGAATATGCGAGCCTTCTTTCTTTCTCTGTAAATGTATTCAAATCTAAATCGAATGATTTCTTCATAATAGGCGGAGGACTAGATAATGCTGCACCGGATGACTACCCACAATATATGGATCAATATACATATCTGAAAAGAATGCAAGAAGCAGTACCCGGGATATTTAATCAAATTGACGGATTTGCTAGCCACTCCTACCCGAATCCCGGGTTTATGCAGCCTCCCAATATACTAACAAAAAGAAGTATAGCAAGTTATATATTTGAGCGTGATCTAATAAGAGAATTTAGAAACGATAAAGATATACCGATTTTTATAACAGAAACCGGTTGGAGTGCACCTCATATCACAGATCAAATGAAAGCGCAGTATTATCAGGAAGCGTTTGCCTCGACCTGGTCAGATCCAGGCATAGTCGCTGTAACACCTTTTCTTCTTCATGCCGGGGATGGCCCCTTTACTGGGTTTTCATTCATTGACTCGAAAGGTAATGCCACAGCCCAAATGCAAGCGATTATTAAAATGCCAAAGGTAGCCGGAAAACCAGGTCTTTCACCATATGTTCTCGGTATAGATAAACAAATGATAGCTGAGTATCCTAGCCGGGATTTTCGAAACTCCTTTAATTCAGACTCTACATTATCTATCTCTATTTTTGCCCAGGATACGTTTAAATGGGTGATGAAATTGTAATTTTCCAATTTCCAGGTTCTATTTTCCATTTAATTTTCAATTGCTGTATAGATAGATTGAAGATTTTAAATCAATGGCAAATGGTAAATGGCAAATGGTAAATTCTCTCACAATAATCCATGGTGACGATATCGCCAAATCCCGAAATTATTTTATTGAGCTGAAATCGAATTATCCTAACGGTCAATCATTTGAAGATGGTGATATTGAACTTACTTCTCTTGTACAAATCTTGGAAGGCGGAAGTTTCTTTAGTGAAGAAGAGAGTATATTTATCGAAAACTTTTTCACTAAGAAAAAAAATACTTCAGACTATAAATCTATAATAGACTATCTTAAATCTACACCAGATTCTGCAAAGATCGTATTTTGGGAAGGAAAAGAGCTTGAGAAAAATGTACTTACGTTCTTTAAGAATGCAAATATTAAACTTTTTAAGCATCCTACAGTGATATTTACATTTCTTTATTCTATAAAGCCCGATAATGGTAAAAAGCTTCTGCAACTATTCAATGATACCCTAAAGACTATGGATGAAGAGGCTTTATTCTATATGATCATAAGACATTTTCGATTACTTCTCGCATTTTACACAGAGCCTGAAACCTACAAAGCTAGAAAGCCAAAAGGCAACTCTCCAACTCTCCAACTCTCCAACTCTCCAACTACTATCGGTGAACTAAAACGCCTTGCGCCGTGGCAGAAAACTAAATTAGAAAGACAGTCTTCCCTATTCTCTTTGCCACAACTAATAATACTTTATAAAAAACTTTTTGAGATCGAGTCTGCTTCAAAAACCGGCAATCTCCCTTCATCATTACGCACTTCAATTGACATTTTTTTAACCGGGTTATAGAATCTAAACTATGGTAAATTTAAATCCTTCGATTTTTAAAGCTTATGATATTCGCGGGATCTATCCTTCTGATTTGAATGAAGAAGGAATGGACAGAGTTATAAGATCAATTTACACTTTTTTTAAAAAAAACCTCCAAAAAGAAAAAATAACTGTGCTTTTAAGTCGCGATATGCGGGTATCTTCGCCCTCTCTTACTGAAATTGCGAAAAAAGCATTGATAGAAATGGGTGCTGATATTATCGATGCTGGACTTTTGAGTACTCCCTCATTCTATTTTGCTGTATTTCACTATGGTTATGATACAGGCATTCAAATTACCGCCTCACATAATCCCAAAGAGTATGCAGGTACCAAATTTCTAATCAGAGATACGAATGGTATAAGAAAAATTGGCAAAGCAACAGGAATGGATGAAATAAAAAACATGGCACTGAGTGATATGACTTTTGAAAATAGCGCTATATCTGGAACAATAACAGTTAAAACTAATGTTCTTGAAGATGAGTATAATTTCTGGATGAAAGAATTAGATAATCCACAAATTAAAAACTTTAAAATAGTAGCTGATCCTGCGAATGCTATGGGTGGTCTTTACGTCGATAAAGTAGCAAGTGCCCTCAATCAAAATCTTGTTAAAATGAATTTCGAGCTTGATGGTACATTTCCAGTACACCAACCGGATCCATTGCAGGCAGAAAACCTGGTAGATCTTCAAAAACGCATACTTGAAGAAAAAGCTGACCTTGGCCTTGCTCCAGATGGAGATGGAGATAGACTATTTTTTATCGATGAAAAAGGAGAAGTGGTTCCCGCGTCCATCATATCATCAATCGTAGCAAGAGAGCTTTTAAAAAAATATCCGGGCGAAACCATCGTAATTGATATCCGATATCTTCTGACACCCGAAAAAATTGTGGAAGAATGCGGGGGTAAATTCGCAGACGTACGCGTGGGTCATGCATTTATAACTAAAAAACTACAGGAAACCGGCGGAATTTTTGCTGGTGAATCGTCAGCACATTATTATTTCAGACAAACAGGCGGAGGAGAAGCTCAAATACCAGTAATTATGATAGTTCTTAAAGTAATGACTGAAGAGAATAAAAAACTATCCGAATTGGTTGATGAACTACATCGATCTTATGAATCCGGTGAATATAATTTCCGCGTGACAAATGCCCAGGAAATCATGGACTATATTAAAGAAAAATATAAAGATGGGGTCCTCACCACAATTGATTGCATTGAAATAGCTTATCCTGACTGGCGATTCTCTATACGAACCTCAAATACTGAGCCATTACTACGCCTGAATGTAGAAGCTTACGATAAAAATGTTATGGAATCAAAACGAGATGAACTTATATCTGAAATTACAAAAGTAGCAGACATAGAACAGTCACAAGAACACTGAAAATGCTTCCACTTGACGAGCTAACGAATCTACAAACACAGTCTGCTAGGATCATAAAAGATGTTGGAGAGTATATAGCTGAAAACTTTCAGTCAGTAAGTGGTTTTTCTTATAAAGACTCCAGAGATTTTTTTACCGAAATAGATGTAGAGGCAGAAAATAGATTAAAAAACCAATTACAAAAATTATTCCCAGAAGCAGGATTTATCCTCGAAGAAGGACAAAATTCTATAAAGCCTACTTATAACTGGACTATTGATCCTTTAGACCAAACAAAAAACTATGCAAGTAAACTCCCGCTTTTTTTTACTCAGATTGCTCTTCTTGAAAATAATGAACCTATCTTGGGTCATATTTATCAACCACTATCAAAACAACTTTTCTCGGCAAGCAAAGGTAATGGTGCAACCTTAAATTCTAAAAAACTTTATTCTGACGAGAATAGATTGATTCAAAATGCAATAATAGACCTTGATATAGCTGGTAACACAAATCTGAACTTTAAGAAATCATTAATATCAGAACTCCTTTCTCAGATATACAGATTAAGAATGTCTCCCGCATTCTCTATATATATAACCACAGAATCTATTGATGGATTTATCGGAGTTTATACAAATGATAAATATGTCGACCTTGCTCCGAGGTTAATAGTTATTACAGAATCTGGTTTTAGTACTGAATTTTTTGAATTTAATAATCTTAAGTTTTTCATAGCAGCAAATAAGAATATTTTTCCGGTGCTTAAAAATATACTTGAAGAAAGTAAGAAATATTTAGTAAAATAGCACAGCGATTAAATATTATAAAATTGGAATCCATGATCGATCTAAACTCATTTGATAAGTCACAATTTAGCACTTCTCCTTATATTAGAAAAATAGATAAGCCCTGGGGCTATGAACTTCATTGGGTACCAGAAGGTATGCCTTATATGGGGAAAGTTCTTCATATAGATGCCGGAAAAAGACTCTCGCTCCAAGTGCATGACACTAAACAAGAATCATACTGGCTCATAAATGGTGAATGCAATCTTATTATGGATAATGAGAAAGGCGAATTAGTAACTATCCAAATGACAAAAGGACAAGGGTATACCACAAAAGTAGGTCAGCGTCATAGGCATCAAGCAGTGACAGATTGTGATATTATAGAAGTATCAATGCCGGAATCTGGAAATACGTGGAGACTGGAAGATGATTTTGCGCGTCCAGATGAAACGCCTGAACAAAGGGCTAAAGAACGGGAAGGAATGTGAGGATACGAATGTATCCTAATAGAAATATTCCTAATATACAAATAACTACATTCGGATTATAATATTCGGACTATTACAATTCGAATTAATTAGAATACAATGATTAATCTATTAGATTTGGAAGCACTTAAAAAACTAGATCCCCGAGGATCTCTAGACTCAACCCTTAAATCTGTGGATCAATTTGACGCCGCGTGGAAAGAGGTGAACTCTCTCAATATTCCTAAAATTGAAAATATCAAAAATATTGTTTTTTGCGGAATGGGTGCATCCATCTACGGAGCTTTAGTCACAAAATCTTTACTGAATCGTGAATTATCTTATCCTATCGAGCTAGTTACAGATTATAATTTGCCGGATTGGGTTGATGAGGAGACTCTTGTAGTTTTGACAAGTTACTCAGGAACCACCGAAGAAGTATTATCTTGCGCTGATCAAGCATTAGCGAAAAATACAAAGATACTGGTGCTTACTAAAGGTGGCCCTCTTGCCGAATTTGCGAAGAAAAATAACTTACCAGGCTATATCTTCGACGGAGCACTAAATCCTTCAGGGGTTCCACGTCTCGGAAATGGCTATACTATCCTCGGACTACTCGGACTGCTTAATAAAGCTGGAATAATTACAGTTGAAGAGCATGAAATTACAAATGTCATAATAAGACTCAGAGAAAAATTTGAAGATTTAAAAAATCAAGCAATGCTTGACTCAGAGATACTTGTAAACAAAATACCAATTATCATCGCAGCAGAACATTTATCAGGAAACGCTCAAATCTTAAGAAATCAATTTAACGAAACCAGCAAATCTTTTTCTGCTTATTATCTTGTCCCCGATCTTAATCACCATCTCATGGAGGGATTGCAATTCCCGTCTAATTCTCCTCTTCATTTTATAATGCTTAATTCGCAAAATTACTCTGAAAAAATTACAAGAAGAATGGAGTTAACCGTAGATGTAGTAAAACAGAATAAACATCAGTTATTTGAATTTAAAACAGCAGGCCAAACAGTTTATGATGACTTTCTGGAAGCCGTTATGTATGGAAGTTTTTTGACATTATACCTAGGATTCAGATACGATCAAAACCCTGCAATTAACCCTTGGGTCGATTACTTCAAAAAGCAACTTGCCTAAATTAAGCTCCTTACCGACTTGACAAAACCAAAATTACTTATATACTCATCCTTTGCATCCGATCTATCAACCTAGCAATATACCATGAGCCCAGAACTTACTCCTAATCAAATTAGTCCGGATCATCTTAAAAAGCTTGCTACGATACCTTTCACACCATCAAGAATCGGTCGTTACATCAAAGCTGAAGAAAAGCGACAAGAAGAAATATATAAAAAAATTGGTGGGACTGAAAGACTGGCAATGGGTCAAAGAAGAAAACTCGCCCGATCTATTCATGAGAGACTAAACGGAAAAGCTGAAGACACAGGAGATACCAGTGGACCAATTGAATATCACCAATCTATAGCTGATGCAGTCGCACAAAGAATAACTAGGGAAATCGTCTATGACTCGCAAAGATTAGAACAGGGAAGTATGTCAGAAAACGAGCGCAAGACACTCATAGAAAACGTCGCAAAGGTCACCGCAAAGGAGGCTGCTAAACCACGCAATATTCTTACACAATCTGGCAGGGAACACGTTCAAGACTTAATTACAAGCACAGGATTTCCCCAGCATGATGCATCCAGAATCAGAAAAGAACTGGCTATTTCCGCGATATCTACCACAGCATCATTTGTCTTGAGCACAATTGGCGGAAACGCAGCCAGGATTTATGGACTAACACATAGTTCTGGTTTAAGTCTTGAAGACCCCACCATCTTAGCAGCAGCTACTTTGGCGTTTGGCTCTACACTTTATATGATTGCCAAAATGCCTGAGATCCAATGGAGGCGGATTAAAGAACAGAAGTCTTGTACGGATGTTATCTCTCATGCAGCATCCATATTTTTTGAACGGTTTCATACGCATATTAATGAAAAGGGCGAGGTAGTAATAGACCAGGAAAGACAAAAACAAATGGTTAAAAAAATAGTCTATGGTCCCCAGTTGGTGAATCAAGCAGCAGGGCTGGCAGCAGGAATCGCAGCGCCGGGAGTTTTGATTTGGGGAAATCTTTACCAAGCCGCACATAAAGGTATAGAATTATTATTTTTAAACGGTTTAGCCCGTAAAGATGATGATAAATCATTTCTCCCCACCCCTAACGAAATAGCACTAGGAGTAAAAAAAGATTTCAGAACGATAAATAGTAACCTTGACTCATTAGCAGGTAAGGCAAGAAAATTCAGACCCTTATCCTGGATCGCAGATAAACTGTAGGCTATCTTTTGCACAGTATTTCTAAATGCTATAATTAATTATGGCAAAGAAATTACTACTCGTAGAAGATGAAGAGTTTATAAGTTTTCTCTATAAACGTCAGTTTGAGATAGCAGGATATGAAGTAGATATCGCAAGAGATGGACTCAGTGGACTTTCTTCAATTCAACAAAACCAATATGACTTAGTGCTTTTGGATATTATGCTTCCTGGTATGAATGGAATAGATGTGCTGAAGGCAGCCAAATCCACTGAATCAACTAAAAGTACTCCTATAATAATGCTCACCAACCTTACTCAAGAAGATGTTATGAAAAAGGCTAAAGATCTCGGTGCTAGCGACTACTGGATAAAATCAGAAAACGATCCTCATAAGATTATCATGAGGATTAATAACTATTTTTTCCCCGCAACATCGAGTGTTTAACCATTGCAAAACTCGTTACCTATCATTATTTCTCTACAGCTATCATTATGTAGAGCCAAACTCAATCGGATACGGCAACTTGAAGTAAAACTATGTTAATGTAAAAAGCTATGTCCCTTGAAATTTCTTAACACTTATGCTTAGATTTAGTTATAGTTTATTACAATATTCTTATCCTATATATCAATTCTTAGTAGACTTGACAAATATTATAGGATATAGTAAGCTATAGAGGTATAAATCATGAAAAAAAACGCACAAATTCAATTTGGACTCAATCTAATGCTTTATGCTTATGATTGCGATGTACGCTCCCTAGATGATGCCAATTTACTCTATAATTTGCTTGAAAAACTATGTAAGGATCTTGGGATGAGGCCCATGATTAAACCGTATATAGTCAGGACTCCAGGTAATAATAAACGGGATCCCGGAGGCTGGTCAGGCTTCATTCTCATTG
>CAYMDS010000016.1:0-17881 GCA_964389405.1 uncultured Gammaproteobacteria bacterium
GTCAACTAGATCAAAATAGTTCTAAATATTATGTAACTATAGTAAAATTGGGGGGGTTAAATATTAACTATTACATCCGCTTCCGCAGATGCAGTTTCCTGAGCGGTAACACTTAACAAATTTTTCTTAAGGAGTTCAAGTATTTGTTCCTGGTCATTATTAGAAACAGTAGACGAAAAGATAACCAAAGCTCTACCGGAAGTCGCAGAGTTACCGGATCTGAGCGTAATCAGCTCGTAACCATTCTGGATAAGAGTTGCTCGTAATAAGTTTAATTGCGCCTCTGTACCCCCAGAGAGTAGTATTCTCATGGAACGCTTATTGATAGCCCCGGATCCACTCGCCTCTTGAGAGGGTACAAGCGTAAGCGTTGGTGGTTCAGCCATGATCGTGGGTTTTTCTATAATTGATGCTACTTTGGTGTCAGCCTTAGGCGCGATAACCATCGTATAGGCGACAATTCCCAGTATTCCGATAAGCAGAACAAACACTCCTATAAGAACAAACTCTCTTTTTGATGTAACTTTTGTCGACATAGTAATACCATGAGGAGTTATAGCTGCTCTACTTAATGCGTAGCTATTCTCTTCAAGCATGCTATATACCCTCAAGGATTCGAATTTCTTGAATAGTTTTTTAGCAATTTCCTGACTCATGACGGATGTATCACTAATACCTTTTGGCAATACTGTGATCGGTATCACAGAATCAATAAGAAAATTCAATTTCGCAAAGGCTTGTATAACAGTTTCATATAGTTTTTTATTTGTGGTTACTGCCTTTACTCCTTTGTCAATTTTGTAAGTTTTACTAGCAATTTCCTCAAAAGGCACGATCTCCAAAAATAACTGTATCTGTCTTTTTCGCTCCTCTTCAAGACGTATCTGATCTTCTTTCAGTTCTTCAGGTGTTTTCGGCGCTGTAACAGGAATAGGCATTTCAGTCTTATTATTAGTCTGAGAAGCAGCGCTATCTGAAGCATCTTTAATATTTTCAGATTTTTTAACGGGCTCAACTGGTTCATATACAAATTCTTTTTCATATAAGATCTCTGGCGATAAAACCATCATCAATATAATGGGAGAAATTTTATTCGATATGATAAAGGAGACTATCTCGTCTATTAAAATCTGTTCATTGACTACATCTAATTCTTTAATACTAGATGCAGGATAAGTAAAAGAAATGGGAGAATTACTCTGTGAATAATATGTGAAGCCATTTCTATCAAGATATAGTATTCCAAATTTTTTATTTGCCAACATATTTATTTAGGGTATTTCCCGCCAGGAAGTTATAGTATAGTAACCTGACGTTCTTTCCATAGTAACCTGAATTTTACGTATAAAGTTACCTACTTTTCCAGTAGAAACTATAGAAACAGGATTACCCGCCGTAACAACTATATCGGCATCCCCATTACCTATCGGCAAATCGTTCTCTCCTGTATAGCTGGGATCACGTAAAACTCTAAGCACCGCATTCTCAGCGCCTCCTTCTGCTACACCATATGCTAAAACCCCTTCCTGCAATTTAGTTGCTGATAAAGAGTTTATAGCAATAAGCATAACTGCACCGCTTGTGACTACAAGAATAATCATAACATAAAACAGTAATGAGACCAGCGCTTGCCCGCTAGTAACTTGTAACTTCATAATTAGTTTCTATGTAATGCGACAGCTGTAGAGATATTCGATACCTCTTCCCCTTTTGCCTGTATTACTCTACTGTTTAGTGTCATATTAATTTTTACAGTTTCTTCGATACCCCCGACATTCCCGAGTTTCGTAAAACTTAAAGAGGAAATTCGAGCCAAATAACTATTTAGCAAAAATGTACCTGAAGGATTAGAGTATATAAGGTTTCCACTACCATCAAGAGAGTACGTATATACTCCTCCATCTATAACTAAAGATAATGTTGAGCTTGTCGTCCCGGAGGTTCCGGGAGTACTTATAGATTCAGCACGTTGAATATCATACTTCAACTTAGATAATAAATACGTAGAATCTATCGCAATCCCGCTGGTAGATTGTGAAGATATGAAAATTTCAACTGCAGTTCCGAAAAGACCAGTCAGCACACCTAAAAATATTGCCAAAAGACCTATATACAAAAGAAGTTCAATCAGGGTACTTCCTTTATTAATTGAAAATTTAGAATTTAGAGTTGAGAGTTTTTTCATGTTATGGAGAATAATTTATAGTCATGTCATTCATGATTGGTGTAGAATTATAATCAGTGGTCGAAAAAAATCCTTTATATCTAAAGCATCTGGCAGGGTTTTTATATCCATTTGCACCCGTTCCTATAAATATCGCGCTTTGGGTAGCGGTATAGTAGGAACTCTCTGTTCCATCCGGACCTGTGAAATTAAAGGAAGCTCCACTACAGCTGCCACTAACAGGATCAGCGCCGGCAAATTGAAACTTAATATCCGTATTGGAAGGCTCATTCATACTGGTGCTGTATGCATTAAATGCAGTACTATATCCGGCGTCGATCGTTACGGATTCGATAGTTCCGGTGTCAAGATAAGTTCCATCTGGACCTCCTTGAATAATTTTTAATTCATTCAGAGTATTATTAGCTACCATATATACATAATTATCTCCATCTGCCTCAGAAACCGATGTCAGATCGTTAAAACCATCATTATAATTAATACCTCCGCAGTAATTAGGTGTAGACTCATTTTCAGAATTTAACACCTGATATTCCTTGGCATCATTCGCATTACTTACCCCATCTTTACCCACGAGTACTACCCTCTGCCCATTTAACACAGTAAGCGAACGCCTAGGGTACATTTCTCCATCAGCACCAGTACCCTGATAGTAACCACTTGCAGGACCAGTTGATGGAGATCCCGATAAGAATGATGGACTGCTTTTATTTGTGGTATTGAGGATATAAAACTGTTTACTATCAGTTGTACCATTGGAAGATATATATGCCCTGGTGCCGTCGGACTTGGCGAATACTGAATTTGCCGCTTCTTCTGTACCACTACCAGAATTAAAATCATAAGTTCCTACCAGCTTCCAACCAGAATTTCCCCCGGAAAAACGTCCACAACTATTATTGGTTATACTAGGACTGGACCCCGAATCCGGAATATTCGTTACATTTACTATATTAAATTCGGGATTTGTTCCCGCTCCTACAGCCGCGAAAATATAACTACTTCCCCCTACCTTAACAGGATAAATATCATTTGTGGCATACAGCTCAATATTACCTCCATCAGAGCAGTCATTATGTGCAGGCGCAGTAGTATCGCTCCAGGTAGTTCCCGTCTGTCCGCTACTGTATTTTCTATCAGTTCCCGATCCAGGTAGGCAATCATAACCATCAAGCTGGACCCTGCATCCTAATTGATCTAGTTCACTTCCTGATGATTTACTGTCGATATTGCTCAAATCAAAAACATATAAATATCCGCCTGATGCTACGTATCCCCTATCTTCCATAACTGTCAGAGTAGTCCCTCCATAACTAAAAGGCGCCTGATCATTACTACCTGCTCCCAAACTGTAATAAACTCTAGCTGCCGCGTAATCTAATGAAAAATCCCGCGAAGTATTACTTGCAACATTAGCTATTCTGAGACGGAAATTGATGTTTGAGAAACTTGAATCTGTCCAGGTTCTACCCCAAAGATCAGAGGATCCTCCTAGAGTATATGTGGCCTCAGTTGTATTTAGAATATCTGTTGTCTTTGCGCTAGTCCAAGTAGCACCCCCATCCCACGACAGCTGTATACACATAACAGGGGATCCTACTTGACTATCTACTCTTCCATCTATTCGAACTTCAATTCCATTTATACTGGCACCGGCCGGGATAGAAAAATTGTAATTGTAATACCTGTGTTTATCTTTATCATTTCCGGTACAACTTGTACCTGTCCCACTTCCACTGTTCGTATCTACAGCATAGGACGCGTTATTGGTATATCCACGTGTAGGATTAGAACCAAACCCGTCATTGTCTCCTGCATTACTTGTTTCGGCAGAATTTGCTGAAGGATCCTCAAAGCCTGTATCAAGTCCCGCATTCGGATTAAAAATTCTTGTATTAAAGTATGTCCAGTACTTATATATTTTATTAGTGTAATCTTGAAATTCATTATTACCGGATTGATTATCATTAATAAGTATCGCGATCACCTCTTTATCTGGTTTTGAAGTCGCTATAATTGCATACAGCTTTCCCGAGGGAGACGTATAATACTTAACATCGTTTGTTCGGAAGCTATTATCAAGACCTATTCCTGAAGGCACCAGATCTCCCGAGCTATATTTAGAAGCGTCAAGGGTAAAAGTTCCTTGAAGAGTAGAAACAGGCGGATCAGAATTCGCAGAAACAGTAACATATGCTAATTTCACGGATTCAGTAGCTGTAGGAGAAGTACCCACAAAGACGTCATTAGGAATACTGCTGGATATATTTGACCTCGCGGATACCGCGACCGGCGGACCATCAGGCAAATCAATAGTAGAGCTTGAAAATGCAGGCTCGCACCATTTCGCCTTGGTATTTATAGAAAGGGTTACCTCGCCTCCGTTGGTATTGGTAATATCGACATTTGCGCGGGTATTTGACATGAACTCAGAGTAAGCTGTTTGAATGAAAGATAAGTTATCCAGGTACCGCGTAAGATACATTGTCGATACAATTGATGAAGACAAAGGCAGAGTCCATGAAACTGTAATTTCAGCTTTTTTGGTGGATGGATCTAGCGTTCCTCCTGTAGATACGATGGCACCGTTCTCCCGATAAACATCGCTTATCACTATTTGCCGTGTAAAACCGTTTGTAGTCTGAGGACCATCCGCCAATACCCATGAAGATCCGGATATAGCAGGATGATATGTGCCATTTAATGCGAATGTAGTCCAGCCCTTTTCTCTTACACTTCTAACTGCATTCTGTGCCTCCTCCATTAATAAAGTTCCTGCGAAACGTTCTTTTTGTTGCGTAGTTCCGCTACGTGAGGCCATAATCCCAGCAGCGATTGCCGGCAAAATAATAGCAGCTAAGGCGATAGCCAATAATATTTCAATTAATGTCTGCCCACGCTCTAGGTTACTTCCCCCTTTTAAATCGTACATATTCAATTTACCGAAGTTACTACACCATATTTGTTATACTGCAATGTTTTCGTAGCTTTCGTGGTATTATCTCTTAATACTATATCTCCTCCGGAGCTCAATTCTCCTGATACCCTATTAAAAATCAAATCTGACGGCGAAGATACAAATGTAATATTATCACCCAATTGAATTGTAAAATTTGATCCCTCTAATAAATTAAATGTCGAACCGTAAAAAAGAGTATATTCTGAATTGCCGAAATGGATTCCATATTGATCAGGGGTAGCTCTCCCACCGGTATCTCCTACCATAGATTTCAGCTGCTGCTGTCTGAGATCTGCGCTAAGTGTTTCTATAGATGTATTAAGAGATGTTCTCTGTTTAGCACCAACCAGACTCATAGTCGCTATACCGGCAAGTGTCGCAAATATAGCCATGGCTATGAGAAGCTCTGCTAGAGTAAAACCGGACTGGGACTTCCATTTGCCATTTGCCACTTGCCATTTGCCATTATTCATCTCTACCTTCCTCCTACCTGTCCTACTAAACTATAAATAGGTGCGATGATTGAAAGCATCATGCCCCCAATCATCACCCCCACAAAAACCAACATTACAGGCTCCATAAGAGCAGTAACCACTTTCACTGAATTTGAAACTTGATAATCAAGATAATCAGAACTTTCCTGCATAGATTTATCCAGAGATCCAGTTTTTTCGCCGGCTTCAATAATTTTAATAACGACATTAGGAAATACTTTTTTATAATCTTTAAGCCCGTCAGATATTTTTTTCCCACCTATAACGGATTCTTTTGCATGTATTATGGCCTTAGTTACCTCTTTTTTCATTACTACTTCTTCGCTAAGTTCGAGTGCCGCTGTTACAGGAATCCCAGCGCTTAATAAAAGAAACATACTGCGTGTAAACCGTGTAAGATCAATTTGTCTTGTAAGAGTGGATACGTATGGAAGAGTAAAAAAGATTCCCAACATTGCACGTTTATTTCTCTTATAAATAAAAATAAATGCAGCGGTCACTATAGCCGCACCGATCACAAGCGGAATTGTTTGCTGAATTAATAAATTAGACAAAAAAATCATAACTTTAGTAGGTAAAGGAAGTTCTACATTCATCCGACCAAATAATGTTGAAATCTTAGGAACCACCACGGTTAAGATCATTAACATAACCGCCATAAAAACAAAAAGTATGAACATAGGATAGACCATTGCTGATTTTATTTTGTCATTAAACTCCATATCTTTTTTGATTATTTCTATAAGATCTCCTAGCGTAACGTTTAGTGTCCCTGCTTCCTCTGAGGCTCTTATAATATTTACTGTAACCTTATCAAACACACGGGGAAATTTACTTAGTATCGTATAGACTCTCTTTCCTTGAACCAAATCTTCTTTTAATGTATCCAAAATTAACTTCTGGCTTCCCTTGGTTCCCTCCAAAAGGGAATCCACAGCCTCAAGGATAGGGATACCAGCTGAAAGCATCGTCGCCAGATTACCTATAAGCGTGATCTTATCATTATTTGATAGTGTTGCTTTCTCTGTTTTCATAATGTTTCTACTTTAGTTACTCTCATCACTTCCTCAATAGTTGTAAGGCCCTTAACCGCTTTATCAAGTCCATCCTCAAGCATAGTAGTCATTCCTTCTTCAATTGCCTTTTTTAACAATATATCCGAATCAGCTCTCTCGACTATAAGCTGTTTAATATCCTTTGTTATCTCCAGCACTTCAAAGACTCCCAATCTTCCCGCATAACCCGTATCGTGACATACTTTACAGCCTTTTCCTTGATATATCCTTACTTTCTCATTATCTCCAAAATGCTTTTTTATAATCGTTTCTGAAAGATTTTTCTTAAGATCATCCTGGGATATTTCCATTGATGCTTTGCACATTTCACAAATTTTCCTGACAAGTCTTTGTCCGATAATTACATTTACTGTGGATGCCACGAGGAATGGCTCGACCTTCATATCAATAAGTCTTGGTAGGGTTGTCGCAGCATCATTAGTGTGAAGCGTAGATAAAACCAAATGCCCTGTTAATGCAGCATTAACAGCAATACCCGCTGTCTCACCATCCCGAATCTCACCTACAAATACTATATTCGGATCCTGACGAAGAATAGAACGCAGCCCACTTGCGAAAGTCAGATTAGTTTTAGGATTAACGTTTATTTGATTGACGCCTTTTATACGATATTCGACCGGATCTTCAATTGTAGTTATATTTTTCTCTCTTGTATTAAGAATTTTCAAAACAGCATAGATACTTGTGGTTTTGCCGGATCCAGTAGGGCCAGTTGATAGTATCATGCCAAACGATTTACTGTATGCATTATTTACTTTTTTAAGATCTATCTCATTCATTCCCAAATCCGCCAGAGAAAATAATTTAAGCCTGGACGTAAGAAGGCGAAGCACTATCTTCTCTCCATCAGATATAGGCAGAATCGATACCCGGATATCTATATCATCTATGTCCACAGACATTCTCATTTTCCCATCCTGGGGAGCTAAATGCTCATCAGTTCTAAGTCTGGATAATACTTTAATACGGGTTACAATTTGATCATGTAAAGCCTTCGGAAATTCTAATACGTCATGTAATACGCCATCTATCCTGAAACGAACAAGCGAATTTTTTTCTTGTGGCTCGATATGGATGTCTGAGGCATTATCATGGTACCCATAATTAATTATGGCATCAACTATTTTCCCAACAGGAGCATCATTAAGAATAATTCTTCCGGATTTCTCCAAATGATCCTTAATATAAGCATCAAATGTTTTTTGAAGGTCCTTTTTGTATACACGCAAAACATCATATATATCCCTTTCTGTGGCAAAATAAGGGATTATTTTCATGCTGGTTTTTCTTTCTACCATGTCTTGAAGCTCCTTATTTGAAGGGTCAGCCATGGCTAGCTTTATACCAGCTTCGTCGCGAGCAAAGGCGACGATTTTTTGCTTTCTGGCTACACGCTCCGGCACTATACGCGCAATATCATCAGGAATAGACAGCTTAGAGAGAGATACAAACGGTATCTTATAATAATCAGCGATGAGCATACCAAGCTGCTCATCCGTAATAATATCTTTTTCAATCAGCGCTTCTTCTATGGAAAGGCGGGAATTTTTGGCAAAACTTAATACCTCAGCGACTTTTTCATCTGTTATTAAACCATTCTTCTTAAGAAGTTCTACAAGTTTATCCGGATCTAAGTACATATAGGCAGAAATTAGCAAATAGCTATCTCCGATTCATTCGGAGCTAAGGGCTAACAGCTAATAGTTTTTTAATTTTATTAAGTAAGTCATCAATATTATAAAAAGTTTTATTCATATAATCATTAGCCCCAAGGCTTTTGGCACGACTAATATCTTCTTCCTGACCTAAGGTTGAGAACACGATAACTGGAATACTCTTCCATTTTTCATTCATTGACCTTTGTCTTAATACTTCAAATCCATCAACCTCAGGCATTACAAGGTCCAAAAGAACCAGTTGGAAGCTCTCATTTTCTAGCTTGCTTAGAGCTTCCTTTCCGTTTACTGCTGAGACTACTTCATACCCGCTCTCTATTAATTTACTTGTATAGAATTTTTGGAAGAACAGATCATCTTCAACTAACAATATCTTTCCCATCACTATAAAATACCTAATACCTTTCTTAAATTTTCAGATTTAGTGACTATATCTTCTGGCTCTTTATATTCATTTTTAATCTTATCCAGAATCGTTTGTATCATGCGGATTTCGCTCTGAAGAAGATTACTTGATTCACTTCCTAATCTTCCGTTTTTTTCGATTATTCCCTTTATATATTTCTCAAGAATAGTGACATAGTCACCAAAATTATTGTATTGCATTGCATAAATTTCACCTTTTAATGAATGCAGGTGCAGGTGCAATTCCTTAAGTTTCTCCGAATTATCCAGTTTGATTAATTCTTCAAGGAGTACTTTTATTCTTCCGATATGTTTTTCGGCTGATTCATAAAACAAATCTTGAAATTGAGATAAGTCATCCATACGGCTATTTAGTTTAATACCTTCATAAGTAGTATAGAATAGTTTCTTTCTAAGCACAACCGCATTCATAAAAAAACTTAGAAATCCTAATGCAGCTTGATTAAAACATACTGCTTAGACATAATATTTATATGACTGCCAGTCCACTTTCCCTCTTTGATATTGAACATATCGAAGAAGAAGATACTAATGAAATTGGGGAACTAGGATACATCTTATCTACGATTACTAAAGCAAAAATCCCTGTTTCTGAGGCTCTTGTAATTCCCGCTTCAATCTATAGAGATTTTATTAAACAAAACGGGTTCCATGTAAAAATTCCGCACTTACTTGCGCATGCTAATTTTAGACATATTGAATCAATTCATTCAGCATCAAATAATATCAAAAGAATCTTTTTAGAGGCTGATTTAAGATCGGAATTGATAAAAAATATTTTTCGTCAATATGAGATCCTAAACGGTTTTCTAAAAAATAACTTGTTTTCGATCTACCCTGCTTTTGTTCCCCACACCCTTCATCATCCTGCTCCAAAGACTATTGCCCCCTTTTGGGGTGAGGCTAATATGCTACTTAAGATTAAGGAAGCATGGAGTGAAGCGTTTACTCCTGAGGCTATTGTCTATAGAAACCAGAATAATATAAATCACTTTACAATCGGTGCTTCTTTACTGATTCAAAAAGTCATCAATTCTGACTCATCAGGCGTATTTACAATAAATAAAACAAAATCAGGAAATAGCCATCTTATTATAAAAGCTCAATTAGGTATTTATAATCCTGAAGAACAATTTGACGAATATAGATTACTCTTTAACGATGGACTTATAGATAAAAAAATTGTAAATAACCAAACAAAAATGTTAAAAGTTATGGGAAATAAATTAAAACCAATGAATATTCGGCCAATTCTCGGAAACGCGCAAAAAATCTCCGACAAAAACTTACTAGATATATTTAAATTAAGCACAAAACTAAAAGATTTATACTACTTACCGAAAGATTATTTTTTCGATATAGAAAAAAACCGGATTTATATAACTAATGTAAAACCAAAAGTTTTCTCAGATGGGCAGGGTGTAATACATTCTGAAAGGCATATCGAATCAGGATCACCGCTTGCAAAAGGCTTAAGCACAGGTCCTGCCCGAATTATAAATACTTTCCATGATCTTAAAAATGTTACCAGAGGTGAAATTTTAATACTTAAAAAAGAAATACCTGAATTAAAGGATGTAATATCAAAATGTAATGCACTATTATTTAAAGAAAAACTCACCAAACCGCACCTGAATCACTTATTAAATAAAAAAACTATCCCTGCAGTTTCAAATCTGACAAGCATAACATCTAAAGTAAAAAACGGTCAGATACTTACAGTTAATGGAACAAAAGGAGATATCATTAAGGGAGGACTACTAAAATCTAATCATTATAATTCATCTACTTATAATAAAACAGCCACAAAGATTTATCTTGACCTATCAGATACATTCTTAAATGAGCAAAGCCTAACGGAAGATCATGACGGAATAGGCATACTTTCCGGAAACGGATTGATTCGTTTTATAGGGATCCATCCCAAATCTTTTATAGAGAAAAGGAATAAGGCCGAATTTATACAACTGTTATCCTCAAATATAGAAAATGCTTTAAAACTTTTTCAATCAAAAACGATAATGTATGCTTTAAGTGATCTAGAATCGGCAGATCTCAGAAATTTAAAAGATGGAAAACAATTTGAAGCGATAGAAAAAAATCCTTTTATCGGTTTCCGGGGTTCAGTCCGGCATATTCGTGACCGATCTCCTTTTCTCTTGGAATTATCGGCTGTAAAATATTTACGAGATACTTTGGAATATAAGAATCTGCATCTTATACTACCTTTAATAAGAAATGTTAGTGAACTAAGAGAGATAGCAAAAATCATGCGTTCTGAGAATATTTACAAATCAGCAAATCTTAAGATATGGATGAAGATTAGCACGCCTCTACAAGTCCTGTGTATTTCACAATTTATAGAAGAAGGTCTTGATGGAATAATAATTGATACAGATTCACTACATACCTTACTAGCAGGGGTAGATAAAGATAATATTGAACTAATGAATATATACGATAAGATTGACCCGGGCCTTGAATCTTATATTGAGACTATAATAAATACCTCAAAAAAACATGAACTACATGTAAGTATTTATACCTCAGCTTTATCGATGCAGGAAAAATTGATAGAGAAATTAATAAAATTCGGAATATCAAGTATCGTTGTAAAATCTTCTCAAGTTCCTTGGATAAAAGAAGTCATTCTAAAATCAGAAAGAAAAATCACAAATAAGGAACTATAACCCAAATCTCAATCTGTCTAATATCTGTTAGAATGAAATAAGATATGGTAAAACTACAAAACATAAAAGCGTTTGAAATTTTGGATAACACGGGAAATCCTGCGATTTCCATTTCGATTTATGGAGATGATGGAACGGTATCCTGTGCATCATCAGCTACAAACAATTATCCATCAAAATTCGGGGTCATAGATATTAAAGACAATGACCCAAAAAGATTTCAAGGACATGGTCTCTTACAGGCCATACAAATAGTAGAAAATGTCATAAAGCCTCGATTACTAGAAAAAGATATACATAATCAGCAAGACATTGATAAGACTTTACTTAGTCTTGATACCTCATCAAATAAAAATAAAATAGGTGGAAACATAATGAACACAATATCTATTGCTATAGCTAGGGCTACAGCTATAAGCATGAAAATACCACTCTATGCATATCTTCAGAAACTTCTTTCGACAGAGACAGTGAAAATTCCTGTCCCCGCATTTACCGCCATAGATTGGGGCATTAGCACACATCATAATATTGATTTTCCTGAATTTCTTATTCTTCCGGCCACGAACAAATCTTTTAAGGAGTCTATTGAAATGGGGTCAGATACTCACAAAAATCTTAGTCAAATACTTCATAAGGAGAATGTTCTGCCATTTACAGGGGAAAAGGGTGGCCTGGCACCCCTTTTAGGGACGAATGAAGATGCGCTTTCTCTTCTTAAAGAAACATTTGAGATGATGAACATACGCTTGGGATATGATGCTTTTTTGGGAATGAATGTAAAAGCAAATTCGCTTTATAAGCAAGATCATTATTACATCAAAGATCATAATGTACCTATGAATAAATCAGAATTTGTAAACTTTTATACTGAATTATGTAAAAAATACCATATTTTGTACCTTGAAGATCCTATGTCTGATGAGGATGAAAACGGATGGAGCATTCTTTACTCATCAATCAGTGCCAACACAATACTCACTGCAGATAGCTATACCGCCACAAATCCATTAAGGCTTCAGGAGGCTTTACAGAAAAAAACGATCAATGGTATAGTCATAAAACCGTCTGACATAGGGACAGTTACTGAGTCTCTAGCAGTCGCATCTATGGCTAGAGCCGCTGGAATAAAAATAATAGTGTCTGATAATTTGGAATCTACAAACGATACCTTTCTAGCGGATTTATCGGTGGCAATTTCTGCAGATTACGTAAGATTCGGAGGAATAGTATGTGGAGAAAGAGTAGCAAAATACAACAGACTTCTAGAAATAGATACAGAAATCAATAGATGAATCATCAGACATGAAAAAGAATTATATACTCACCTTTAGGCATGGTTTTTAGGTAGTGAGCAATAGATTCTGAGATCCTCTCTCTTCTTTTTGATTCATGTATTTTCGTTAATTCATGGCAGATCACGATCTCAATATCGCCTAATACATTCTGCAAATCTATCAATGTCATCTTTAACCTATGAGGTGACTCAAAGAGTATAATAGTGGAGCTTAAAGCTTCAAGAGAGTTTTTAATGTCTTCAAAAAAATTGACACGATGACCGGGTTTTCGAGGAGGATATCCTCCAAAAAAGAACTTATCAGTTGGCAGTCCTGATACTACAAGTGATGAAATAACGGATGAAGGTCCAGGTATGGATTCCACATTTATATCTTCTTTTACACATTCTCTAATCAATTTAAACCCAGGATCCGAAATCGCAGGCGTCCCAGCATCTGATACCAATGCCACATTTAGACCATTTTTAAGAGCTGTAATAATTTGTGGAATTCTCTGAACTTCGTTTTGTTCATAATACGAAAGCAGCTCCGGTCTTTCTTTTTCTGCTGCCAAAATGTATGAGCCGTATTTTTCATTAAGGAGTTTAAGAAGGGTTCCTGTCCTTCTAGTATCCTCGCAGGCTATAACATGTATAGCAAAAAGGGTTTTTATAGCACGAATACTTATATCCTCCAAATTGCCAATTGGCGTGGCTATAATAGATAAGACTCCCATGTGAAGTATTGTAGCAAAAAGTCATTATTATTTACTATCTACTATCATACAGTTATCTTAAAATAATGTTGATATATTGATAAATGCAGTAACTTATCAGAGAAAACAGCAATTAAAACTTGCGCACTAGACCGACTACACGGCCCTGGATTCGAAGAGTATTTGGATAGATAGGCTCCATTCCAACATTGGCCGGTTTTAACACCACTTTCCCATTTTCATTATAATACCTTTTTAAGGTAGCCAGATTATCATCAACTAGGGCAACGACTATCTCACCATTTGTGGCATTTTGCACGCGTTCTATCACCACATAGTCTCCGTCTAAGATTCCATCTTCTATCATTGACTCACCTTTAACTTGTAATACATATGCGGTTTTTTGGCCGCTTATTAATGATGCTGAGACTTGAAAAGTCGCATTTGGGTCAGTATGCGGCTCAAGCGGCTTACCGGCAGCAATATAGCCCATAAGGGGAAGCTCTACAGATGGCTTAACAGTAAGAGTTACCGATGTGATATTATCGTTCAAAATCCTAAGGACACGTGCGTTACCATCCACTTTCTGGACATATCCTTTATCTACAAGTGAGCGCATTATTGAATGGATTGTAGAAACGCTTCGATGACCAGTGGCGTGAGCCATTTCCTTAAGTGTGGGAGAATAGCCATGCTGACGTTGAAATTGAGCTAAGAATTCCAATAATTCTCTTTCCTTATTATATAAAACACCAGCCATATTTAAAAAATATACGATAATTCGTGTATTTTTTCAATAACACAAATTACTACAAACTATATCATTATGTTTCCAATATATAGGTCACTGTTTAAAATTATTGAAAAATAAACTCGTTAACCCGCTAATAAATAATATAAAATAAGATTTTCAGGTATATGTTAAAATACCCAGTATGAAATTCCAAATAGTATCAAATTTTAAACCCACTGGAGACCAACCGGATGCCATAGAAAAACTTTCCAAGAATATTTCAGAGGGCGTCTCAAGTCAAGTGCTTCTGGGCGTAACAGGCAGCGGTAAAACTTTTACTATGGCTAATGTCATAGCTGCCATCCAAAAACCTACTCTTATCATTTCTCATAATAAAACTCTTGCTGGCCAACTCTATCAGGAGTTTAGGGATTTCTTTCCACATAACGCTGTATCATATTTCGTTTCTTATTATGATTATTATCAACCTGAAGCCTACGTTCCTCAATCTGATACATATATCGAAAAAGAGGCTGAAATAAATGAAGAAATTGATAAACTCCGTCTCTCGGCTACCGCCAATCTACTGACAAGAAAGGATGTTATAGTAATCGCGTCTGTGTCATGCATTTATAATATCGGCTCACCTATAGAATACGGTAAATTCATTCTTGAGCTTCGAACTGGAATGAAAATTGATAGTCGCGACATATTAGTACGATTAACTGATCTTCAATATGATCGGAATGATTATGAGTTCCGCCGTGGCACTTTTAGAGTAAGAGGGAATGCAATTGATCTTATGCCTGCTTATGTCGATTTCGGTATACGCATAGAGCTATCTGATGGATACTTAACAAAACTATATGAATTTGATCCTTTAACAGGAGAAATAAATAAAAATTTGGATACAGCAGTTATTTATCCAGCTAAACACTATATGACAGATCCGAGAACATATTCGGATGCATTTGACAGGATCCGGAAGGATCTGGAAATTAGAACTGCACAACTAAAATCTGCTGGAAAGCTTCTTGAGGCACAAAGACTCACTCAGCGGGTTAATTTCGACATAGAGATGATACGGGAAGTAGGCTATGTAAATGGCATAGAAAATTACTCAGCTTATTTTGAAGGTAGAAAAGCGGGGGATCCTCCCTATACACTTTTAAACTATTTTGAGGCGAATAATAAAGACTGGCTACTAATCGTTGATGAATCACATATTACGATTCCGCAAATCCGGGGGATGTACGCGGGAGACAGATCTCGTAAAGAAACGCTAATCGACTATGGTTTTCGTTTACCGTCAGCTCTCGAAAATAGACCACTCAGATTTGATGAGTTCATGCGAAAAATTCACCAAACAGTGTACGTATCCGCAACACCGGATGAGTACGAACTGTCGCTTGCAAAAACTACTTCAGATCATGGAGTAATAGAGCAACTAATTCGTCCTACCGCCCTTGTAGATCCAAAAGTATCAATCCGACCATCCAATAATCAAATAGAGGATTTAATAAAAGAAATTGAAAAAAGAGTGACGAAAAATGAACGCATACTTGTCACAACACTTACCAAACGTATGGCAGAGGAGCTGACTTCATACCTCGAAGAACGTAAAATTAGAGTGACATATCTCCACTCAGATATAGAAACATTGAAAAGACAGGATGTTTTGGATAACTTGAGACTAGGCAAATTTGATGTTTTGGTAGGAATTAATCTTCTTCGCGAAGGCCTTGATTTACCAGAAGTCTCACTCGTCGTAATCCTAGATGCCGATAAAGAAGGATTTTTAAGAAGTAGAAGCTCTCTGATCCAAACCATGGGCCGTGCCGCAAGACATGAAAATTCAGAAGTAATTCTTTACGCTGATAAAATCACTAAATCTATTAAGGAAGCCACCGAAGAAGTAGAAAGAAGACGGGAAATTCAGATATCCTATAACAAAACACATGGTATTACACCAAAAGGTATAAAAAAAGAAGTCAGAAAAAAACTAATAGATGAAGCGCGTGTTGATAAAGAGGAAAAGGATAAGCTGAAAAGAGCAAATATTGATCTTATGCTTGAACTAGGTCATAAAGGTGTATTGCTGCCGGATGAAAAAATGGATGTTATAAAAAAACTTAGAAAAAATATGAAAGAAGCGGCTGGAAGGTTAGATTTTGAAACTGCTGCTATTATCCGCGATCAGATAAAGACACTAGAGTAAGACTTAGACTTTTTCTACGTAAATCATATTCGTCGCGCCACTTTTACCAAACGGCATTCCCGAAACGATAACGAATAGCTCTTCATCAGAAAGTGATAATACATTATTTTCTCTAGCAAAAGAACGAGCCTGCTCCAGCATATGAGTAAATCCTTTTGTTCTTTCGATTAAAAAAGAGTAAACTCCCGCAGTAAGCACAAGCTTTCTCCATGTAGACTTGTTCGGGGTCAAAGCGAATATAACCTGTTTATTCCTATATCTCGATATTCTTCTCGCTGTGCTACCGGTTTCGGTAAATGCTATTATAACTTTAGCTTCTACTTCTTTAGCTATAGTGCCTACCGTACTGCTGACTGCATGCTCCACATCTTTTTTACCATGGAAAACTCTCGGAGTGACATGCGAGGTAGTCCTTCTTATAATTCTTGCCATCATTTGTACTGACTCTACAGGGAAATTACCAGCAGCAGTTTCCCCAGAAAGCATTACTGCATCAGTACCATCCAGGATTGCATTTGCCACATCAGTAACCTCTGCTCTTGTAGGGATAGGGTTTACCGTCATAGAATCCAGCATTTGAGTCGCAGTAATTACAGGTTTTGCTCGATCCAAACACATTTCTATTAATTTCTTCTGAAGAAATGGTATCTCTTCCATAGGCACTGCAAGCCCCAGGTCTCCACGGGCAACCATAATTCCATCAGATGCATCAATTATCTTTTCTATCTCTTCTATTCCCTGATTCGTTTCAATTTTAGCAATCAGCATTACAGGAGAATCTTTAGGTAAAAGGTTTCTAACTAAATTAACATCTTTTTCTGTTTGTACGAAAGAGATGGCTATGAAATCAACACCATGCTTAACTACAAACTCAAGATCTTTTTTATCTTTTTCTGATAACCCCTGACTTGCTAATGATATTCCTTGTGCACTAAACCCTTTCCTAGGATTCAATTTGCCGCCAACCAAAACTTTAGCTAACACCTCATCAGTTGATTCCTTAATTACTTCTAGTTTTAGTTTTCCATCATCTATAAATATTTCTGCTCCTTTTTTCAGTTGAGGAATAATGGAGGGATAATTTAAAGAAATTCTCTCTGCGTTTCCGGTAATCTTTTCTTTACAAATGAGTATTTCTTGATGGCCCTTTAATATCACATCCTCTTCTATCTCTCCAATTCGTATCTTAGGCCCTGCCAAATCACCTAAAACAGCTATAGGTTTACCTAGCTTCTCTTCAGCTTCCCTTGTCCAAGCTAAAACATCAAGAATTTGTTGCTCAGTCGCATGGGAAAGATTTATGCGGAATACATTAACACCTGCCTCAGCCATCTTAAATATACTTTCCTGATTTATACTAACAGGGCCGAGAGTTGCTACAATTTTTACTTTTTTTGGAATCATATACTTATATTTTCAACATGTTCGATTG
>CAYMDS010000017.1:0-17683 GCA_964389405.1 uncultured Gammaproteobacteria bacterium
TGTGATCAACTACTGTAGATTCCACCTTTGCACCTTCCACGTATGGAGTACCTACATATACTGATTCACCATCTGCATACAGCAAGACATCTGTGAAGGTTATTTTTTGATCTTTTTCAGACTCGAGATGCTCTACTTCTAATATTTCACCAACTGAGACTTTATATTGTTTTCCTCCTGAGGTTAATACTGCGTATTTCATGCTCTAGGATTATACCAAACTCCACCAACTTGAGCAACAGTCTACTGATTTATTTTATTTCTAAAAGCTTTTTCTCCCTATTTTTCGTGCTCACCGATGACAGAATCCCTATGAGAATAAAACTAGAGAGGAGTGAACTACCACCGTATGATACAAAAGGTAAAGTTAAGCCTACAATTGGAACCAAACCTAAATTCATACCTATATTAACAAAAAATTGCACCAGCAGAAAAAAAAACGCTGAAGAAACAAGCATTTGACCATATATGTCTTTAGTTCTTAAAAAGATTTGATAAATTCTAAAAAAGATAAATACGAAAAGCATTATCACAAATAAAGAGCCAAAGAAACCCAGTTTCTCAGCTAAAGAGGCAAAGATAAAATCAGTATGATTTTCTGGTAAAAACTTTAAACGCGACTGAGTACCCTCGCTAATTCCTTTCCCGAATACTCCACCCGAACCTACGGCAATAATAGCCTGAATAAGATTATATGAGCTACCTTTCGGGTCTCTAAGAGGATTGAGAAATGTTAAGATACGCAAGCGCTGATAATCATGAATCCTATTCCAAATGGTAGGGGCAGATAATATGAAAGGAAAACTGCTTATAATAAACCATTTTAGAGGAATTCCGTACACTAAAAGACTAAAAATGACAACTATACCAAACACCAATGCGTTACCCAAATCAGGCTGGAGATAAATCAATACAAAAACCGGAAGTAAAAAAAAGGATGTAATAAATAGTAACTTGAGATTACTGCCTGATTTTCCAGCCAAAAAACCGGCAAATGCTAAGGAAAGCATAGGCTTTGCTATTTCTGATGCCTGCAAGCTCACGCCGAAAATTTCTACCCATCGCACAGCCCCCCTACTCTCAAAACCTAAAATATAAACTATAACCAGCAAAACTATAGCGGATATATATAAAGGCAGGCTTAGATGTTTAAAATCCGTGTAGGTAATTTGAGAAAATATAAAAAATGCAAAAACCGAAATACATAGTGCAAATAGCTGATTACGGAGAAAAAATGGATTAATAGAAAAAAGTATAGTCAGACTGATAAAAACCAAAAAAATAACGGGGATAATAAGATACCAATCAAATAACAAAAAAGGCTTCTTCATGATTCATAGCCACAAATATCACTGAGATAACCGGGTGACTAACAATTTATCACCGACTATCAAATTACTTATCTGTGCTTGGTTTTTAATATACATCTCATATGCTTTTGGCCATGAAGGGAGTGTCACATTTACTCTCTCATCTACACTGGTTCCTATTTTTTTCCTTTCTTCCTGGATTGACCTCACAATATCCCGTGCCTCACCTTCAGCCTGTAGTTCCGGTGTTATTTCTATGTCAAATTCAATATTTAGCTCTCCATCTCCCTTCGCTATAAAAATCGCTTTGACATTTAACTCATCCTTAATCAATTCTACCAATTCATCATTAATTCTGAATTCTGAATTCTGAATTCTGAATTCTGATAATGGTTGTCTTACTTTAATTCCTAATTCTTTACGCTTTGCATGTCCCAACTCTACAATTTTCCTGACAGACTGCATTTGTTCTGTTAATTCTGAATTCTGAATTCTGAATTCTGAATTCACCACAGGCCAGCTTGCTAGATGAACGGATTCTTCACCTGTCAGACTTCTATATATTTCTTCTGCCAAAAAAGGCGTTAATGGCGCCATCAATTTCATCAATATAGTTAACACATTATAGGTAACTTGATAGAATGATTCCTTATCTTCGTTATCATCAGCTGTAGGCCCCACACGATCTCTACTCCTTCTTATATACCACTTCGATAAATCATCGATAAATAAGTTGACTTTCTCAATCGCCCTGACTGTATCGAAACTTTCTAGACTTTCCGTTACTTCCTTTATTAAGTTATTTAAAAGAGAAGTAATCCATCGATCTAAAATATTTTTATGTTTTTCTTCACTCTGGTCCTTCTTCCCTACTCCTTGCCAACCATCTATATTTGCATATGTCACGAAAAAATTGTATACATTCCAGAGCATAAGCATTGGACCTTTTATCTGGTTTCGATAATGCTCCTCAGAAATGATTATGTCCTCTCCCCGCATCACAACACTTCCTAATAAATATAATCTGAGCGCATCTGCGCCATATTTCTGAAGCATTTCCCTAGGATCTGGATAATTTCCGAAATTCTTACTCATTTTCCTTCCATCAGTTCCCAAAATAACTCCTTCGACTACGACATTTTTGAATGATGGCGATTCATAAAGAGCAGCGCCTATGACGTGTAATACATAAAACCACGCCCTGATTTGTCCTGTGTACTCAGCTATGAAATCAGGTGGGAAAAAATCCGAAAGTTCTGCCTTATGAAAAGGAAAGTGGCGTTCCGCGAACGATGCAGAACCTGCCTCAATCCAACTATCCAAAACTTCAGGAACTCTTCTCACTAATTTAGCGCATTTCTTACATGGCACTTGTATGTCATCAATCTCAGGCTTATGAAGATCATCGATAATTTGCCCTGATACTTCTTCAAGATCCTTAATCGATCCCGGCACGAAACGCTCTCCACATGCACATTCCCACACAGGTACAGGACTTCCCCAATATCTACTTCTTGATATATTCCAATCAGGTGCATTTTCCAAACTCTTAAGAAATCTGCCATATTTAAAGTGTTTAGGAAACCACTTTACAGCTTCATTAGTTTTTCTCAAAAGAGGTTTTAGATCCTGCACATTCACATACCAAGCATCCTGGGGAGCATAATAAAGCCTTGTGTGGCACCTCCAGCATAAGGGCACTTTATGAAGATAATCAGACGTTCTATATATAAGGCCCCTTTTCTGCAAATCTTCCTCTACATATTTATTCGCTTTCAGATAATACATAGCTCCGAATATAGGTACATTTTTTTTAACAATACCTTCTTCATCCAAATGGGTTTCCACATGAATGTTATCTCTTTTCATTACAGCCAAATCTTCTTCGCCGTAGGCGGCAATCGTCACAACACCGGTTCCTTCATCTGCAGCCACGAAATCCCCTCCTATTATTTCAAAGGCCTTTTTCCCTTTTTCAATCGGATAATAATCATAATGAGGGACAAATTTCCTACCAATCAAATTTTTCCCCAAAAACTCATCAACTATTTCATATTCGCCTTCTAAAGTACCAGCTGTTGATTTTGCGAGAATATAGAATTCATCTTTTTGCTTAACCTTTAGATATATGAGGTCAGGATTTACAGCCAAAGCAGGAGTGACGATTTTAGTCCAAGGAGTAGTAGACCAGGCAAGAATATAAGTTTTATCTTGATTGGGAGTATTTATCTTCTCTTGGGCAAGTAGTTCATATTTGTATGTAGTTGCCGGATCTGAAATCTCTTTATAATTCTCAGTATCCATTGCTACTTCAAAATTAGATATAGGAGTAGCACAATGTGGACAATAAAGAGAAACGCGTAAACCTTTATAAATATACCCCCTATCATACATTTGCTTAAAAACCCACATGACAGACTCCATATAGTCTTTGTCCATTGTTCTGTAGGCATTTTTAAAATCAACCCATCTGCCTATATGATCTATATACCATTCCCACTCAGATGAGACTTCGGAAACGTATAGCTTACACTCATCTATGAATTTTTTAACACCTACTTTTTCTTCTATCTCGCGCTTGTTATTTAACTTAAGCTTGTTTTCTACCTTATTCTCTGCTGGCAGCCCATGACAATCCCACCCCCAAACCCTTCTAACCCGGTATCCCTGCATAGTCTTAAAGCGAGGATAAACATCTTTAGGAAGACTTGAAAGAAGCGTGCCATAGTGGGGCATACCTGTTATAAAAGGCGGTCCGTCAAGGAAATTCCATTTATTATCCTCGGGTCTTTGGTCTACGGATTTCTCGAAAATTTTATTTTCTTTCCAGTATTTTAAAATCTCTTCTTCAAGCTCTGGAAAATTTACTTTTGCCGAAACAGGTTTAAACATAGGTTAAATTGTAGCGCAATTAGGTCTTGGCTTCAAGAATATAAGCTTTATTCATGCAGTTCTCATTATTCTAACCCTCTAATTAAAAGAGAGAGTTTTTAACTAAACGACATATCGTAAAACAGGTAGTCTCTGAAATATACTTGTCAAAATACCTGATGACATAAATAACACAATAAACAAAACCATCTGGGCCAAAATCGGGATAGGAAATATTATTTCTTTAGTATGAAAGAAAACATAAAAAACTATTACACGCACTGGCCAATGCAAAATATAAATTCCAAGTGTTTTAGTTGAAATACCTTTTATCAATCTATAAAAATTTTTATGAGAGGCGATAAAGTGATCTAAGCTTTTAAAAAGCATGTATATTATAATCGTTAAAATCATGACTAATACATTGGAATGACGGTAAAAAAAGAAATCATCTCCGTAGTTGTATACAATATGTGAAGCGAACAAATACGTACCTACCGCCACTAATAAAGTAAAGACTAAAAAAGACATAAGAAGGATTATTTGTTGCTTTATTGATATTAATATATCTCGAAGATAATATCCCAAAATATAGTAACCTATATAAGGGATAAACATGGTTCCTACAAATCGCTGAGGACGCCAAAAAATGGCGATAAACAAAAAGAGCAAGCTTAGACATAATCCCTGACGTCTATCTAGATTTGATGTTATATTTGTAATAAAGGGTGTTAAGATATATAGTTCCAGAATAATAAAAAGAAAATATAAATTTATAAAAGGTTGTTCAAAAATAATCTGCTTTATAAAAACCTGAAAATTTAAGGGTGTATTGTGGAGCAAATTGAAAAAAATAAAATAAAAGAAAACCCAGAAGAACGTTGGTATCCCAATCTTTAAAAATCTTTTGCGATAAAAAGCATACCATGCACCATTCCGTCTAGAGTCCAAAACTAACGCACCACTGATCATTACAAACAAAGGCACTGCCCAAACAACACTTGAATCGATAATGTTATCTATCCACCAAACGAGTGAAGAAATTTCGCCTATAGAAGCAACGTTACTTGATACTGTGTGTATTGTAACTACTGCAGCGCATGCAACTACTCGCACGAGATATATAAATGGTAATTCCTTTTTCATGCGAACCATCAACTGATTAACGAATTAATCTTTTCAATTTATCGCTTAAAACCTATCTATTGTCATTGCGATCCCGATTTAATCGATGGAAAAGTATCAAGATTAATTACAGAAAGGGTTTCTCAAGGTTAATTATAAAACTAATCTTTAAGTAAATGCCCATTTTCCTTAAGCCATTTTATCTGCTGCTTAAAGGATGGGTTATATAATCTCACTTTGCTCCAAAAAGCCCGGGAGTGATTTTTATAAAAAGTATGAGAGAGTTCATGTACTACTACATAATTAACTACAAGCAGAGGAGCCATAATAAGCCGCCAACTGAACTGTAGTTTATTATCATGAGTGCATCTTCCCCATTGTGACTTCGTGTCCGAAAATTTAAGGTCAGTATATTGCGCATTCATCTCATTCGCATATAATATAACTTGAGATGTTATAATCTCTTTTGCTTGCCGGATATACCAATTAGTTAATTCTTTTTTTATCCTAAATTTGAACACTGATGGAAATAATAACTTTCCAGACTTAATATAGATTGACGAATAATTTCCTATAGATAATTCATACTCCTTTCCCAAATAAAAAAATCTTTCTCCATTTTGATACACCTTAAAATCAGAATTACTACGGATCTGTACCAGATTAAGCTTCTTCTCGATCCATATTCTATGCGATTGAATAAATCTATTTATAAAAAACATAGGGGTAAAAAAAGGCGCTTTTACTACGTAAGTAGCATCAGGAAGAATTTGGATACTGAGTGTTCTTCTATTCGAGCGAACTATTTTTGGCTGAGGAAACGAAGACATAGAATCCTATTATATTAACACAACTTTTAAATGAAATACCCTTTAATATTTTAAACTGATTTATAACCGAGAGACAACTTGAGCATCTTAAATACTCATACTCCTTTCATTGCAATAGATATTTTGCTAGGATATCAAAATGATTATCGTTACGGGAACCCTTGCATATGACTATATAATGGAATTTCCAGGAGAATTCGGTGAGCATATCCTTCCCGAACATACGGGTAAAATCAATTTGTCATTTATAGTGGATAAATTTGCTAAACGACGCGGTGGAACCGCAGGAAATGTATCCTACACAATGGGACTTCTGAAAACCCCACATAAACTCTTTTCATATGCTGGTAACGACTTCGAAGAATATAAGAAAGCTTTCGATTCGATAGGGATAGAAACCTCTAATATCAAAATCGATAATAGCGAACATACAGCTACAGGATTTGCCATGAATGATAAAGGAAATAATCAAATATGGGGATATTATTACGGGGCATCAAAAAATATTCCCTTATTAAATCTTGCCGAAATTGCTACATCTAAAGACCTGGTACTAATAGGCCCTCAGGGAGTGGATGGCTCTATGTCTTTCGTGAAGCAATGTATTGAACTAAATATTCCTTATTTTTTCGATCCGGGCTTTATCCTGACGCAGGTAAACGATGAAGATTTATCGATCGGTATAAAGAATGCTTCGCTACTTGCAGCAAATGAATACGAAATATTGCTTATCAAAAAAAGAGTAAAAAACTATGACCGAATAGTAAGAAATAAAACAATAATCACGACTTTGGGAGAGAACGGAGCTCGGATCGAGACTAATAATAACATACATGAAATTAAACCAGTGAAAGCTAAAAAAGTAGCATCCACTACCGGTGCCGGTGATGCCTGGAGAGGCGGGTTTCTAGCAGGTATAGATAGGGGTTATAATCTAAAAACATGCGGTCAAATGGGATCCCTCGCAGGCTACTTCGCAGTAGAATACTATGGTACGCAGGAGCATAGTTACACTACTAAAGAATTCCAAAAAATGTATAGACAATTCTATGGAGATTTGATAAACTTATAGTATTAATGACTAAGGCATTTGATATAAAAGATATAAACCTAGCCCGAGAGGGAAAACTTAAGATAGAGTGGGCTGGACAGCAAATGCCTGTTTTAAAAATCATTAGAGAGCGCTTCATAAAGGAAAAGCCTCTTAAGGGACTTAGATTAGCAGCCTGTCTTCATATTACATCTGAAACTGCTAATCTTCTCATAACTCTAAAAGCTGGTGGGGCATCTGTTACTGCATGTGCTTCCAATCCACTCTCTACGCAGGATATGGTCGCTTCATCTTTAGTGAAAGATTTTGGAATCCCCACATATGCCATAAAAGGAGAAGATAATACTACATACTATAAGCATCTTAATACTGTTATAGACACCCATCCTCAGATCACTATGGATGATGGCGCTGATTTGGTTTTTCTCCTTCACACTAAAAAAAAGAATCAACTGGATGAAATTATTGGCTCTTCTGAAGAAACCACAACAGGTGTTATAAGACTAAAAGCTATGGAAAAAGACAACGTTCTTAAACTTCCGGTTATAGCTGTAAATGATTCAGACACTAAGCATATGTTTGATAATCGCTATGGTACAGGACAATCGACAATTGATGGCATTATTCGCGCGACCAACATATTATTAGCGGGAAAGACCGTAGTCGTGGGAGGATACGGTTGGTGTTCAAGAGGTATCGCCTCGCGTGCACATGGCATGGGATCAACCGTAATCATCACAGAGGTAGATCCCATACGGGCACTTGAGGCCACTATGGATGGTTTTTCAGTCATGCCGATGCGTGACGCTGTAAAATATGGAGATATCTTCATATCAGCAACAGGCGACAAACACGTAATCGCTCTTTCTCATATGTTAAATATGAAAGATGGAGCTATAGTCGCTAACTCCGGACATTTCGATATCGAAATAGACATGGCAGGTCTTGAAAAAATCAAAAAATCAAAAAAACGAATAAGGAATCAATTGGATGAATATATTTTAGAAAGCGGTAAAAAGCTATATGTAGCAGGAGAAGGAAGGCTAGTAAATCTCGCTGCTGCAGAAGGACATCCGGCTGAAGTCATGGACATGAGCTTTGCGAATCAGGCTTTAGCTTCCGAATGGCTTGTACAAAATCAGGGAAAATTGGAAAACAAAGTATATACTCTTCCAAAAAAATTAGATACACAAGTTGCATCGCTTAAGTTAAAAGCGATGGGTATAAAAATTGATAGCCTAACAACTGAGCAGAAAAATTATCTTACCTCATGGCAAGAAGGCACGTGATTAAATTTCCTAAACCTATCGGTTCATCAGTAGTAATATATGCTGATATGGAGTAAGCTTTTTAGGACGCAGGGAAACTAATACTTCGATTCCTTGATCTTTTTTCTCTTTTCTTATACTCTGTATCACATAATCACTATCCAATATCTCCAATGGAGTATCATACTCATTTATAAAAGCATCTATTTTCCCGTTTGCGTCTGTCAAAAAAATATTTTCTCCGTTATTTATTCCTATCGCTATATGATCTAAAGGAGTACCGAATACATCCTCAACCGTTATCTGCATACGTAAAGGGTCATAATAATTTTTTATAATATTTGCTGCTTTTTTAAAAACTAAATCTTGATTAAATAGCTCAGTCTCCCCTCCTGTGCTTACCCAATAGTTAACCCCTAAAATATCTTTTCTACTGGTTAAATACTTTAATATTTGGCTAATAAATACTGCTTGTGTATCTTCTGACATTTGCCCGTTAATATCCTTAATAGGAGCACCAAACTCTCCTATAAGGATTTTCACGTCAGGAAACTTTTCTTGGAAGTAATCAAGACCAGCCTGTAGTTCTTTAACATCCTTCACAAAATAATCTAATGTGATTACTCCCCCAGTCATATTTAACATTTCTTTAGTATATATAGCTTTCGCTACATCAGGATTCATAGATATCCATCCTACGTTTACTTCTTTATTAACTTTGTCGAATTCTGCCCGCACACTTATATATTCATCAATAATAAACTTTCTAAACCCTTCAATATCTCCTGTTTCTAAAGGATTCCCGGGTCCACCATATTCACACTCTGGACAGGCCGTAAAACTATCTCCATCCCTAAAAACTTCCTGATGTTTTTTGATAAAGTTTGCAGTTTTTGTGATATGTTGAACGCGAGATATTGTTTTGGGGTAATTATTCCAACCCTCCCAACCTGACCAATTACCTCTGAACCAGACTTTTAAACCTATTCTGTGAGCCTCATCAGCCCAGGATTTCAAATATGGATAAAATTCCTCATCATATGGTGTGTCTACAGTTACGTAATTTGCTCCTGATTCCTTTATTCGAAGCAGTTCCTGCTTATAATTCACGCTTTGTATACCCCACTTTGCCCGGTCTCTGGAAGTCTTCATAGTATCAATACTTTTTATGCTCCAAGAAGAATCACTTATTACATCTGTCGCTTTTCGGTCATATACATAATACCCGTTATTTTCATAAGACAATTTATAAAAAGTCGATAAAACATCTTTATCGAAAAGAGCCTTATATACCTTATCTGTTTGAGGCCCTATAACAGACCCCATAACTATTCTAGAAATAAGAGGGTAAGGTGTTTTTAAAGCAAGTTTCCATAATCTACCATTACCTTCATAAACAAACTTTCTGATTGGGGAACCAGAATCGAATATTACCACCTCGTTCACACCAGCGCTTATTAATGTAAGGCCATCAGCAGGATTCTTATGTATCCACTGCCCTACTTTTTCTCGCGCTGATCCTTTAGTCTGAGTAATATCCTGAAGTAATATAATCGGTCCTTTTGTTGTATGTGAATATGCCTGAAAAGCTATTAAAATCACTATCAATATCGAAGATAGCTTAAGCTTAAATAAGCTTATTGCTGTAATTAATATACATATTGCTGGTAAGGCTTGCAGGGCATATCTGACGTTATATATTCTCCCAGGCTCAATCCACTTTGACCACATGACAGAGTTTCCGGAATATAGAGAATAGATATTAAATAAAAGCGGAGATAATATAAGAATAATTAAGAAAATTTTTTCATAGAATAATTTGTTTTTATAAAGTTTGATTATAAAAACTAAAAGACCAATTTCTGCAGCTAATACATACCAAATCCCTAAAGTATCAACTACATTTGAAAAATAGATAAAAAAAGCGATATAAATATTCCCTTTTGAAGGCAAATTCTGAGCTCCAGCTTCAAATTGAGCAAACCAACGCGCTGAACCTTCTCCTAGAGCGAAATAAAAAGGATTACCGAAAATGAGAGCATTATATATAGTCCAAAAAAATATTCCTAAAAAAGCAGGGATCGTAAAAAGAATTATTCTTCCCTCTATTCTTGTAATACTCCATTTCTTAATCAGGCCAAATAGTATAACTCCTATCACAATAACAAATGGCAAGATCCAATTATCATAACGGGATAAAGTGCCTAAGAATACCGCAGCTGCTGTGATAATGATATAAGGATAATACTTAGTCTTTAACCAAAGCCAGAAATAATAAACTGTGGAAATGTAAAAGAATAAGGACACGGACTCCGTCATAGGAGTAGCCTGAATAAATAGAAAGTTAGGATTTGACAGAAAAATCAACAAACCAAGGAGTCCATAGAATCGTGAACCCAAAAAATCAGTAATGAGCTTAAATAAAAACACTCCAGAAAGACAGAAAAAAAACATAGATGGAATTACGCCGGCTAAACCTGTATGCCAGAGAGTATCATTCCAGATAAAAGGTAGCATTAGAAGATGTGGAAGGGGAAGCCATATTGCCCCTAACTGCGTCAAACCCGGGGTTTGAGAATCAATTATCCTACGAGCTATATTGAGATGCGCTCTTCCATCCTCAAAGGCTAAAACCAAATTGTGTCCATTAAGATATGAAAAAGCAATTAAACTTACACATAAACACACCAGAAATACTATCAGGTTTACATGTGTATAAAGGAAATTTCTTAAATAGTTCATAGAATAAATTTGGGTAAATGTGACTGGTAGGCATTAAAAGATTCGAGTTACTTTTTTTCCAGTATTTCAAATGATTTGTTATTAAATATCGTTTTATAATTTTCCCGTAGTTTAGGTTTCTCATTTAAATTTATGTATACCAAATCTCTTAGTCTATCTACCGGCTGATTGGTCAATACTATATATCGCACGCTACCTTCCGGATATGTCAAAGCAGAATCAAATAATTCTGCTGAGCCGTCAGTGATAAACTCTTTCAAATTTAACCCAGAATCAAATAATAACGGGTCGCCTGTTGCAGATGATACAAGTATTTTACCGCCTTTATAGTTGGTCTTAAGCCACTTTGCTGTCTGAATTTTAGGCTCTATGCCTTCTCCGGCTGCCTGTAGAGTTATCGGATGAGTAAATACTGGAGAGAATAAATATGTTTGAAATATTATCACTATTAATAACAGAATGGCTTTAAAAGGCAATAATTTTATTAGAAATAGTAACAATATTACAGCTGAAGGCGTAGTATACATTCCCAGCCTTATATTAAATGTTCCTCCATTTATCTGAGGAACGTGAAGCGGAACATTTCCTCTATAAATTGCAAACGACTCAAAAAGATATGGCGTGATCAGAAGAAATAATAGAAGAAGATGATGTAGCTTAAAGGAGTTTCTCCTTATAAAAGGGAGGAGTAGCCCATTGAGCATACCTCCGATTATGCCTCCAATTGTTACAATCCAGCCAGTATTTGCCAAAACAGCATATAAATAAGCTAACGGCGCAAGAATTAAATTTCTATGAAGTAATTCGCTTTTTGTACCTACCACTTTAAATCCTGCTGCAGTTTGATATTTAGCAGAATAAATACTATTTAAAAAATAAAACGGATCGCCAAATATAGAAGCATTCCATATAAGCCAGAAAAAAATTCCCAACCATGCAAGGAATGAAAAAAGAATTATATTTCCTTCCAATTTGCTTAATGCAACTCCTTTTATGAAAGATATTAAAATAACAGTGAATGTTGCACTAACTACGATAGACCACCCTTCATATCTGTTGATAGAAGTCAGCATTATAAAGAATGCAGAAAGTATCAAATCGATAAGCCTGTTTCTATAAATCCACCTTAGAAAAAAGAATATCGCACCTGTAAAGGTGGCCATAAAAAGAACTTCAGTCATAGCAGTTGTCGACATATATAAAATATTTGGGTTTAAAAGATAAAAAAACGGAATAATAAATCTTTCCAGGGTCGACTGAAACAGAATCTCTCCTATTTTATATAGAAAAAAAGTGGCAAGAATTAAGCTAATAAAATTCACTATGGATCCTGATATTCCGGAATGCCACATAAATTCATTAATAATAGTTGGAAGCATTAATACATGAAGAAGAGGTAACCATACTCCACCCAACTGGGCAAAACCTGGATGAGTACTGTCTACTACACGCCTTGCGATATTTAAATGTGATCTAGCATCCCCATACATTAGATGTTCGGATGTAGAGTAGTAATGAAAAAAAGATAGTATACCAAATATTCCTGAAATGATTATTACTATTAGATGTAAATTATCATTTATTAATCTCTTAAATTTATCCATCTTTATATATTCTTACCGGTTATGGTAATTAAGTTAGAATTATTTTTATTCCCGAAGAATTTAAGATGATATCCGTGTTTTGTTTTTGCCCAATAATGAGGTTTAAAAAACATCTGCCATACAGCTTTCCATCCGGCTACACTCATAGCTAACCAATAGAAGGGAATTAATAGGGCATATTTCATAATATCATCGTAATCTCTCTTCGCACAGCCGATTATGTAGTAGTAAAGATAAAGAAAATTTCCCAAAGCTAAAGAAAATACCGCCATATAGAGGATAGGTGATGGATAAAAAGATTCTATAGTGGGACCTACTATAGCCCGGAGAGAAAAATAAGAAATCGTTATAATCCACATCAGCGGATTTATAAACATTGACAAGATTTTTCCTCCTACAATAAGTTGAAACGCGATTATCTGAGGATCTTTCCAGTCAGTCATCAATTCTTTAGGCTTACGCATATGAACAAAATACGTCTGAATATACCCTTTAATCCATCGGCTCCGCTGATTAAACCAGTTAAAAAGATGACTGTTTGCCTCTTCTAAAGTTTCTGAATCTATGATTGCTGTTCTATAGCCTTTCTTGAATAAACGTATCCCAAGGTCGCAATCCTCAGTTACATTAAAGGCGTCCCAGCCTTTTAATATTTTCAAATTTTCAGTTTTAAAGTGATTAGAAGTCCCACCCAGAGGAATAGGTGCATTTATAGATTGCAGTCCCGTCAATACCAAATCAAACCACAGAGAATATTCTGCCGTAAACATCCTAGTTAAAAAATTATGTCGAGGATTATAAAAATTTAACTTGGCTTGCATACAAATTACATTTTTATCGCTCTTTTCGAAGGCTAGAATAGCTTTTTTTAATTGGCTTTTTTCAGGTATATCTTCAGCATCATAAATTACAGCATACTCACCCTTAGCTCTCTGCAACCCGTAATTTAGTGCTTTAGGTTTTGTTTTAGGAAGGGAATTAGGGACTATGAGTATTTCATAATTTGGAGGTAATGTGATATTTTTCGCTCGACTTACTGTCTCGTCATCGTCTTCTTCTAATAAAAGTAATACTTGCAATTTATCTTTTGGATAATCCAAGTCATTTATTGCGTTTATAAATTGTCGTAACATTTCATATTCTTTGTATAAAGGACAAAGAATAGTATACATAGGCCACTCACGATTTCTAGAATTCTCTATCTCTTGTGGGCTAATCTTAATTTCAGGTATGCTGAAAAAACTACGATAAATCAAGAATAAATTAAATAGTAGATCTGCAAAATATACTATTGTCAGAATTGATATAAGAAACACTAAAGTCGCATGCCAGTTTAGATATATTCCTAAGCCTATCATAAAGAATATAAAGACTAAAAATAATATTTGTCTTTTGGCAAGCCTATAAAGAGCACTCTCAGAATGATGTAGCTCTGTGTAATTGATGAAATTTATCCCTTTGTATTTATACCCTTTACCTTTATCTAAATCTAAAAGGTCTACCTTATCTTCAAATAATTGTTTGATAGAATTTAATATCTTCATTTATATTTAATCTCCTCAACCCATCAATATTGAAGTAATATATAAAATATTCATGAGATTTATGTAAGCAATTAGGAGTTCTTATGTAAGATGGGTGTAAAAGCAGAATCGTTTATTATCAAGAATTGAGTATAATTTCGAGGATTTAAATTAGACGTAGGATGAATTAATTATATAATGGGATGTATACAGCAGCCTAATGACCTAATTAGTTATGTCCCTCCGGCCAGGTACCCATAATTTGGCGAAGTATTCCAAGATTTTTATGTCGTTTATGTTTTTACTCCATGGATTTTCTAAAATAACCATGGGTCTCGCAGCCTGCTAAAAGTACTCCTACTTTTTCTTTTTTATCTTTAAAAAATTCATCACAAGCATTTTTAACACCTGGCAATATATTATTTACATTGTGTATCTCAGGATCACAATAATCATCTATAATTACTATAGCGCCTGGAGATAGTTTTGGGTATATGTACACTAGACTCTCAAAAATTGATGAGTAAAAATCCCCATCTAGATGGGCAAAGGATATCTTGTGAGGCAAACCTTTTGGTAGAGTTTCTGAGAACCAACCTTCATGGATTATAGGAAGTTTCGTTTTATGCTGTTTGTAGTTTTCTATCAAATTTTTCCTTTGGGTTCTACAGCTGCCGGAAAAAAAATCAGTGTCACCATCTTCTTTAGATTTTTCTGGTAATCCTTGAAAGGAATCATAAACATGAATTGTTTTTTGTGAACCCATCTGATCTAAGGTCTTCTGCATGAGAATAGACGTGGAACCTTCATAACAACCTAGCTCGACAATATCTCCGGGAATATTTAATAATATTACTTGCGTCAAAAGATGATATATATTAACCGCCTGCTCTATATTTGACCAATCTCCATTAAGCATGTTTTCTTTAGAGTCAAACTTTTTGGAGTATTTAATTTTGAAAAATCTATTTAAATTATCGTTTTTAAATTTAAGTTTTAAAAATCTTTGATTTGAGTTAAAAGTTTTAATTAAAAGAGAAAGAAATTTTCTCTTAAAATCTATTTTTGTTTTTTCTTTCTGAAGGCTTAGAATGAATGTATTGTCAATTATATTATTTTTCTTCATCGCAAATAACCACAGTCTATCAACAGATAAATTACTTATGTCCCTCCGGCCAGGTACCCATAATTTGGCGAAGTATTCCAAACTCGCCTATGTGGTAAGAATTATGGTCAATAACTAGTAAAATTTCCCGAATAACTGTTTGTCCGTTTCCATTTTTTACTCTCATGGATAAATCCGTTTCCGGATGCTTTATGTATTTAACTAATTTCTCTAAATCATTTTTATAACCTTTAAAGGTTTCTTTCCACATTTTCTTATCGGCTCTAATTTCTTTTTTCGGCCAATAATCATCCGGCCATTTAGGCTCTTTATATTTAGGATCGATCATGAAATCGATAATATCAATCTGAGTAAGACGGATATGTTCAAGAAGCATCCAGGGAGTGTATCCTATATTTGGAGGAAAATCATTAATTCGATCCATCGGAAAATCCGCCACAGATTCAGCGAATGTCATATGTGCTTGGGCTGTAGTAAGAAATGAAACTAGCTGCTCACGTATTGTGCTATCCATATTATTTTCTAGGATGAAGACTCATCGTTAATAAAGCAAAAGTCATAATTACACCGATTGCAAAACCAGCTAGTGCTACTATAACAAAAATCCATATTCTTTTCAGTACCTCCTCCTTCGTGAAAAATGACGTAGGCTCACGAACATAGATTTCTTTACCTGCGCTTTCATTTTCTGCATCATCTCCCCATATAAATTCTACATCATATAATCCTTCTTTTTTGAAATGATAAGCCAGCTCTACACTGCCATCTGCATCAGTTTTTAATTCCTTCTGATAAACTAATTTCGCTTCTTCTTCACTATCTATTTCGCTTTCGGAATTTGGTGGTATTTCTTTAATCAGTAAATTTCCATTTATATTTGCAGCCGGGTTTCCGATTTTAGTTTTCAAAGTAAAATTTATCTTAACTTCCTCATCTACAAATGGAGATAAAGGATCTTGAGATACATTTACACTATATTCATTTGTGATTTGTTGGTTATCTTCATGTGCGAAAGTTAATGAATGTGAAACATAAACCGATAAGAAAAAGTTAAGCGAAAAGAAGATAATAATTACGACCCTACTTAAAACCATAAGCTTAGTGTAACAAAAGCCTTTTCAGAAGTATAATATTTCAGCAATTCTACTTAGGAAGGATACATTGACACCTATAGATAAATATTTTGCGTCTTAATCATTTAGCTAAATTCGTAAGAATAAACTCGAATATTTTTAAAGTTTAAAAAGGAAGGCGCTGTCTGACAACCCAGCGCCCTCCATCTAACTATAGACCCAAAGACCTCAGAAGATCGATAAGTCCACGCGAGGTTCCTTGATTGAAACCCTTCGCGCCCCTATTTTTGAATAGGAGTTCAACCTCTTCTCTCTGCCAGTCATCGATCATAGAATTGCCGATGACCACTGCCTCTGGATGCCTATGAATGATCATGCTAGTACATTCTAGCCCATTAACTCCAGGCATATTAAGATCTACCGCATATGCCTGAAACCTTTGACCACCATCCATCGCTGCAATAAGCGAAGGGCAGTCAATAAATGGTACGGGGATATAACCCACCATAAATGATTCTATGTACTCGCCTATTGTATCTAGACGGTCAATATCGTCATTTACGATGGCTATCTTTTTTGGAGTCTGTGGCGTGGGCCTTGTCCGCACTTGTAATCCGCTTTTTGGCATTACAGCTAAGAAAGCGAAAAAAAATAGCACCAGACTTAAACCTAAAATCGAAAAAGGTCCAAAGCCACTATTCCTTTTCCCAACCTGAGTATTCACCTAGTTTTACCTCACTAATTTGTGTCAGATTTTAAAGGTCGTTTTAGCCGTCCAGACAGAAGAATGCTTGTAGCAATACTAACTGCAGACAACTAAACCTGCGGGGATTATACTAAAATAAGAAGATATATACAATTCTATAGGATAATTAAAAGGAGTTTTAATGTATATGCTTTGCTGTTAAAAATTATGTATACTTACTAGACTACGCATTCATTACTCAACTCATGATGACATTACTTAAGCCTTATAAATTCCTTTTCCTTAGGAATACCCCTTCACGAACTGAGTCTAATTCCTTTGCCTGAGGAAGGCGGGATTTCCTCACTAATAAGCAACCTATTTTACTGTCTCCTAGTAATGTATAAATTCATGCATTATTGATAAGTATTCCTGTTGAATATCCTCCTTTATCCAACTTTCACGCAATTTTTCT
>CAYMDS010000018.1:0-17183 GCA_964389405.1 uncultured Gammaproteobacteria bacterium
TAGGCCAGTAAATAATCTGTCCGCCTCTTCTTTACTTTCCGTACTTACCAAAACTTTACTTCTATTCTCTCGTTCATTTACTCGTCCCATAACCTCCGGAACATCATTTGCTATCAACATAGTACCTGTGCCGATAGGTAAGGCGATATACATTATTTTATCTTCCTCTTTTTTTGGTACCGGGAATTCATCACTCGAGATATCTTTGAAACGCACCACCTTGGCAAACTCTCCACCAAAAACAGATTTATAAAACGTAAATGCTTCCAGCGCATTACCGTTGAAGTTAATCCAGGGATTTATTCTAGTCATACGTTATATGATATCAAGTTAAGGTAATTTTATACAGAGTGCTTTATGTGGTTCATCATGTTGGTATGGAACATAGTTTTTCGGAAGCTCTTTTTAAGAATAAAAGGGTTTAATTAGTGTTGCGAAAATCTCTTAACAAATACATCGCTTCTCCCGCAATAAAAAATCATTTATGAGAAAAAATAAATCTAACTGGCCCAAACTCATTATTAGCAGACCTTGTAATCAATAATCCGAGTATTGGTATACGAAAAACGATACAACTCTTTGGGTTAAAACAGGCATTTGATAGCACCACCCCTCGTGAACTTAGAAATATGTTTGGTAAATATGGTCAAAGAAGTTGGTATAGGTTGATTGCAGAAGTTAAAACGATAAGGCTATCTACTGCTATAAGTCCTCTTGGGATAGTCCGTGAACATTTGATCAGTTTTGAATCCTTAAAGCTGGTTGATTTTGAATGAGTTATGTTAAATAATGATAAACATAACTAATATGACCGAAGAACAATATTATTCGATTGAAGAGGTTGCCAAAATGTTGAAAGTTGCCTACTTAACTGTTTACCGATGGATACAGTCAAAGAAGTTGCTGGCAGTTAAAGCAGGAAAACAACATAGAATAAAAAAGGAAGACTTAGACAGATTTTTAAACACAAGAAATTAATATGGAACCAAACTCAATTTCAAAACTAGTTGAAAAATATAAGAATAACCGAGATTACTACACAAATAGTCAATATAGTGAAGCTCAGCTTAGAATTGATTTTATAGATCCATTATTCGAGATTTTAGGATGGGATATAAAAAATGCAAAAGGTAAATCAACCAACGAAAGAGAAGTTATTGTAGAAGAACCATTAAAGGAAGATAGTAATTCAAATTCTAAGAAACCAGACTACACTTTCCGTTTGTTTTCAGAGCGAAAATTCTACCTAGAAGCAAAAAAACCAAGTGTCAAAATCGATATTGATAGTGAACCAGCCAAACAAGTGAGACGGTATGGATTTACCGCAAAATTAAAGATTTCGGCTTTGACTAACTTTGAATATTTAGCAATTTATGACTGCTCAAGTGTGGTAAGAGAAAGCGATAGCACAACAAATTCGAGGATAAAACTCTACCACTACACTGAATATGAAAGCGCTTTTGGAGAGATATTAAGAGCGTTGGGGAACAAGAGTGTATATAGCGGAGCCTTTGATGATACTTGGTCACACATAGAAGAACAGCTACAGCTATTCAGCGTTGATAATCTGTTCCTTGAACAAATAAATAAATGGAGAATTATCCTTGGAAGTGAAATATATTCTCACAACTCAAGCATTTCCGAGGAAGAACTAAACGACATAGTTCAACGATATATTAATAGCATTATCTTTTTAAGGGTGTGCGAGGACAGAGACTTGGAAGCATATAAAAGCCTTCTAAATTTATCAAATGTTGGAGACTTTAATGCACTAATAGACAAATTCAAAACAGCTGATAGAAAATATAATTCGGGTCTTTTTAATCATCCTCTAAACAATGAAATTATCCAGAACAATAGCTCAGCGTTTTGGACAATAATTAAACAATTATATTACCCTGAAAGCACATACTCCTTCTCAGTGTTTGCATCTGATATTTTAGGAAATATTTACGAAATATTTTTAGGATATAGATTAACCATAGCTAGCGGAGTTGTTGGCTTAGATAAAAAACCAGAGCATGTTGATAGGGATGTTATTACCACTCCCACTGTTGTAATTCGAGACATATTACGATTTACAGTTCAAAAGTATTGCGAAAACAAAACCGATGATGATATATTTCAATCAACATTTGCAGATATAGCCTGCGGTTCAGGCGCATTCTTGTTAGAGGGATATCAATTTATTAATGATTATCTAATTGATTACTACCTCAAACATTCTCCAGACCGCCTGATACAAATATCAATTAACACCTACAAGCTCCCTTTCGAATTAAAAAAGAAACTGCTTGTTAATTGCATTTTTGGTATAGATAAAGACTTTAACGCTGTTGAGGCTTGTAAATTCGGTTTGTTGTTAAAACTACTAGAAAATGAGAATAACAATACCATTTCCACACCTGCCCTTCCTGTATTAAATGACAATATACTTTTTGGAAATAGTCTTGTAGAACGGGTTGAAGAAACTGGAACCGAAAATACAATCAACCCTTTTGAGCTAAGTCGCTATAAATTTGATGTAATCATAGGAAATCCCCCATACATGTCTACCGAAGACATGAAAAAACTTACCCCCTTGGAATTACCCATATACAAAGATAACTATATTTCGGCATATAAACAGTTTGATAAATATTTTCTATTTATTGAAAGAGGCTACAATCTATTAAAAGGAAACGGTTATCTAGGATATATTGTTCCAAATAAATTTACTAAAGTCGGTGCAGGAACCAGACTAAGAAAATTATTAAAAGAAAAAAAGGCCACGTACACAATTGTTTCTTTTGGAGCTAATCAGATTTTTCAAGATAAAACTACATATACGTGCTTATTGTTTCTGAGGAAACTGGAGCAAGAGAAGATAAAGTATTTAGAGGTGAATGACCTAACAAAATGGCGCATTCGAGATATCATAACAAATGACTATGACGAAATAAATGTTGATGAACTTACGGATGAAGTCTGGATTTTAGTCCCTAGTCTCTTGAAAAACGTTTATCAAAAGATAAGTAACCAGAGTACTTCATTAGTGGAACTCATAGGAGATGAAAATATCTACAATGGTATACAAACCAGTGCGAATGATATTTATGTCCACACACCATCTAATGAAGATGCAGATTATTTTTACTTTAACAAGGATGGTAGAGATTGGAAGATTGAAAAGAGTTTAACTAAACCATACTTCAAGACATCGGGTGGAATTGATAATTTAAATACATATAGAGCATTTGCTCCTAACTCTTTCGTTATCTACCCATACAAAAAGACAGCTAAGGGAATAGATTTCATCAATATTGAAGAATTAAAACTTAACTTCCCAAACGCCTTCGCATATTTAAGTGCATATAAAGATAAATTAAGTAACCCGCTTAGGGACATAAAGCCTACTCCATCAACCCCGAACGAGTGGTATCGATATGGGCGACACCAGTCACTTGATAAATGTGATGTCCCAGCCAAAATAATTGTTGGTGTTCTTTCACAAGGCAACAAGTATGCTATCGACTACTTTAGAACACTGATTTCATCAGGTGGCACAGCCGGCTATTGCATGATTACCTTGCCAGATAATTTACAATACTCAATTTACTATATCCAAGCACTATTGAACTCAAAATACTTAGAGTGGTATTCGGCATTGATAGGCGAGGTTTTTAGAGGCGGTTATATCGCAAGAGGAACAAAAGTATTAAAAAACTTGCCCATCAGAGTAATTAATTTTGAAGACACAAATGAGAAACAACTACATGACAAAATATCTTTAACTCAAGAAAAGCTTATTAAAGTACAAGGAAATATTGACCAAAATACCAACAATGAAAGAGCATTAGTACTCCTCCATAGAGAATTTGCCTCACTTAAAGTTCAGCTAGATGAATTACTTAAAAAGTTATACCAGTTGGATAATGACGACAAGTTAATCCCGTTGATATCAGAAATCTATGCGACTAATTAGCAATGCATCAGGAGAAAAGTTAAGAGGTGGGTTCTATACACCACCTGCTATAGCTTCTTTTGTTTTAAAATGGGGTTTTAATGGGGATAGCCATTTAGAAATACTAGAACCAAGCTGTGGGGATGGAGTTTTTTTGGAAGAGATTAAAAATGATGGGTATAAATATAAGCACATTACTGCTGTTGAAATAATCCCCGAAGAGGCTAACAAAGCCAGAAAGGTAGGGCTACCAAATGCTGAAATATTAATTAATGATTTTCATAAGTTTTGTATTAGCTCAAAGAATAAATACGACCTTATCGTTGGTAATCCTCCCTACATCAGATATCAGTACTTTAATAAAGAACAACAAGAGAATGCCGGCACTATATTTAATAGTGCAAATCTAAAGTATTCAAAGCTAACAAATGCATGGGTCTCTTTTGTTGTTGGGGCCTCTTTAATGCTAAAGGAACAAGGTAAAATTGGCTTTGTGTTGCCAGCTGAAATTTTGCAGGTTTCCTATGCTCAACCACTGAGAGAATATTTAGCACGTACTTTTAACAAAATTAATATTATTTCTTTCAAGAAACTTATCTTTCCTGACATCCAACAAGAGGTTGTTCTACTACTTTGCGAAAAAAATAACAGCGACACCCACTTGATTGAACATATCGAATTAACTGATGCTTCTGACCTCGCTAACTTAGATATTAGAAAGTTAAAAACCCCTCATAAAAAGATTGATTTCAAATCAAACAAGTGGACTTTTTATTTCTTAGAACAAGAAGAGATTGATTTCATAGAAAGATTGCAAAAAGAAAAAGCAATTTCAAAATTAGGTGATTTCGCAACCGTAGAGGTTGGCATAACAACAGGTTCAAACCCTTTTTTCACTGTACCTTTTTCAACAGTAAAGAAATTTCATTTAGAAAAATATGCTAAACCTCTAGTGGGTAGAAGTGTTCAGGTTCCAAGCGCTATTTTTACTACTGATGACTGGTATAAAAACAGAGACAATGAGGCTAGGACACATTTACTTGTATTTCCGAAACTCTCAGAGTTAAACAAAGAAGCAGGAGTATTAGAATATCTGAAACTTGGTGAGCAACAAGAAATCCATAAAGGGTATAAATGCAGGATACGGGATGAGTGGCAAATCATACCGTCTATAAGAGTTTCAGAGGCATTATTTATCCGAAGAAATAATATATACCCCAAGCTAATAATAAACGAGGCAAAAGCATACACAACGGATACTATGCATAGGGTCACTATCAAGAATAGTACAGACATCTCTGCTCTAACAGCCAGCTATTACAATTCAATATCTTTAGCCTTCACAGAGATATCTGGAAGAAGCCACGGTGGGGGTGTTTTGGAGCTTATGCCAAATGAGGTTGAGGAGATACTAGTTCCCTATAGCGTTGATAACGGAAAGCTACTGAGCGTAATTGATGAAATGATAAGAAATAAAAAGAATATTTTAGAAATTCTTGAATATACGAATAAAAAAATTCTTATAGAAAAGTTAGGCTTTACAGATGCCGAGGTAAATCTAGCTACAACTATTTGGAAAAAGTTATCTAACAGAAGATTAAATAGAAACTAATGCCTTATGAATAAATTTAAAACCTCAGCCATTGCAATTCTTACAGAAAAAGTGAAGTTAGAAGATCAACTTGCAAAACAGGGGCAGTCTATTGAAAATTGGGTCGAAGAGGTAGAGGAAAAATTTGATTTTGCTATCCGTGCTCAATATTGGTTTGAAAACGATCCGGAAGCAAGAAGACAAATATTCGTATCACTTGGTTCGAAACTTACGCTTTTTGATAAGATAGTGCGTATAGAATTAGAAAAACCTTTAGAAAATATAGAAAAACTAAAAGAGGAAGAAGATAGAGGTTATGTAAGGTTCGAAACCTTAAGAAAGACTGATGATACAATCCAAATAGAAGATTATTGGTATCAATTAAAAACTATGCTCCCCCGAGAGGACTCGAACCTCTAACATCCTCGTTAACAGCGAGGCGCTCTACCATTGAGCTACAGGGGAATATTTAATTGTGTGGCTATTTTAACATCAAATTCTATATAAATCTACCATTAGCATGTTTTCAGCCGGGCTTTATATTTAATAAGTTATTTTCTAGAATAGTTACATTATAATTGAACCAGATGTATAGTTTTTCTATGAACCTTATACAAATTCCTTCCCGAATCGAAACTTATTCAAAAGATCTACGACTTCCCATAAACGAAATTTATTCAGCATATAACCGGTTAGTCCAAAACTTCGGCTGGAGCTGGAAACTAATTTATAATCATCCGTTAGATGAAAAACGTACTTTGCCTAGCATAGTACTTACCACTTCTAACACAGGCGAAGCATTGTGGATTTTAGCCGGAGTTATTTATCCTGGGTAGAAAAGATGCTCTCATACCACCATCTGAAATAAGATCAACCTTTAAGCTCTATAGAGAGCCCAAAGAACTTCATGAACTTAACTGCGGCCATGATTACTGTAAATATCCTGAGATGATAGAAAAGGTTAACTATATTATCGTAAAATCCTAAATTGCTATCGGTTTTTATTATTAACCACGCATAGAATTACGATAGAAAACCCAGAAGCTCGCTTGCAGTAATTATTTTTATTTTTCTAAAATTTCCCAATTCTAATAATCCCTGATCCCCTGTTACTATATACTGACAATTTCCCTCAATCGCTGCTTCTAAAACCCTATTATCATCTTTATCTTTTAGAATATCGATAGTTTCTAACGGATGAACTATTATAAATTCTTCATTTAATTTTCGATCAAGAAAATTTATCCTTTTTATATCGAAATAAAATTTTTTGTTTAATACTTCATAGAGTTCAGAAAGAAGTACTGGTGAGGAGAAAACTTGGATTTGTTTTTCAAACACGAGATTTAGGATTGCTTCCGGTTTACCACCGAACACAAAAGCGGAAACAAGCAAATTCGTATCAAGGGTAACTTTAACGTGGGTTTTTGCCATGTCTAAATTTATAGACAATCGCATTTACATCTTCTTCGCTTTTTATACCCATTTTTTTACCTTGTTTTTTCCCATAGTCTAAGAACTCTTCCCATTCAGCTTTATCCTCAAGATACACTCTTAAAGCTTCACGTATAAGCTCGCTGCGGTTTCGGTACTCTTTCCTGGCGACAATATCGGCTCTTTTAACAAGATCCGTGGGTAATGCGATGTTCAGTGTTTGAGTATTCATACAATTATCATACAATTATTGTATGTATTTGTCAATAAGTAAAACAGGCTGATGTTATCCCGGCTTTGCCTCAAAACAAGGTGGAAGAATAATGTCAGCCTATAGTTTGATTGACATTTGACCCGTATTCGATTATACTAAATCCCATAGCCAGGTAAACCTGCTTAATTTTGACAACGCTTGAATAGAATTAGATAAAGGTACCCCAATTTTCTACATTTTGTATCTTTTCTGCTCACTTCTAAGCTTAGATCTCATTTAGTAAGTTAAATTTTGCCTGCTTAGTTTATTATGTATGGACATACTCAAAGAAGAGCAAATAGATTCAGGCGGTATAAGCCAGGAACTGGTGTAAATAAGTATAGAAAGCGTACGGAGAATGCCATTGATATCAGGGCGCTTACGAAAAAAGCGTCCTTACAAAACGAAGAGCAGGTAGTGACAATTACGCATCAATTCTCCGATTTCGCGCTTATGCCTGAAATAAGGGATAGCATTTCTGCCAAAGGGTATAAAATTCCGTCTCCCATTCAGGATCAGGTTATCCCTGCTGTGCTGGACGGTCGGGATGTAGTCGGTATCGCCAATACCGGCACCGGTAAGACCGCGGCTTTCTTAATTCCACTTATTCAGAAAATGCTTAATAATCGTTTCGAAAAAATACTTATTGTAGCACCGACTCGGGAATTGGCAGTCCAAATCCAGGATGAATTTATTTCCTTTGCCAGGGATTTAAGGCTATACTCAGTGCTTTGTATCGGAGGCGTAAACATAAGACCTCAGATTGAAGCTTTGCGCCGGAATCCAAATGTGGTAATCGGAACTCCGGGACGGTTAAAAGATTTACATTCCCAGAATCGACTTAAAATATCGCAATTTCAGACTATAGTCCTTGATGAAGTGGATAGGATGCTTGATATGGGTTTTATCCGGGATGTGCGTTTTCTCGTGTCGCAGTTACCCGAAAAACGACAGTCGCTTTTCTTCTCAGCCACCCTTTCTCAAAACATAAAAGATATTATCGGGGAGGTGGCGGATAATCCGTTGATGATTTCGGTGAAGAGGCAGGAAACGGCAGCGAATGTCGATCAGGATGTGATTCGGACAGAAGGCCGTCAGAAGCTGGATATACTTCACGATCTTCTGATCCGTGACAGCTTTTCGAAAGTTATAGTTTTCGGTAAAACCAAATGGGGCGTTGAGAAATTGTCCCGCCAGCTTACAGACCGGGGTTTTAGCGTAGCTGCGCTGCATGGGAATAAGAATCAGAACCAAAGACAGCGGGCGTTAAATATGTTTAAAAGTAACGAGGTTTCAATTCTGCTTGCCACCGATATCGCATCCAGGGGAATTGATGTAGATGATGTGACGCATGTCATAAATTATGAGCTTCCCGAGTCTTATGATGACTATGTGCATAGAATCGGCAGAACCGGAAGAAATAATAAGAAAGGCATAGCTTTAAGCTTAGTTGATTAATTTTTGGTATAATTATTCCATGGCTGAGCTGAAAACCAAGCGTACTTCCCGAAACCCCGTAGACTTTCTAAATACTATAGCTCCTGAAGAAAAACGCGCAGATAGCTTCAAGTTACTTACGATGTTTGAAGAGATTACAGGAGAAAAATCTGCGATGTGGGGGGAGAGCATCATAGGATTTGGGATGTATCATTACAAATCTGAAAGAAGCAGGCAGGAAGGGGATTGGCCTCTTGTCGGATTCTCTCCAAGAAAGCAAAATCTCACTTTATATATCATGCATGGGAATAGTAGTAACCAGGAACTTTTGAAAAACCTGGGTAAACATAAAACTAGCGTAGGGTGTCTATATATAAACAGACTCTCAGATGTAGACGAAAAGGTACTGATTCAGTTAATAAAACAATCTTTCGAATACATGCAAAAAGCCTACCCCCATAAGCAATAGAAAATATTTATTAACGATTAATGCATTTTATAGAAGAAATTCATCATGCTGATATTTAATCGAAGAAGACTAAGTGAGCTTAGATCAAGAGATATCTACAAGATAATTTAGCTGAGATAGATATCTAGAATACCCTTTTTCTTTTATGTTCAAAAACTATAAGATCGGGCTTTTGTGGTTTGAAAGTTTCCCCTCCCAGGAATACTCCGGGGAGGGGCGTTAGAACGCTCTTTATCTCGCAATCCCCGCAATTCGGGGGAGGAGATCCAGGGCGTTAGTTGTCGGGTGGCGGTGGCCACCCGTTATCTCGATAGATTTTAGTTATGCGGTCTATCAGCGCACGGTCTTCTTGCCCCCCTTTTCTCAAGAGGAGCATGGCTATAATAGCTAGCAGTAGCACTACAGCCCCGCCAAACAACCACCAAAACATTTAAAGTCCTCCTTGCCGAGGCGGCAATTAGCTCCTGACGGAGCAAGGGTAGGCCAGTCAAGTCGCTGGCCAAGCGAGAGTATACTCTAGTTATAGGATTCAGTCAAATATTAATTAATAAAGATTGATGCTTTATTAGAAACGTAGGCTAAAGCAGGTAAATTAATTGCAGCCAGTAGTTTTGAAATCAAATCCGGTAACCCATTCCGTATTGCTGCTGGTTTTGAAGAATGCATCAAATTCTGTGTCGGTGAAGCCAGTCGTTCCACCGTAGTATATATAATAAGCTTCCCTATATGGAGTAGTCGATCCAGGGGGTCTGTAGTTACAATTAACGTCTGCGCAGGTAAATCCTCTGTTAAAAACAGGATTAGATACACGCGTATAATAATCAGTTCCTCCTGCATCAAGACCCGCCAAGATGCTAGTTGAGCCGTAATAGGTACCTCCTTTTGTGAGATTCCAGTAACCATATTGACCTGTCGTTACAGTATTTGAGAATGCTTTTACTTTTACGCCGGCAACACCTACATTACTGCAATTAACAACCCTTCCGCTAATTCTGATCATAGTATCAGGTCCGCCTCCGCAAATATCGCTATTCCAGCACTCCAAAGAAGATCCGCCTCCTATATCTATACAGCTCATTCCGCTACTACACTGATAAGGAGATGTACATGTCTGTCCACAGCCAAGATTTGAAGGCTGGGGAGTTGAGGTGGGTGCACTCGTCGGGACAGGGGTGGGAGTAGGTGTGCGGGTGGGTGTAGGAGTTCTGGTTGGCGTAGGCGTGTTTACTCCCGGTGGAACATTGGTAGGTGACGGAGTGGGAGTCCTGGTAGGTGTAGGTGGCGGAACATTGGTAGGGGTCAAGGTAGGTGCAAGAGTAGGGGTAGGTAATAAAACTTGCGTAGGTGAGATATGGCAGTTTTCGACACATTCTATTTTTTTGCAATTTCTTAGATTGTCTGACTTCATAGTCGACATATTATCAATATTACGGCAGAGTTTACCGCTCGGATTAAATGGGTATTCAATATAAACTGTATGAGTATTAGGGGCGTTATATGCCTGTCCATTACAGTTTTTTTTATCATACCAACGGATCCTGCAGTCCCAGCTATAAAGTATTACTTCAGTTGTACTCGCCTTAGATCTAGTCTGTGTTTGACGGGCTATTAAAAAAGATATAGTTAGTAGACCAGATAATGAAACAACGGACATAACTAATAATAACCACTTTCTGCTTAAAAGGTATCTAGAATACTTATGTGACTTAGCTTTTAATTCTGTTATAAGATTCATGACTGATTAATTCAATCTTACGACTATTTATTTTAAGAAGTCAATAGGCACATCAATTACTGTATTTGTAAAGGGAGTCAGTATTGATAACTGATTTTATTAATATATACTACGCTTCAGCATGATGAAAAAATTAGTTAAGAATCAAGTTTATATAAGAAAAATACTACCGCGCCTTTTAACATGTTAAAATATGTCTATGTCAATCATTGATAGACTTGAGAAAAAGTTTGCTCGCTATATCCCTGAGAATATCACGATGATACTTCTTGTGGGTCAAGTACTTAGCTATGTCCTCGTATATACAAACCCCCGTTTTTATCAGTATTTCATCTTGATAGGTGAAAGATTGTATAGCGGTGAGATATGGAGACTCGTCTCATTTCCTTTTGGACCTGTATCAGAGAGTATAATATTCGTATTCTTCGCCTGGTATTTTTTCTATATGCTGGGTTCTCTCTTAGAGAGCAAGTGGGGGTCTTTTCGCTATCTTGTATTCCTTTTCATCGCTTATGTAGGAAATATTCTTTTCGCGCTTATTTTTCCATATACTCCAGTCAGAAATACGTATATGTTCACATCTCTTTTTCTCGCGTTTACTCATCTGTATCCTAATTTCCAGCTTCTTTTGTTTTTTATAATCCCTATGAAAGTGAAATGGCTGGGATATTTGGCATGGGTAGGACTACTCTTTACGGTTCTCTTCGCAAATGCGCCGGAAAAGATTTTAGTTGTGGTTTCAGTAGCAAACTTCTTTATGTTCTTCTTATCAGATATTATTTATGCCGGAAAGGTGATATTCAGAGGATTAACCGGCGCATCCATTAAAGGTGTGACTAAAGGTAAGGCCTTACATATCTGTGCGGTTTGTGGGAAAAATGAAGTAGACAATCCTGACATGGAGATCAGATACTGTAAGGCGTGCTTCCCGGAGACTTGTTACTGCGGAGAGCATATAAAATCCCACCAGCATAAAAGGGCAGTTAATTGATTGCTTGTTTTTTTTGTAGGGCTTGTAGTATTCTTAAATAATCATGGCACTTTTTTGGAATAGAAAGAAAAAAGATATAGCTGAGGAAGATAAGAAATCACCTCTACAGGAGAACGTTGAGAATAAAATAGATGATAAGGAGCAGATAGCCCCTCCACCTCCGAAGCCTGAGCCTAAGCCCTTTGACCTATCTTTTGATAAAGATAGCCTTAAAAACTTAAAGCTCGTCGCTGTGGCATATTCGCATGTGGATCGCGCATGGTTTCCTACCCAGGCCGCCTATGAGGCTGAAGTAGAGGTTGAAGAGCGGGCAGCAGAGGTAATAGATGAGATAAAAAAACTTGGTGTAAACGTAAAGGGTTATCCGGGCGATCAGTACTTTCTTACTAACTTACTTGTCGATAAGCCTGACATGGTCGTAAATCTGGTAGATACATTAAGAGGAAAAGATAGATTGCAAACATCAGTTCCTGCAGCACTTGAGCTTTCAAATATCCCCTATACCGGAGCTGAAATGGACGGAATGGTGATCGGAAATAATAGAAATCTTTTTAAGCATCTTCTCCAATCATACGGCCTCACGACTCCTGCTTTCCAGTTCATCCGAAGGATGGGGACTCAGGTAGATGAGAGTTTAGGTCTACCTCTTATCGTAAAGCTTAATGAATCAGGAGGAAGTGTCGGGATAGATAATAAAGCCGTACAGGAAACGATAAAAGACGCGCAGAAAAAAGTGGATAAGATGATAGATACATATAAAATGCCGGTACTTGTTGAGCAGTTTATCGATGGAGGAGAGATAACGGCAGTGGTTTTTGATGACGGATTTAAAAATCATGTATTTTTGGGAGAAAAAGTATTTAAGCTTAAACCTGATGGAAAGCATAATTTTACAAGTTTTGAGAGCTATGACGATGCTGATTCATATAAATATAAGAAGGTAAGCGATGAGGTGGCAGCGAAGCTTTCTCCGCTCGTCGTTCGTGCCTTTAACGGATTATTAAACAGAGATTATGCGAAGTTTGATATAAGAGTAGATACTAAAGGAACTTTTTATTTTACGGACTGCAATCCAAATACAGCTTTCGGTCCTGATAAAGGCCTACCCTTTACAGAAGTTGCAGCGCTCCATAATGTTTCTTTCCAGCAAATACTGGGAAGTCTTCTTAGTAAATACGCGAAGAAAATGAAATAATATGCGTCTTTCCCGCCGCACGCAAATCACCGATTCACATTGTGGGCCTGCTGTAATTGAGATGTTACTATCAAATCTAGGAATTGAGAAAACTCAAGAGGAGATAACCGAAGCTTCCGACGCGATAAATTCTATCGAGGAAAAGGGAGTAACCGTAGAACAAATGGCAAAGGCTGTAGATAAGCTCGCACCTGAGGTTATTTTATATTATAAAGAGTACGGATCTATATCAGATATCGAAATATTACTTCGCGAATATAGTCTTCCGGTAGGGGTTGAGTGGCAGGGTTTATTTTATGAGAATGAAAAGGAAGAAGAGAAAGGGGAGGATTATGGACATTATAGTGTGGTTACACATGTAGATTATAAGAAAAAGGCATTGATAATAGTGGATCCGTATAAAGATTTCGTAAGCTCAGATCGAATCATATCGATTTATAAATTTATGAACAGGTGGTACGATACAAATGAACTTAAAGATCCCTTAAACGACGACCCTATCCTTATGCGTGATGAAAGATTGCTTTTCGTAGTATCTCCGGTCGATCCTAAAATGCGGGGAAAGTTGGGATTGAAATCCTATTATTAAATATAAATTGATGATAATCAATATATACATATCAAATATATCTGAGGACGTATGGAGTTTTATCCAATCTATGCATGATGGGGAGCGTATAGTCGAGATAGATGAGAATTCTTATTTATCAGACCGCGAGCTCTTGACACTTCCCCCAGGAATGAAAAATATCGCGATACTGCCCACGAATTGTCAGCAAGAGACAGTCCCTTATCTTAAAGAACTATTTGGGGTATTCGATGTTGAGATATTAGCCCCCCAAAAACATACTGGCGAAATCTGTACCGATATATGTTCAGACAACATAATTTTAGATAGGCTTTCAGAGCTTGGAAGAGAAGCGGAGTTTCGGATTACAAGTTATTCTGCGACCGAACAGTTTTATGAGCTGATAAATTATTTAAGAAACATGGGCCTGAAAGTAGTGGCGCCTGAAGCGCCGGATGAATCAGAGCTATGGACTGTAGATTATTTCGGAAGTAAAAGCGGTATCCGTCAGACGGCAGACAAATTACAAACTGCTGATAATCCTTGGATGGGTAAGGGTTTCATAGTCACGGGTATTAGAGATGTTGCATCTTTGGCTGCGAGTATATATTGCCGCGGTAACGGAGTCGTTTTAAAAACGAATAAAGCGCACGCTGGTGTAGGTGTAAAATTATTTAAACCTCAGGACTTGCCTTCTGCATATATAGAGTGCAGAGAAAAGCTTGAAGAATTTTTAAGAAGTGAAAACTACTGGCAGTTATTTCCGGTAGTCGTTGAATCTATGCTTGATGCGGATTTTAGTGTCTCAGGAGGTAATCCGAACTGTGAATTTATGATTACTGAGGATTGTGAGATTAAGCTTCTATATGTATGTGGTATGCGAGTTAGTGCGGATGGAATTTTTAAGGGAGTTGAAATTCATGAGAAGGCTATACCTGAAGATATACTTTCCAGGCTATTAATTTATGGAGAACATCTGGGTAAGGAATATGTGAAAGCAGGATATAGAGGATACTTTGATGTTGATTGTATTTACACTAAAGATAAGAAGTTATTCATAGCCGAATCAAATGTCAGAAGGACTGGTGCCACGCATGTGTATCATGCTGCCGTTAATCTTCTCGGTGAGCGTTTTATGTACAACTCATATGTGTTATCCAACAATAAGTATGCGCTTCCGCTTGGCGTTAAATTAAGCTTTTCAAGTCTTTATAAAAAATTGGAGCCGATATTGTATAATAAGCAGTCAAAAGAAGGATTGGTGTTAGCATCAGCCAATGGCTTAAAACATGGCTTATTCGGGTATATAATTTTTGGGAAAGATTTTGGGTCCGCACATGATATAGAAAATGAAATGGAACGGCTTCTTAATAGATAAGACTTCCTCTTTTTGATAATAGCATGTATTTTGCAAAAAATATTCTTAGTATATACAATACGCTTATCTAATGTCGTATTTAAAAAGATCTCTTCATTATCTTAATCCTATGGCTCATCTGGGAGATAACAGATATTCGGTTTTCTTCCCCTTTATTTTGACCTTATTTATTTATACATTTTCTGAATTATATGCTTATAAAATAGCTAGAAATCCATCTATTGTAGGTTTTTATATTATTTATACATCAATTATTTTAGTAGTCTATTTTGCTTTCAGATCGGGAATCAAAGGGGGTATAATCGCGACCTTAATGACTGTTTCTTATTATCTCTACATCATTTACACAAGAAATTATACCGGAGAACAATTAAAAGGAGCAGTAGATTTTACAATACTTTTAGGTATTTCATTCGCAGCAATCGGTTTAATTATTGGTTGGCTTAAGCAAACGATAGATAAGCTGATTGAGGAAGAAGCAAATGAGAAAAGAAGACTTCAAGCGATTATACACCAGCTTCCGGTCGGAATAATTATCGCAAATCATCGCGGAATAGTGACTCATGTAAATAAAAAAATATCGATAATTCTAGGTATAAAAATACCTGTCGGTGCTGTAGTTGGGAAAGATACCTTTGTGTCATATAAAAAAGATGGCAAATTTGTAAGCCCTACCCAGACTCCCTTATATCAGGTTCTGCACACGGGAAAACCGATTATCGATAAAGAGTACTTTATTCAGCGTCCAGATGGAAAAAAGCGAATTATCCAGGTAAACGCTTCGGCAATACGCAATAAATCGGGAAAAATGATAGCTGGCGCGTCCATAGTCAGCGATATTACTTCACAAAAAGAGATGGAGGAAAGGAAAGACGATTTCGTGAATATGGCATCGCATGAACTTAAAACCCCTTTAACTAGTATGAAGCTTTATATAGATGGATTGTCTATAAGTCTAAAGCAAAATGGAGATAAAAAACTTCAAAAGACGATTCAAGGTGTAAGACAGCAATCGGATAGATTACAGGGATTAGTTAACAGTTTACTCGATGTATCAAGGCTTCAGACCGGAAAACTTAATTTCGTGATGGAGGAGTTTAGGATCGACACTTTAACAAAAGATTGCGTAGATGAGCTTGCGGCTACTGTTCGGGATGGTAAACAGATACTCTATCATGGAAGATCAGGGATAAGGGTAAGCGGTGATAAATTCCGTATACATCAAGTCCTGACCAATCTCATAACTAATGCGGTTAAATATTCCCCTGAAAATAATGTGATCCATGTATCCGTGAGAAAAGATGCAGAAAAAGCTATAGTAAGTGTTGCGGATAAAGGTATAGGAATCGCGAAAGATCAGCAGGGTAAAATATTTGATAGGTTATATCAGGTCAATGACCCGACTACAAAAACCTTCCCGGGGCTTGGGATGGGTCTTTATATCTCAAAGGAGATAATTAAAAATCATAAGGGAAGACTTTGGGTAGAGTCAGAAGGTAATACTGATGACGTGCCGATAGAAAAAAGAGGTTCGACTTTTCATTTTACGCTACCTTTGGCAAAGTAAATTTACTGGTTCAACTTAGACACTTGGTCTCTATTTATTAATTAAATAGAGACTACGGCGAAATGTAATATGCTTCGTATAAACGTTCCAGGAACGTTGAGCGTAAAATTTGCATTGGTAGATTAATATTTTTACGCTGCGGAAGGGGGGGGATTCGAACCCCCGGTCCTCTTGCGAAGACATTCGCTTTCCAAGCGAACGCACTAGGCCACTATGCGACCCTTCCAGTAAATAATTAGCTTTGTGAGTTATTCATAATGTCTCTATATTGTTGCTTAAGCAATCTTCTCCCTTCAGTTGTTTTAAGAAATTTCTCTCTACGTAAGGCGTCGCTTTTTAATACATATGCCTCATAGCCAATGAGTTTTACAGGTCTATAGTTTTTGGCTGAGTCAACTTTTCCATCATAATGTTCCTTGTATCTCCTACGTAAGTTATTCGCTAAGCCTTTATAAATATTACCATTCGACAATAGCAAAAAGTAACAGTATGTCATAAGAAAGATTCTGGAATAGTTCGTTTTGATTCGCCCGATCATACGATCGGGCGCTGAGTCGGATGACTCAGCGAACTCGCGAGAACATTGCTGCTCAACAGCATTTCCAGTGCTGCGCCATAGACC
>CAYMDS010000019.1:0-17027 GCA_964389405.1 uncultured Gammaproteobacteria bacterium
CCCACCTTTATAAGTAAGCTGCAATTTGATACCAGTATGAGATGTGAAATCTCGGAATATACCGGCATCTTCCAGCAGCTTCATCTCTGCACCCATAAGAGCACGAAGCTCATTAGGAGCAGATGTAGGGATAGGAGTGACCTCCAGCGGATCGGGTGCCTGTGAGCAGGCACATAAGGCGATGATCAAAAGAATCATCAACCTTAAAAGAAGTGTTAATCCTCTTTTCATGTGTTAATCTCCAGAATTATCCAAGTCCGAGTAAGCAAAATCCGATGCCAAATCTTCGTTCATCTATAAGCTTTCTCCTTACTAAGTTTTGATATTACAGTTCAGACAATTCTGTGATTGTCCGAAAACTGCACTCTAATCCCGAATTTCCAGGAGTAAAATGCAGTTTTGGACGTTCACAAATTCTATTTATAATAATTTGAATCTCAAGTTTTTAATGTGCGAATGTGCAATTAACATTTAGATGACGCATTAAAAGTCATCCTTGTAATTACACATTGTGGATTATAGGCCTTTTGTCTCCATCTGTCAAAGCTATAAGTTGTCCATCAAGTGGAATATTTTTTGCGACTACTATCACATATTTGGTATACTAATTATTGGCTTGATATGGATTACCGCTCAAAGAGACGAAGAAATAACCGACAGCAGCGTCGGCCTTATCTTAGTAAATCCCGCTTGTTTAATATATTTACGCTTAATAAGCTTACCCGTTATCTGCTTTTCGGGATTATCGTAGGCATTCTTTTTACAGGACTACTTTTCGTCTACTATAGCTTCCAGCTTCCTCAACCTGGAAAGATCGCCGAGTCGAAGTATTCTGATGCGACCCGGATTTATGATAGATCCGGTGAGTTACTATATTCAGTCTATGCTGATGAGAACAGAACATATATAGAGCTTGATAAAATTTCCAAGGATCTTCAGGAAGCGACTATCGCTATAGAGGATGAAAATTTCTATAAAAATAAGGGTTTTGATCCTTTCGGGCCACTTCGTATACTGAAAAATTTGATTATAAGGCAGCGCGCCATCGGTGCATCAAGTATCACCCAACAGCTCGTAAAAAACATTCTTCTTACAAATGAACGGAGTGTTCCTAGAAAAGTTAAGGAATTGATACTAGCGATCCAGGTAGATAGTAAGTTCTCAAAAGATCAAATACTCGAGATGTATTTGAATAATATTCCTTATGGCGGGACGGCAATTGGTGCTGAGGCAGCATCCCAGACTTATTTCGGAAAGGCTGCATCGGAGCTTGATTTAGCAGAATCTGCTTTTCTCGCGGGGCTTCCTCAGAGTCCAAGTGTCTATTCTCCATTTACCGGGAATAAATATTACGTAGATCGAACTAAAGCGGTTCTTAAACAAATGGTCAGTAATAAATATATCAGTAAAAAAGAGTCAGATGAGGCATTAAAAAAAATCGAAAATTATAAATTTTCAAAACAAGATACTGTGATGAAAGCTCCCCATTTCGTGCTCCATGTGAAAGAACTTCTGGCCCGTCAGTTCGGCGATCAAACTGTTGAAAGAGGCGGACTACAGGTAACGACCACTCTTGATTACAAGCTCCAAAAGGAAGCAGAAGAAATTATGCGTGAGGATATTGATAAACTTTCGGATTATCATGTCGGAAATGGGGCTGCTATGATCACCGATCCTAAGACTGGAGAAATATTAACCCTTATAGGAAGTAAAGACTATTTCGCTGATCCTTTGCCTTCGAATTGTACACCAGGAAAAGATTGTATTTTCGAGCCTAATTATAACACGGCGTTTGCCAAAAGACAGCCGGGTTCCTCTCTAAAGCCCATTATTTATGCTAAGGCGTTTGAGAAAGGCTACACACCTTCTAGTCTTTTCATGGATGTGAAGACGAATTTTCAATCCAGTCCTAACGATAAATCCTATATACCGGCAAATTACAGCGGGAAATTTCAGGGTCCGGTCCAGATCCGTTTCGCTTTAGGAAATTCTCTTAATATTCCCGCGGTAAAAACTCTAGCGCTGGTAGGTATAAAAGATGCAATGCAGAAAGCATATGAAATGGGAATTGAGGACTGGGAACCTACGGATGACACGATGAGAAATGTTGGATTGTCTTTAGTGTTGGGAGGCCGTGAGACGAGTCTTTATAACGAGATGGTGGCCTATGGGGTTTTCGCAAATAAAGGTGTACGTAAAGATCCTGTAGCTATTCTAAAAGTAACTGATAATAAAGGTAAAAAACTATTTGAGCATAAAGAAAGAAACGGAGTTAAAGTGCTAACTGAGGAAGTATCTTTTCTTATCTCTCATATTCTTTTGGATAACGTAGCGAGGTCTCAGGAGTTCGGCTCGCGTTCACTCCTGGTCATTCCCGGAAAAACTGTGGCAGTAAAGACAGGAACTACTGATGAAAAACATGATAACTGGACCATAGGATACACGCCCTCGAAGGTTGTGGGTGTTTGGGTGGGAAATAATGATAATAGCGCTATGAATCCGAAAATCGCATCCGGTGTGACGGGTGCATCGTCCATATGGCATAGACTCATGATTCTGGCGCTTAAAGATAAATCAAATGAAGAATTCATAAAACCTGAGAACGTCATAGCGATGCCTGTAGATTCGCTTACAGGGATGCTTCCAATCGATGGAAAATCCACGAGGTCTGAATATTTTATTAAAGGCACTGAGCCGACAACTAAATCTCAGATATATCAGAATAAAGATGGTCAGGAATATATGGTATTTCGGGAAGACGATCCTTTATCAGCGGATAGTACTAACCGTTGGCAGGAAGGGATAAATTCCTGGATAGAGGAGTTTCATAAAGACGATCCGAAGTACCATCCACCCGGAGATATACTAGACATCAACAAGCCGAAAGAAAAGGAAGATGAAAATCCGACTGATACACCAACACCTTCAGATACCCCTTCGCCTACTTAAAGTTATTTTAGTAATACATTTTTCCCTTCAAGTACTTTTGTAATTTTCTCTCTTATGGGAGTTATGTCATCCGTAGTGAGGTTTCTATCTGAATGTTGATAAGTAACTCTGAATGTTTTTGTATTTTGGTACTTATCATAGAGCCCAACATTTTTGATAATCGGATTTTGCTTTTTTATTAGTTCAATGATTTCACCTGTTTTCCCGTTTTCCGGAATATTAAATGCCATGTCTTCGATAATCGGTGGATATTTAGGAAGAGGATTAAATGGTTTATAATATGTCTTTTCATTAATCAAAATATCATAAGGAAAAGAGAAATATATAAACCCTTCATTCCATTCTATATACCTATCAACGGACTCAGTTACCTGGAATTCAGAAAATATCCGCTCCAATATGCCTTTCACCTCAAAATAACTTTTACGATTACTTATTCCTGCTACCTCGTATGACTCATCAGTCTTTCGTAAGCTTTTTCCTTTATATATTTTCCCTATTTCAAATATATTTATATTCTCAAAGTTTGGACTATTTTGTTTTAATGCTTTTATAAGATTAATTTTTAAACTTGGTCTTAGATATTCAAATTCACGACTGACAGGATTATCTACTCTTAGAATCTCACTAGGATCATGTCCTACGGTTTTTAAGTCATCTTCGCTTATTAAGCTGTATGTTTGGATTTCAGAATAACCGAATGCAATCATAAGATTTTTGATCTTCCGATCAAGAGTATAATCTTTAAAGTAAGATACTTTCTGAACAGGGATTTCACCAACGGGTAAAGTTTTAGGAAAATTATTGTATCCATATAGTCTTGCTATCTCCTCGATTAAATCCTCTTCAATTCTTAAGTCTCCCCGGTATGTAGGTATAGAGCACTCAACTCTATCAGTCTTTAATATAGGATTAAGATAAAGCCGTTTTAATATTGACGCTATTTCCTTTTCCGGTATTTCTATACCTAAAGTCTCATTAAGCCTTTCTGTATTAAGTTCTAACTTCCAAGGTGTAAATGAGTCTTTCTTAACGTCGATTATTTTGCTTGCGGTTTCGCCTCCAGCCAAGTTTTGAATTAGATTATATGTTCTTTTTAACGTATCGAGTGTCCCGCCCGCATTTGCCCCCCTTTCAAATATCCTGGATGCTTCAGACCACAGATTCAGTCGCTGGGATGTTCGACGTATAAGTTTACCGTTATAGACAGCAACTAATATAAGTATTGTTTTAGTATCCGTAGATATTCCGGAATTTAGTCCTCCTTTAATTCCACAAAGATCTATTACATCAGTACCGCTTTTAAATATTATCGCGTTTTCAGGAAGTGAGTATGTCTTTTTATCCACACTTTCGAAGTGTTCCCCTCCGAGGGATTCCATAATAGTCATTTGTCCGTTTGTCAGCTTATCATAGTCGAAGACATGTATAGGATTTCCGGTTTCAAACATCACATAATTTGTAATGTCTACTAGATTATTAATCGGGCGAAGTCCAACACTTTTCAAGCGTTTTTGCATCCATTCAGGCGAAGGTTTTTGTGTCACGTTTTTTATAATGATTGCACTGTAACGGGGGCAAAGCTGAAAATTGTTATTTATTTGTATAGGAAGTTTTTTTGTCGGCGATGAGGGCTCGATCAGTTCTGGAAGTACGAGTGGAGTGTTTTGGATTGCGGCAATTTCTCGGGCGATACCGATTATCGACATCCAATCAGGTCGGTTCGGCGTAACTTCGGCATCCAGTACTATCTCTTCATCAATTTTTTCATAGCTCTCGGTGGTTAAACCCACTTCAGTCATCCGCCACATCAAATCTTTTAATGGTAAATTTATTTTTACGTAATCTTCAAGCCAGGATATAGGTGCTTTCATATTAAATAGTTACAAAATTTCAGAGTTTCAAAGTTGCAATGTCAAAATAGCTGTGAAACTATACAGCTTTGCATTTTTGAAACTTTTAGAACTGGTTTATAATTCTCAAATCAGGATTTGTTAAGAGTCTTAAATCATCCATTTGATAACGAAGTGTCGCGATTCTGGATAGACCTATGGCGAATGCGAAGCCATTCACCTTTTTCGGATCATACCCTGCCGCTTTTAATACATTCGGGTGCACCAAACCGGCAGGCATAATTTCAGACCACCCGCTTTTTTTACAAAAACTGCATCCCTTTCCTTTGCATACTGTGCATTCTATATATGTGTCTACTCCCGGTTCTACAAATGGAAAATTGGTAGTCGCAAAACGCAGTTTTATATCATCTCCCATCAATTTTCTAAGAATATAGTCTATCGTTCCGAAAAGATCAGTAAGGCGAACCTTTGTATCAATCAGAAATCCTTCTACCTGCCAGAATTCGAACCCATGGGACGCGTCGACTTGTTCATAACGGAAATTTTTACCCGGAACTATTACCCGTATAGGAGGCTTCATTTTTTCCATAACCCTTCCCTGCATAGCTGATGTCTGTGTACGAAGTATTATTTCACCTGGGTTTATTTTTTCATCGCGGGTATCTAGAAAAAGCGTTTGCTGCATGTCTCGTGCAGGATGGTCTTTCGGGATATTTAACGCTTCGAAGTTATAATAGTCTGTTTCTATTTCCGGCCCGTCTGCAGCCTGAAAACCAAGTGTTTTAAAAACTTCGATAACGTCAAAAAGCACATGGGTTAAAGGATGTAAGTGACCGATTGGAGGAATTATTCCTGGCTCAGTTATATCAAAGGAAATTTTATTATCAGATTTAATATTTTTTAGTTCATTTAGTTTTTGTATGATAGTGGTTTCCAGAATTTCTTTAACTTCGTTAAGCAGTCTTCCCATAGCAGGCTTTTTATCTACAGGAATCTGTTTAATTTCTTTCATGACATTCGCTAGGGAGCCGTTTTTTCCTAAAAATTGAACCCGAAGTTCTTCCAGTTCATCTAAATTTTCTACGTCCAGAATCATGGGCAGCGCAGTATTTTTAATATTTATAAGTTTCTCTTCCATATTTTGTATTTTAACAGAATGACAATATTACGTGAATATATTGTTCAGGCGTAATTTTAAATTTTCAACCTCGGGTGTTGACATGAGGCTCCACCTCGGGAAATTTCGTATTTGTTTCCATAATTATCCTCGTTTAACCAATAAAAATCTGGTCCGATTATCTTTTCTGTCTTGTAGATTTTCAGCGATGATATCGAAATTATATTTTTTTACCAGGCCTATTGGCCCGAGAATTGCTGTGGATTCAGGTAACTTATTTTCCGAAAGGTATTTTGCTGCCTTGGCAGTATCTACCAGATCACCCTCTCCACTTACTAATTTGTATTTCGAAAATCTAGCTTCTAAAGTTTTTCTACACTGTGCAAAAACCTGCGGATGAGCCATGATAGTTGTGATACCTTTCATATTTATATCCTTACGTTTCATAAGAAAATGTTGTATCGGGATATCAAAATCAGAAATTATAGTAACTGGATATTTAGCTAAAGATTTCATGGACTCATTAACTATTCCGCCTGTAGAATTTGTAATCGCGAAAAGTCCGTAATCTATATTGCCCACATTTAAGTTTCTGAGAACTTTTTCAGATATATAAAGATATTTGATTTTATATTTATTAATTTTATTTTTTTCTAGGTAGTTTGTAAGTGCCTCTTCGTTAAAGCTGCTAATCCCACCCTGAATTCCATAGATTTTGGTCTTATGGTGTTCTTGAGAGCGAATAGAATATATGTGAATAAATTCATAAATATTTTTAATCAGGTCGATGTTTAGATTGAGAGATTTTGCAATTCCAATTCTGCTTTTTAGAACTTCTTTCCATCTTTTATTATCAAATGGAGGAAGGTTGTGTTTACCTTTAAACTCTCCGATTTGCTTTACTGTACTAAATCTTTTTGCAATTAATTTGAGAATGGAATTATCTATATGATCAATTTCCTTCCTTAGAATCGTAAGTTTATCTTTAGTCAAAGATGATCTCATATCAGATTCTCCATTAATTTATCAAATTCACTCCATGTGAGCTGTTGTTTTGCATCAGTTTTGGCTTTTGTGGGATTGGGATGTACCTCGATAATCCATCCGTCATATGGATAGAAGGCTGCCTGTTTTGCGATTTTATGCACATTTTCTACAGTACCTCCTGTATGCGATGGATCAAATATCATGGGGAGTTCGTATGTATTTCGAATTTCCATAGCTAATTCGTGATCAGGAACATTTCTGTAATTGTATGGATTTGGCGTGTGCGGTACGTGCGGGACAAAGCCTCTATGACATATCATGAATCTGGTTTTGGGCATGTCGACTGATAGTACATGCTCTAGTATCCCTTCCCAATGTTTCTTATTATGCCATGGTTGGTTTTTTACCATGAGGGTTATTCTTTCGTCTGTTGCTGCTACTTTTGCAATCTCACGCTGAATGAAGTGGTTTTGATTTCTGGCACCTATCCATAAAAGTAGTTTCGCTTTAGGATTCTCTCTGAACACTATATCCGCTACATGCTGTGCATGATCTTCGGTTAGCACCTCAACTCCCGGATTTATTCCTTCTGAGACTGCGATTTTCAGAAAATGTGATCCGTCTTTCCCTAATCCTTCATATCCAGGCTTGGTTCTTGGTTTCCAGAGCGTAAGCCGCATGAATTCAATGTAAGGACGCTTCTTTATCTCTTTGAGAGAAGCATTTAATACCTCATCTGACTCGGTATTGCAGGGTCCTATGACGAGGATTGGTTTTTTAATTGATTTATTCTTCATTTATATAGCTATTTGCGAAAAATATGAACGAATGCTGGGTAAATCCGTATTCCTTTTCGTATATACCATGTCGAAAATTTCCATTTCGGACTTTGTAGGTATGGCTGCCACATTACCTATCTTCGTACACTGTAGAGCGCCTACGAAATTACCAAAAGTAGCACATTTTATAGTATCCCAGCCCCTTATAATTCCATACGTGAATGCACCTCTATATACATCCCCTGCTCCTACAGTGTCTACAGTAGATATATTAAAAGCCTGAATATGATGCAGCGTTTTTCCGTCGTATATTACACTTCCCAGACCTCCTGCCGTGATGATGAGCTCTTTCCCGCTATATATCCTTTTAAGAGATTTAAGTAAATTTTTAGAATCAATTTTCACCAGAGATTCAATGGGAAGTATCGGATAGTCAGCAAGCTTAATCATTTCCAGTGTGAATTCAGAAATTTCCCAAGAAGGATCGATTATTACTTTAGCTTGAGGTTTCTTTTTATCCATAATTTCATAGAACGCAGTTTTTTCATGTCTGTCTATTATAATGATATCGAACTGACGCACGAAACTTCTCTCAAGATTTCTAATATTAGGATGAATAGTATTTCCTCGTATTTTTTCTCGCTGTCCTGTATCTTTAGGTACCAAAATTGTGTTTACTTTCGTTTTTTTCTGTATTTTATGATGTAGTCGTATTTTTTCATGTTTTATAGTTTTTTTTATAATTTTTGCCTCTTGGTCTCTACCAAGGGAGGTGACGAGTGTGCAATCCACATTCAATCGGGAAAGCACGATAAGAGCTGATAGCACTGGTCCACCTACATGAGTTTCCGATTTTAAAACTCTTTTCTCTCTAATATTATTTACAAGTAATACGTTATCTATTATTGACTCACCTATGCCTAGTATTTTCATATACATATAATTTCGATTTTTTTAATTTGCGCTAATCATTATTCCACAAAAAAACCTCCCTTTCGGGAGGTCCAGCCTTCTGGTTTTATTAGTGCTTATGCACTAACTCTCCTCCCGGGTTGGGAAGTAAAGTAAAACCAAAAATATGCAAATGACGTATGGATCATAGTGATATTGTATTAATTAGTTTTGACAGTGTCAACTATATGTTTAAAAGCTTTTGTATCATTTACGATAAGATCACTAAGAATTTTCCGATCGAGCTGTACGTTGGCTTTTTTAAGTAAATTCATAAATACACTATACGATAAGCCTTCTTTTTTTACAGCTTCACTGATTCTTGTGATCCATAGTGTCCTAAAATCTCTTTTTCGCAATTTTCTTCCATGAAAAGAATATGCATCAGCATGCAAAACTGCCTCTTTTGCAGCTTTAATAAGCCGGCTTTTGGTTCCACGATAACCTTTAGTAAGGCTTGCTAGTTTATTATGTTTTCGTCTGGATACTACTCCTCTTTTTACTCTCATATGATGATTTGCACGGATTGTAAACTGATTTTCGCGGATAATCCATGTGAATCCGCTTAATTTTTTTGAAAATCTTCTCTAGGCTACGCCTAACATTCTTTTTACTTTTTTTGCAAATTCTCCTTCTAGAATTCCCGGCTCTTTTTGCCTTCTGAGCCTTCTTTTTGATTTATTAAGTTTTAAATGACTTCCGAATTGATGTCCGAACATGACTTTTCCCGTCTTGGTTACTTTAAATCGTCTTTTGGCTGATTGTCTGACTTTCATTTTGGCCATGTTTTTTCCTTTCCGGAGAGAGAACAGCTACCATCTGTCTCCCCTCCATTTTTGCTTCTCTATCTACTTTTGATATATCTTCTACTGCTGATATTAGTTTTTCAAGTACTGCTTTTCCAAATTCTGATCTGGTCACTTCTCTTCCTCGAAATTTTACTACCAACCGGATCTTATCTCCATCTGTCAGAAATTCCCGGCATCTTTTAATCATGTTGCCGAGGTCATTTTCAGACATAAATGGCCCAAGTCTTACCTCTTTCGTATCAGTATTTTTAGTTTTTCGTTTCTCTTCCCTTTTCTTTTTCTCTTCTTGATACAGAAATTTTTTAAAATCGATAACTTTTGCTACAGGGGGTTTTGCTAATGGCGCTATCTCAACTAAATCCAATCCTAGTTCTTTTGCCTTTTTCAAGGCTTCAAATTTGGACAGTACCCCAATTTGTTTACCGGTGTCGTCTATAACCCTGAGCGTTGTTGCATAGATCCGCTCATTTGTCCGGTAAAACTTTTTTGTTTGTTGAGTTTTATGCTTTCTTATCAATTTTCTCCTGTAGCTCTTGTATGAACTGAGAGACCGTTTTATGACCGAGGTCAGTTCCTTCCCTAGTTCTTACTGAGATTAAACCATTAGCTATTTGCTTTTCGCTATTTGCTAATTCTCTGTCCCCTATTATACCCATAAACGGTGTTTTTTGTAAAGTCGCAGCTCGAATTTTCGCCTGAAGCGTTTCTTTATCTACATTCACATCGGTTCTAATCCCTTTCTCGTTAAATATTGAGGCTACTTGCTGAGCATACTGTGTGTGTCTGTCAGCGATAGGAAGAAGGGACAGCTGAAGTGGCGCTAACCATAGTGGAAACGCACCTGCGGTATGTTCGATGTAGACTGATAGAAATCGTTCCAGGGCTCCAGCTAGCGCAAAATGGATCATGACCGGAGTCTGCTCTTTGCCTTCATTATCGATGTAAGCTAGCTTAAATCGTTTTGGTTGCACGAAGTCAAGCTGAGGAGTGCCGAGTTGCCATTCTCTACCTAACGCATCTTGAACCATGAAATCGATTTTCGGGCCATAGAAAGCTGCTTCGCCCTCGGCGAGAAAGTAATCAAGACCATTCTTTTCAGCAACAGAAAGAAGTATTTGTTGGGCTTTTTCCCAGAGATCCGCATCGCCCAAATATTTTTCAGGTGTCTTTGGATCTCTGAAAGATAAGCGAGCCCTGAATTTCATATTAAGTGCAGTATAAAATTCTTTTACAATTTCAATCATCTCAGTATATACAGATTCTATCTGATCAGGACGACAGAAGGTATGGCTATCATCTTGTGTCGCGGCGCGGACGCGTGATAATCCTAGCAATTCTCCTGCCTTTTCATCTCGGTAAATCGTAGTTGTCTCCAGGTACTTTATGGGTAGATCTCTATAGCTTCGGGTTGTTGATGCATAGATCTGTTGATGATGAGGACAATTCATGGGTTTCATAACAAGCTGGTCGGTAGTTTCTTGACTTTTTACCAGGAAGAGTTCTGCTCCGTATTTATCCCAGTGTCCGGATACTTTATAAAGATCATTTTTAGTTATATGAGGTATCCAAACTTTTTTAAATCCTCTTTTAAGACGTAGTTCCTGGGAAAAATTATTGATCAACTCACGCAATATTGTTCCTTTCGGGGTAAAGAGAGGTAATCCTTTCCCGACTAAATCAGAAAATACGAATAAATCAAGTTCTTTGCCGAGTTTGCGGTGATCTCTTTTCTGTGCCTCTTCAAGCATATGAAGATAATCATCAAGCTCTTTTTGGCTAGGAAATGCTGTGCCATAAATTCTAGTCAGCATTTTATTTTTTTCATCCCCCCGCCAATATGCCCCGGCGATTGATAAAAGCTTAAATGCACCTATTTCCTTAGATGGATTCTCTATATGACCGCCTTTACATAAATCCCAATAATTTCCGGATTTATAAAATGTGACTTTTTGCCCGTCTTTTGTAAATTCTTCTATAAGCTCATGTTTAAATTCGTTTCCCGGGTATTCTTTTTTCGCATCCGCGGATGTAAGTTCGTGTCTATCAAAGGATTGCCATGAAGGTAAAATTTCCCGCATTTTATCTTCAACTTTAGAAAAATCTTCCTCTGAAATGGGTTTTGTGAATTCGAAGTCATAATAAAATCCGTTTTCGATTGCAGGGCCTATCGTTCTTTTCGTATCAGGCCAAAGCGCCATCACCGCAGCTGCCAAAAGATGCGCTGTTGAATGCCGGAGATTATTTAAATATTCCTGATCTTTCATAATATTCAACTTATAACTTATTTTGCCGTGGCTCTACTATAGCAAATTTGCTGGCTGTTATAAAGACTTAAGCGAGATAAGTGTTATCTAAGGTTGGGGTTATTCTTTAATACGAAGTTAACCACTTCAGATACGAAACTGCCGACTATGGGAACCAGATTCGCTTGACTTGCGATAAAACCAAGAAGTGCGATAAGTATTGATACACCAAAAGTAGCACCTAATCCCCAGGCTATACCGCCGAGAAAATTATTAAAAAAAATCTCCCGTTTGTTTTTATGGATATCTTCGAATTTAGTTTCAGACATAGATTTATTATAAATGCGAATTAAAAAGTTTTACAATAGTTTCAAAGTTGCCAAGTTTCATAATCACAGCTTTGCATCTTTGTAACTCTGACACTTTGTATCTATTAAAGTCCCAGCTCTCCGCTTATTTCTTTCATTCCCTCAAGTACGATTGATATAAACTCCTTAAGCGGGATGCCGAGTTTTTCTTCGCATAAAAGTATTGACTCCCTCCTTGCTCCCCTGGCGAAAGATTTTTCGCCAAATCTATTTAGGACATATTCAGCATCCATCTGTCTTAAAACTGATTTTTTCCCGGGCTCGCCCGCTACGCTAGTGCTAGCGTTACGGGCGGGATGGACTAAAGCTCCTGCTACAATTAATCCTGTCAATTGATCGACGCAATATATAGCCCAATCCATAACTGATTTAGGCATAACATTTGTCATTTCAAAGTTATGAGATTTTATCGCCTGTGCTACTTTATCTGGTATTGAGTTTGGTTCGTATTCGGATTCGAAAATTAATTTTCCATGCATATTAAGTCTATTCGTATTTTGCGCTATTTCATAATCTATATCATGGAGTAGACCTGTAATACCCCATATATTTTCATCATCTTCATCTTGCTTTTCTTTCGGAGTTAAGTACTTATAAATGCTTTTCATGCCTGCTTCTGCGGCAAGAGAGTGCTTCAGAAGATTTTTATTATGGAGATATTTAGTGAGTAGACTATATGCCTGATTCCTATCCATTAGGCGAGTATATCATAATTGTATTCGATTAACGCATTTGTTACAATTGGAGCTGGTTTATGGGCTCGTAGCTCAGTTGGTTAGAGCGCTTCATTGACATTGAAGAGGTCAGAGATTCGAGTTCTCTCGGGCCCACATTTTATACCATAATTAACTTTTCGCAGAATCTTGCGGTTTGTAATAATTCAGAAATAACCACGTATTCGCGGGTAGTATGCGCTTCATAAGCACCAGTACCTACACAAATGGCTTCAATGCCATTCTTATGAAAAATGTTTACATCTGTACCGCCCAGGGAAGGTTCAAGTATAGGTTTAAGATTTAAAGAAACTAGTATCTGTTTCGTACGTTTAATCATCCTATGATTTTCATTGAATGAATAAGGGTCAAATTCGCTTTGTATATTTAAATTTATTTTCGCACCCGGATACTTGGATAATATTTCACTGAATACTTCGTTAAAATGCAGCGTATGTTTTTCAAGTTTTCGTAAATTTAGGCTTCTAATTTCGGCTTTAAAATGTGCTTTTTCAGGTACGGCATTACGTGCACTTCCTCCTTCAATCAAGCCGATATTTGCTGTCGTTTCTTCATCGATTTTACCGATCTGTAATTTAGAAATTATATTTGCAGCTATCTGGATAGCAGATATTCCGTTATGTGGCTCTGATGCATGATAGCTTTTACCTATAATTGTAGCATCCACTCGTACATAACCTGGAGCTGATGTGGTGATATTATTTACCCCATCTTTCCCGTCAAAGGTAACGCCATGTTTTGATGTGATCTTACTGTAATCAAGATTAATAGCACCCATTAAACCAACTTCTTCACTAAGTGTGAAAACCACTTCAAGCGGTACATGCTTAAGATTATCTTCTTTTATTGATTGAAGCACCTCTAGTATTACGGCTACTCCTGCTTTCGAATCCCCGCCTAGGATTGTGGACCCATCAGATACTATCCTGTCCCCAGCCACTTTGGGTCTAATTCCCCGGCCTGGCTCTACGGTATCTAAATGAGCATTTAGCATCATTGGATCCCCTACTCCATCAATTTTACCGATTACATTCCCATAGTCATCGAATTCTACATTCGCCCCCAGTTTTTTAAGTAATTTCGCTACATGTATAGCCATTTGTTTTTCATACCCTGAAGGACTATCTATAGCGACGAGTTCTAAGAAAGTTTGAATAATTCTTTTTTTATTAATCATACTCTTGAATTATATACGATTTGTTCAGTAACTTTAGCTGGTGTATACAATGAGTGTATTAAGTCTCCGAATTCATCTATGATAGATTTAACTTCATGTTCATATTTGCCAGTTTTTACTGAATTACGCAGCATTGGCCAGCCTAAGGTGCGCGCTCGTTCGCCATTGAGACGGGCGCTTAATTCTCCGACCATATGTGTCGCAAAACAACCGACTCCATAATCAGGATGCATAGGGTTTAGATAATTTTCAATTTTCCACTCAGTTGGTTTCTGAGCGCTTTTTAAAAGCCATCTGCAAACTTTTTCTATTTCCCCCTCAGGCGTTTCTATATTTAATCGAGGGAGTTCTTTTTTTAAAAAATCTGTGTAAGTTTGCATATAGTCGAAATATGACATAGCTTCACCTGTCCCATCATAAACAGTTGCATATGGTCCATTAACAGCTGCTTGAATTCTATTTCGGTGGAATCTATTTCTATCAGGTTCAGCATAAAATCTTTTTGCATTTTCGGGAATCTCGCCTGTTATACCCATACCGCTATAGTAATGCGATAGTATAGCCATGTCATAAGCATATGCCATGACTTGAGCTGCTTCTACTTCTGCTAATGGATGTGTACTTGGAAAAAGCAACTCCGCTGTTTTTAAAGTTCCTTCAGTTCTTATTCTGGAATTCCCATGAGCTTTATTTTCAGGTATCAAAGCCCTTGTTAAAGAAGCAGTTTCGTGCACTGATAAATTTTCTTGTATGATTTGATTAGAATGTTTACTACCCATTGCCTCATAAGGTGGTTGAAAGCCTGCGGTTTTAAAGATTGGCCGCTGCATCTGTTTTACTTCATGGATTTTAAAGTATCTTCCATTTTTAAATGGGCCAGAGAATGAACCTATACTTCGAGGTAATCCGATCCCTCCCATGATATGATTTAATGCAAATGCATAAAAATTAGGGTTTGGGTTATCTAGTCCGATATGTATATGATGGGCTTTGCAGCAAAATTCTCTTGCCATTTTTATTGCAAAGTCATGATTGTCTATATTCTGGGCTATTTCTGTATGTGTTAATGGAGCTTCTGTGTTTTCACCTAATATATCTTCAGATACAAGTGCCGTCCAGCTTAACACTCTTTTATCTTCTGTGAGAAATTTATCAGCAAGTAAATCCACTATAGCTCGTACGTAAGGACTAGCTGGAAAATCTACGTTATGATCAAGAATTGATGCTGACGAGTCAAAAGTTACTCTGCTATTTTGTTCATCAGCTAACTGAACTAGAATCCTATTCTGTTGTCTTGCAGTCTTCATTACCTCGTCGAAAGTTGCGTTCGTTACAGGTCGATTTGCCTCGATCATATCATCTCTAATTTCAAAGGTTGCATAGCCGCCTATGCCTTGTTCCTGACCTAATTCGCTAACTCGTCCAAGCATATTTTCTGTAGTGCGATTTTGACGTCTGGTTTTTGAAATCATACTAACTTCTACCTCAGAACCAGTAGTTAAAGCAGAAACAGTTTTAATTACTTTATGTTGTACAGCTGATTCAGGGCTGAAGCCGTTTATTAGAACGCTTTTTTTATCAATGGGATAATCAGTTTCCGGCCTAAAAAGTGGAGGTTGTATTGCAGCCCTAGGCCATCCGGCCGAATCGGTAATCAACGCACCTGTTTTTGTAGCATCTGCGTCCTCGAAAAATTGCTCTCCTTCATCAAGACCAGGCCATTCACCCTGCGGGGTCATTAATTTATGTATTGATAGTTTTTCAGCTAAAGCCATATCTTAGTCTCCTCGTCGGTTAAAACTTCGTATTTAGATGGAAGGGCTATTTTCTCCATCTGCATTTGTCTTTTAAGAGCTTGTATTGCTTCAGTTAATAGTTTTTTAGCCATCTCTTTTGCGGGATCAACTATTGTTAGTCTGTGTTTGTTTTGTTCACTAAATTTATAAACCTGCTTAGTAGTTTTAGAGAAATGCGTACATCCCAGAACCAAGGTGTCGACTTGAGAAGGTAATTCTGAAAATATACGTAAATATTCTTGTTTAATAATCACTTGGTCATTATCCTCAATAGCTTTTATAAGTTTTTGTTCTCCTGATTCTGTGATGAATAAGTCCTGATTAATTCCAGATATCGTTTTTGTATAGATATGAGAGTTAGCTGTAAAGTTTGAACTAATTACGTGTACGAAGCGTTTAGCATTATCTGATGCAAGTTTTGCTGAAATTTCTATAATGGGTATAACTTTTGTTGTGGTTTCTGTTTTTCCCATGGTGTATATGATAGACGCCGTGTTACATGCTATTCCTATAACATCACAGCCATTCTTAGATAAATTTTGTAAATTATTATCAACAATTCTTTTTAGCTCTGAATATGATTTATTGCCATATGGAAAATTATCTTTATCCATAAAAACTTTAGTTTCTACAAGCTTTTCTAACTTATAGTGTTTTATATAATTTTCCAAAAACTGTGCAATGGGTTGAACGCCAATTCCAGAGTCAAAAAGTCCAATTATTATTTTATTTTTTTTTGCCATAAAAAAACCCGCCTGTGGCGGGGATTTCCTTTCTTTGGTTTTTACCAAAAATCCTCCCGCCCTTAGGGGGTAATAAGGAGGACAATGATCATATCTTTTATAAATTTCATACGAGATCTCAACTATAGCATATTTAATATTTATTTTGCAAATATCTTTATATTATTTTTATACCCGGGTATAAATTATATTTTTTTACTGCGCTTTCTCCTTGAACCACAAATTCTACAAATCTCTTATCCTCATATCCTGAACTGCCTATTATGAAAGCCGTTTCTCCATCAGGTACGTCTTTTAGTCTTTCAAAGCATTTTATATTACCTAACTTTGTGCTAATACCCTTCCCGGGTTGAAATTCAACCTCGTTAGGTAATATGGTAGTTTTGCAATTGCCGAAATTGTCTATAAACCAAATATTTTTGTCTATATCAGCCATTTCATTTATTGATATGGTGGTTGATGGTATATTTTTCTCATCATTTAGCCATTTAGCGACTCTGGGTTGGAACTCAAAGCTT
>CAYMDS010000020.1:0-16903 GCA_964389405.1 uncultured Gammaproteobacteria bacterium
TCGTGTACAAATAAAAAATAATCCTAAATGTTTATAATGGTACAAGGACGTACATAAAATGCAACAACCTTACGTGAAGATCGTTCCTCTTTTGGATATTGTTGCTGAAGGTATGCATTCTACAACGGCCAGTCAAAAAGTGAAGGATCTATTTATGAAGCTCTGTATGGAATTAGGTTCTGAAATTGAAGTGTTATTAAAAGCAGAGCTTTCGGATATATCAAAAGTAGGAGGAGAGAGGATAGCCGAGGGTGTTCAGAGAGTGCGAGAGGGCAATATCATGATCATGCCAGGCTATGATGGAGAATACGGAAAAGTAGAAATATGGAGAGAAGGAGAAGGGGAAAGAGAAAAAGAAGACGAATCCCAACTGTTGCTCGATTTTTAATCGCAATCCAATGGATACATTTTTTGTGCTAAAATAAGATTAAGTTGCACAGTGTCAAAGCTGCAAAGTTTCAAAGATAGTCTACTCTGAGTCTGTGCACCTTGTGAAACTTTGTAACTTTACAAAAGGTGGTGATAACACATGGCAGATGCGAAAACGACAAGTAGCCTTAACAAACAAACTGATGACATCGTAGCAAGTCTTGAGAAATTATTTAAAGGCCTTCCTCATTTACCTGAGAATGTGCGTGAAGTGCTTGTGAAAATAGGCCCTTGGTTAGCGCTTGTTTTTGGCATTCTTGGGATATTGGTCGGAGTCGGTGCGATGGGGGTTTCGCCTTTAGCGCTTTTTGGTGGAGTGAGGACGGGTATGATGGTATTTGTAAGAGGTTTACTTACTCTGGTATTAAGCGTTCTTATGCTTTTAGCGTATCCTGGGCTTTCGAAAAGAGCCTACAAAGGATGGATATATCTTTTCTGGGCTGAAGCCTTAAGTGTAGTTTATGCTGTGCTTACTGTCTCAGCAGGTCCAGTTTTAGGTGCTCTTATCGGATTATATTTGTTGTTTGAGGTAAAAAGATATTATAAATAATATCTTGTGTATTTATCAGAAACGGGAGCAGCAATGCTCCCGTTTTTTTTTAAAAATTTAGTTGTTGAAAATAAATTTATAACGAAGTAAAATTGGTTTAATTTTAATGAAACTAATTGTAGGACTTGGTAATCCCGGTGAGCAGTATGATAAGACCCGCCACAACCTCGGCTTTCTCGTATTAGACCGCTTTCTTAAAGATATAGCATCAGTAAAAGATTCCCAATGGTTAGGAAACTCTAAGTTAAAAAGCCAGGTTTTCATAACAGAATGGCAGCCGAAAAAAGGGAGTAGTGAAAAAATTATCCTAGCAAAGCCTGATACCTACATGAATAATTCAGGAATGGCAATACAACTTCTTTTAGGTTTTTATAAGATTGAACCTTTGGATCTTTGGGTAATCCATGATGATCTGGATTTACCACTGGGAAAGTTAAAGATCAGATTCGGAGGGGCTGGGGCAGGACATCATGGAGTAGAGCATATTATAAATACGCTTGGGACAGATAAGTTTTGGCGTTTTAGATTGGGAATCGGAAATCCGCGCCATAGTATAGACAGAAAAGACGCTGAAGGTGTAGAAAAAATGATAGGCAGGAGACATTTAGGAGATACTAAAGATTTTGTTTTGGGAAGCTTTACAGATAAAGAATGGTCTACTGCTAAAAAACTTATAAAAGATGCGGCTCATTCTCTTGAGACTGCGCTTGAAAACAGCATGGAGTCTGCCATGAATCGTTTCAATACCAAATAACTAGACACCTTTATTTATCCTCTTACCTTATTTTTGATTGACGAAGCAGAGATGTCTATTATATGGTATATATATGGATCCGGAAGAATATAGAAAAAAACTCGAGTGGGATATATTAGCTATCATCGAAGAGAAATTAAAGAGCGGTGACATGGATGTTGAGCGGGCGAGACTGATCGCTAAAATGATTCTTGAAAAATTACATCCTCCGTTAACTCTTGAGCAGATCTATAAAATCGCGCCTACATTAGATGACCACTTTAATGAACTAACAAAAGCTGTTCTTCCGGTGATGAAGGAGAATGATGAAAGACTTAGGACTATTGTTACGGCACATGCGGAGAAACTCATTCAAGAAGGTAAGATAGAAGAAGCAGCGCAAGCTTTAGAGGATGCGACAAATTAATATATGACCCAAGTTGCTGAAGCTGCATTAACTCCTAAGGAAGCCACAGCTTCAAAGCCTGTTGTTGAGGAAGCCCCAGTCCCAAAAAAACTTGCTGCTCCAGAAGCTGTGGCAGCAGCTGCAGGTATACAGGCTGCAAGAGAAGGCGCAGTAAGGGGTGGAGATCCGGATCGAGCGTTACGTGCTTTAGTAGAAGGAGGGGAGAATGGTGAAAAAACTGGCCCTAAGAAGTGGAAAGAAAATGAAAAAGCTTATCTTGAGGAAACGAAAGGAAAATGCGGAGAAGGATTAGCTGAGCGTTATTCCGATACGCGTACCAGCGCAGATGTTGTTTTAGGTCAGACAAAAGAATATGTAGAAGGTGTTATCGGAAAAGCGTCAGCTGGGTTAACTGAAGATAAAGTGAAAGCGATGCAGCATGATAACCTCGCAGAGTTAGCAGATAGAGGATTGACTGAAGAAACCAGAGTGGTAATCGAACAGAAAGCATTAGAACGTGTCGCGCTACTTTTTAACAGCGAACACGCAAGTAGAAATCCTGAAAAACAGCGTATTGTTGCTGAGCAGACAAGGCAATATATCGACTTGGTAGCACAAGCCCAGCAAGAAGGTTCCCTGCCTCAAGAGCTTTCTGCACAGGCAGTGCTGGATCTGGTGGATGAAAACATCGGAAAGCTCGCCTATCAGGATCGAGCCGCGACTGAGAACTGGTTGGGTGATCATGGAGTCAGGCATTTGGTGGACCATAATATAAATGTATCTATGCAGCTGGCAGATAAGCTCGCGGCTAAAGGACAAGTAGTGTCTGCAGCAGACCGGCTCATGCTACATCAGATCATGATTGACCATGATATGGGATACGCGATGGATGTCGTTCGTGATCCTATTAATCAGGGTAGATTTGGTGCTGATGGCGGACATAATGTGTTGGCTGCCAAGTTTGTGAGAGAACAAGCAGAAGCTGGAGAGAGCGCATTTTCTAAGGTATTTTCAGGTGATCAGGCTGCGATAATTCATGAAGCAATTCTTCATCATGACAGCAGGGATGTAAATCTTGCGATAGGAGATACAAGTGAAGAAGCCCGGAAAAGAAATATCGAGTCTATTGTTCATATCGCCGATAATACACACGCATTTGAGGATAAATTGCCTGAGGTTCTCTATTCGCATCCGGATACGCTTCGAGTCATGCGTTTATTAAAAACAGCAGGAGAACTTGATGATGATGAAGCTATTGGGGGACTTAGGGAGGAGCTTATAGCAGGAATTGATAAAAGAGATGATCTGTCGGATGATGATAAGACAGCATTAAAGAAAGCTGCTGGCATCATCTCAAAACATAGCTATAAGAAATCAGTTCCGAGAATTTGCGGAAATAGACCTCAATTCGAAGTGGAAGACGATGATGGAAGAGGCATAGTAACGATAAGCGTAGAAGAATCCTCAATACATAGGGAGACAACAGGTATATTTGCCCCAGACCAAGTCGATAAGCTGCAAAGTTTTATGCAAGCAGAACAGGTAACAAAGTTTATAGGCGATACGACTGGTGTAAAAAATGTTGACTCTGATACTGTTGCCTCGCCTGAAGGCAGTGTGATTGTTAAAGTATTATCAAATAATGAAAGCCCTGAAGCGACAGATTATCAGAAAAGACTGGATGAATTGATTAAGGATCAGGAGTTTAGTGATTTTATAATAGCAGACGCAAGCTTAGCTGCGCGACTAAATTACGCAAAAGCATTATTTGATCTGGGAGAAATAGATCAAGTAACACTTGGAGCGCAAGTTACTGCGCTTATTGAATCCAGAAAGCAAGGATTACGTAGTTATATGGAAAAAAAGAAAGGATCAGGTAGTCCCATAGCTGAGTCGACTACAGAATAAGATACATTATGGAGCAGACAGGAGAAGTAGAAAAAATAGATTTATTGCCAGTTGCAGAAAGTTTTTTAGATAGTATTGGTTTGCAAGTGCCAAAACCTGAAGCTGGCAAGACAGAAGTGGATCCAGTAAAGGCAGCTAAAACAGAGCTCCTTCGACGGGCTATGCTGCCTATGTCGCTTCTTCTTATATTCCGTGGGCATCAATTCGGTCCAGACGTGCATTCGTCTGAGGCTGTAATTCACGAATTATTAAAATTATCAGATGCAATTGAGATGGCGCCTGAATTGCGAGGTGCTTTGGAGGATAGATACGGAACGCATGAATCTCCGAAGGCAGTTGATTGGGATACAGAAGCAAGGGCTATGATTGGCAGTGAGACTCCGCATCCTCTTAATGTACTAAATGATCACATACAAACCAGGCTGTCTCGTGAAGCAAAAATGGCGCTAATTAGATCGTCCATGTGAGCCTTTATAGGAATATACTATATCTCTAGAAAACAGTAGCGTTTCGTTTTATACTGCCAGTATGCAGTCGATAAAATCAGTCCTCGCCAATTTCAATCCCGCCATAGATAAATATGTCTCCCGTGAGTTTCAGACATTCGGGATACATCTGGCTGAGGAGTTGAATGATTATAAGCATAAAAGTCTTTATATAAAACTTGCGAAAACCGAACATCGTGCCTTACTCGAAAAAGCATTGTCTTTTTCTGTCGATAGTACTGCCCGCAATAAAGGGGCTCTTTTTATGTGGAAACTTAAGGAGCTCAAATTAGGTGCAAAGGTGCAAAGCGGCAAAGGTGCAAAGAAATTATAAAACCTTGCATCTTTCTTGTACCTATGAATCTCTCAAATTTTACCCAAAAAGTTATAGAAGTAGTGCAATCTATTCCACTGGGAAAAGTCGTTAGCTACGGTCAGGTTGCGGTATATATCGGGGTTCCGCGTGCTGCCCGGCAGGTGGGATGGACTCTTCGCGGTATTGAAGAGTCAGTTTCGCTTCCTTGGTGGAGGGTGATAAATAATAAAGGTAGAATTTCCATAGAAGGAAATCTTCACAACGACAAAAATTTACAAAAGAAGTTACTGGAGCAGGAAGGTATAGTGGTTACCTCTGACTTCACGCTTGATATTGAAAAATACAGATTTATCGCGGATAATGAATTGTTGGAAAAATGGCAATTACCAAAAGATTATATCGAGAAGGTGATGGAGAAATACGGACTGTAGAAAGCTATGGGGCATTGAGTTATGAATTATAAGTTAGAGACAAACAATATTTCTATATATGCAATCCTGGCATTAATAATCCTTTTAGGAGGCCTTAGTCTTTCTCTTTTTTATTCCGATATCGGACATGCATTTATAATCGCGGGTCTTCTTATAATTTATATTATTTTAATAGCATATAAGCTAATTGATCGAAAATTTTCAGTTTTATTTAGTCTTCTAACTCTTATGATGCTTGCGGGAAGCCAGATGAGTTTGAGTTTATATGAGAAATTAGGTTGGTATGACAAACCTGTCCATTTTGTAGCCGAATTCGCCCTTACCCTTCTAGCAACACACATCATTAACGTAAGAAAGCTGATAACTGCGAAGAACAAATATATATTTTTTATAATAATTTTGAGTGTAGGAATAGCAATGGGAGGAGTATGGGAGATAATAGAATGGTTTATTAATAATATAAAACCTGTAAAATATGGTTATACCGCGACAGATACGGCGATGGATTTACTGATTGATTTACTCGGGGTTACAGCTGCTTCTTTGCCGGTATTATTTCAGAAAGAAAAGTAAGAGTTAACGGATTTTTAATGAGTATCTTGTGAAGAAGGCAGCAAGTAGAGTAGTAAGCGGGACTGCAAGTATAAGGCTGCTTGATCCTGCCAAGGCGCGGATGACTTCTTCCATAATCAGTTCGCTATTAAGAATTACCCATAAAGGTTGCGTTTTCTCTTTTACTGCGAAAATAAGATAAATAAAAATTCCCATTGACGAGCCGGCGTATGCCAGAATCAACGTATTTACCAGAGAAATTATATGCTCTCTGCCTATTTTCATGCCTTTTATAAAAAGTGTTTTAAGACCATACTTCGGATTCGCATCGGCTAGTTCTATGATTGTGGCTGTTTGTGTAGTCGTGACATCATCGAGAACACCTAAAGTTCCTATAATAATACTTCCAAATAAAAGTCCTTGAAATTGTATCTTTCCGCTAAATCCTTGGGCAAGTGAATAGATATCTTCAGAACCCAATCCACTTAGCTTTGTAAGCTTTACGAGAAATAATGAGAGCGCTATAGCTGCAACCAGGCTTATGGCTGTTGAGATGACGGCGACAGTGGTTTGGGCGGAGAATCCATGAGCAAGATAAAGAGTCCCTATCATTATTAAGACAGCGCCGATTAAGCATATAAACAAAGGATTTGCGCCGTTTAGAATCTGGGGGATGATAAAAAACATGATAACGCAAAGACTTATTAGCATCCCCATGAAAGATCCTAGTCCTTTTTTACCTGCCATGAGCATGACCAGCAGGAAAAACCCGCAAAAAATAAAAAACAGATTATTTAGTCTATATTTATCAGATATATTGTATTGGACTTCTCCGTTAAGTACAGATTTCGTAAGGATAAGAGTATTGTTTGGTTGAATTTTCTGTTCCTCTGTTAGATTGATTAATCCTCCATGCTCGACGAAAACAGTCTCGTTTTTATCAGGTCCTTCAAGTAATAGTATTTCTACTGTCTGGAAGGGATTATAGGTATTACCAATTTTTCTCAAACTCTCTTCAATTATTTTTACCGCTTTTGCTTTGTAGAATTCCTGTTTTGTAGACTTTTGAGCCTGGGCAAAGCTAGTATTTGTGGAAAAATAAATAAATAAGAATAGACAAGATAAATACAAAAATACTTTTTTCATAATCTAGTAATAAATTATTATATAACACTCATCAATTTTTGACTCTTTAACTACCCAATCTGGCTTTGTATAATGAATTCATGTCAACTCTAGCATATATTGTTATTTTTACGTTTCTAGGAAGCGTCAGCGCTTTGGTAGGAGGTGTTATTCTTTTGTCGCGTGAAAAGTTTGTGGTAAAAGCTTCGCACTTCCTCGCATCCTTTGCGGCCGGAACCTTATTAGGTGCTGCGTTTTTTGATTTGCTGCCCGAGGCTACACATATTGCTGAAAAACAGGGAGTGGAGCATGATCTTATATTTCTTTGGGCTTTATCCGGAATTGTGATATTTTTTATAATTGAACGCTTCATTCACTGGTTTCATCATCATGAAGAGCATCACAGTGACCATACAGAAAGTAAAGCCACTATTCCTTTAATAATCCTTAGTGATACTGTGCATAATTTTATCGACGGAGTAATCATCGCAGCTACTTTTATGATTAGTATTCCTTTGGGAATTATAACCACAGTTGCTGTTATAGCCCATGAGATACCACAAGAGATTGGTGATTTTGGGCTTTTGCTTCATAAAGGCATGAAGCGGCAAAAAATTATTATGGTTAATTTATTAAGTGCTTTTGTGTCATTTGTCGGCGCAATAGGTACCTATATTTTGGGGGGTGCAGCCGAATACTTATTACCAATACTTTTATCCATAACCGCCGGATTCTTTATTTATATCGCTTCAAGCGATTTGATTCCTGAAATACATTATGAGAAAAGGCGTGGCTTTGCGCTGATTGAAACGGCACTTCTTTTACTTGGAATAGTTGTTATCTACCTTTCGGTATCGTATTTGCAACACTAAGAATATTTTCCATTTATCATTTTCCATCTGCCATTTATTGTCTATTTATAAATTTAAAAAAAATTATCCAATTATAAAATCAATGGAAAATGTCCACCAGGGGCGGATCTGCCTTTGGAGGAGAATCTGGAAGGTGGAAATTTAATCTACTATGTTACGGACTGCGAGAGGGAAGACCATTCCTGCTGCTTATTAAATAGTGTGTCATGATATTCCCAGAATTTATTCTGTTCGCCGGCACACTCTGCCGCTTCTGCGGCGATTTGGGCATTTGGATGAATGCTTTGGATCGGAAGATGTTTGTAAGCCAGGCGCACTTGTCCTTTATAATCAGAAAGGATTTGATTCATCGTAGTAAAGCTTCTTTGACAGAAAGGACATTGGAAGTCTGAATACTCGATAATTGTCACTTTAGCATTTTTTTCTCCTTTAACTTGTGCATCGCCTAGATCGATATTTTTTGGAACTGGATCGAATGATCTTTGATTGGGATCGTTATATGCCTGTTGTAGTATTTCCGAGTAATCAAGATGGTTTTCAGAGCCGGTGCCATCTAATTCCTTATCGATAATTTCTTTAAATGACTCATATGGGTACGCGCCACCGACGAATTTACCATTTACGAAAAATCCTGGCGTAGCATTAACTCCCACTGTACTGGCCTCACTTGTATGCGCATTTACTTTTTGAGTATATTTACCGTCTTTCAGACAGGCGGCGAACTTATTTGTATCAAGCTTAAGATCCTTGGCGTACTGCTCAAGTGCCTCGTTTACATTTTTTGCATTGGTGGTAGTTGTTGTATTTGTAGTACCTGCTTCTTCAAGTACTTTCAAACGCGTATAAAGAGAGCCGAGTGCAAATGCCATAATGATAAGAGTAAGAACTAGAAGGATGGTAACGATGTTTCCTTTAGCAAGTCTGGGGACACGAAGTTCTACGTATTCTTTTTTCTCTGCCATAGGACCCATTCTATAAGCTTTTGCCATTTCTTGTCAATTGACAAATTAGGACTGATAATTGATCAGATCCCATATAGTATAATAAAAGCATGGACAATCCAATTGAAGAAAAAGATAATAGTTCAAGCTTAGATAATTCAAATAAAAGTCAGATTGAATCACAAGATAAGCAAACACCTGATGCTTCACCTTTACCCCCTCTATCTTCATTAGCTAGTGCATTGATCCAGACGCTTGATAAAAAGGAAGATTACTATCATGGAAGAATGATATCGGTAAATCCGGTGGTTGCGAAATTTGCAACATGGTTTGAGAAGCTCCGAAATGTCATGGAATATAGAGAGGAAGAAGTCATGCTTAGAGCTGCAATTGAAAGAATTCTTCGAAGAATGCTTCTTTTAGGGGGCAACGCGAAAACCACAGCAGGTCCTTTGGTTCGGGAGTTGATGTGGGCACGTTATCTTGCAGAGAGTGAAGTTCCTGAGGTGATAGTCTCCCGCGTTGAAGAATCAATAGATCTTCATTTGCGCCTTCGTTTGCTTATAGTTCAAAGACATAAAATACCTGATGGGGAACTAAATGATCTGATGTATGAGTTGATGTCGTCTGATATTTCACAAATTCTTGAGCCTCATCATGTTAAACAAGTGATGAGTAATTTTATGTTTCAGGTATTAAGAGATGATGTGGTAATACTTGATGATTCGGAGCAGACACGGGATGCTCAGGTCTATATCGCCATTCGTAAGGCTTTTGCTAAGGATGATAAAGCTTATCTTCGTTACCATATCCTTAAGCTCTATTTTGGAAAGTTAACATCCCAAAGCGTAGAGTCTATTGCCGAAAATTTCATGCAGGGCTATCAAGAGATGCATAGAATGCTTAAATATCCAAGAAAAGAAAGGATTTACTCATTTATCAAAAAACGTACAGCGGCTTTTCTGATACTTGAAGATATCTTAAATGCCAATAAAGATACTATTTCAAGTGTGCTTTCCAATTTCACTCTACTTGAGCGTACTGTTTTTAATGCTTGTGAGGAGAAATATAATGCTGCAGGCTCCAAAGTCAGGCGTGCGATTGTGCGAAGTGTGCTATTTATCCTTCTCACGAAAGTAATCTTCGCATTTGCGATAGAGGGAACCTACGAGCTTTATGTTTATGGCCATTATCAATGGATAACGCTTCTTATAAATATGACTGTGCCACCTTTTCTTATGCTTTTTGTTAGCTTTTTCTTCAGAAGTCCGGGACCTGATAATTCGGTGAAAATCTTTAATGCGATAAAGGTCCTCCTTTTTTCAGAAAAACCGAAGCTTGGTGAGATTTTGAGTATAAAAAAACAAACAGCGCGCCCTAGAGCTGCTTTCACTATACTTTGGTTTCTAGCATTTTTCGTATCATTCGGAGCTATAATTTATGCCTTAAAACTTCTTTCTTTTAATTTCGTAAGTATAGGAATATTTTTATTTTTCCTCGCGATCGTATCATTTTTATCTTATCGAATTAGTCTTGCTGCGAATCTATATAGAATGGGAGAGCGTCAGAGTTTTCTAACACCTTTTGTGGATTTTTTCTTCATGCCGGTAGTAAGAGTAGGGCGGGAGCTGACAGCAAATATTTCAAAGATTAATATCCTATTATTTGTGATGGATTTTTTAATTGAAGCACCTTTTAAACTGCTTTTTGCCTTTTTCGAGCAGTGGTTTGTTTTCCTTCATGCGAAAAGGGAAGAGCTGGAGTAAGGTGTAATTATAAAAATTTGTAGAGATATTATTCTTGAGGGAAGCTGGGCATCTTCCATGTTTTACGAACAATTACTTTAACGTCAGGAACAGATTCAAAGCATGTATTTCCCAGTTTTCCACCCTCCGGAACTTCCGTACTGCAGGTAACATTATTAATGTTGTAAACATTATGTGGCTCACCTTCAATATTCTCCTCAGTAAAATTACTAACCAACCCGAATGTTTTTGCGCCGTAGGCTAGCTGGCTATCTATATTATTCATATCACCAAAAGACCTTCCATCTAGTTGTAGGTTATCAGGAAGTCTAGCTGGGTCTTCCTGTTCGTTAAGTGCAGCTAATCCTTCAAGTCGTTGTCTTGCCTTCATTATAGAGCAATCAGAGCAATTATGGGGACATACGAATCCGGAGAAGCCTTCTACTTTATTTGCCATATTTAGTTGAGCGGATTCTACTACTACTACCTTGTCAAGATGTTGACATATAATACCAAAACATTATAATTGTATTATTATGAGAAGAACTACATTACAGATTCCTTTAGATTCAAACCTGCGGAAAGAGGCTGAAGTAGCGGCTATGGAGCAGGGGTTTTCTTCGCTTCAGGAAGCTGTGAGAGTGTTTCTGAAAAAAATGGCAGCAAGGACTGTGGGATTTAAAGTGGAAGAAGGGGCTCAATTATCTGATAAGGCGATCAGAAGATATGACAAAATGACTGAGGATATCGATTCAGGCAGAACTAAAACAATTAAATTTAAAACTATTGATGAGATGACGACTTATCTTAATTCATGAACATCGAGCTTCATCCGGATTTTAAGAAGAAATATAAGAAGCGGATTGCTCACGATGCTAAGCTTACTAAGAAAACCGGAGAGCGTATAAAGTTATTTCAACAAAATCCTCAGAATCCTATTCTCAAAGATCATCAGTTAAAAGGCAGTAAAAATCAGTACAGATCGTTTTCAATCACAGGCGACGTAAGAATAGTTTACAGAAAGTCAGGAGATAAAATAATTTTTTATGATATCGGTTCCCACGCACAGGTGTATGAAAAGTGAAAAAGAGAGAGCTGGAGTAAAAAGTTATGAGTTATGAGTCCTGAATTATGAGTTGATTAAATTATAGGCTGATTGACTAACTATACCGCAGTTGGTAATATGGGTAAGATTTCTAAATTAGAAATTAAAGATCAAGTCTAAAAAATATTTGAGATTTTCCTCCAGAGGCGGGACCTATTTTGGTAGATATTTCTAATATTTTATTTATTATCATATGGCAGCTATTCATATAAATGACGCGAATTTCGGAAAGGTAGAGAAGGGGAAGGGTGTCGCTTTGGTCGACTTCTGGGCTGTCTGGTGCACTCCCTGTAAGATAGTCGGACCCTATCTTGACCAACTAGCTGATGAGTATAAAGAAAAGGCATCGGTTTTAAAGCTGAATGTCGACGAAAATCCTCAGACGGCAGGAAAATATGGCGTGATGAGTATTCCCACAGTCATAGTCTTTAAAGATGGAAAGCCCGTGAAAGCAACGGTTGGCGCCCAGAGTAAAGATGCTTATAAAAAGATGATAGATGAGGCAATCGCATCATAGATTTAGAATCTAGAATTAAGAATTTAAGTTAGAATTTAGAACTTTCGTTTTAGATTTGAACTTCAATTCTGAACTCTAAACTCTGAATTCTGCATTTTCCTTTATGTATGATGTCATAATTATCGGAGCTGGCCCCGCAGGTTTGACCGCAGCCATATATACTACCCGCGCGAATCTTAAAACTCTTGTTATCGCTGGCGGGAAATGGGGTGGACAGCTGCAGCTTACCTCACTTGTTGAGAATTTCCCGGGTTTTCCTGAGGGAATACTCGGGCCTGAGCTTATGATGAAAATGCGATCTCAGGCAGAACATCATGGGGCGCAAATTATCGAGTCTGAATTTGAAAAGGGAGTATTTACTAAGAAGCCTTTTATAATAAATGCAAGTGACGGTAACACGTACAAAGGTAAGTCGGTAATTATAGCATCGGGAGCAGATGCCAGATGGCTTAATGTAAAGGGCGAAGAAGAGAAGATAGGGCGAGGTGTATCTTCATGTGCTACATGCGATGCGGGGTTTTTTAGATCTAAAAATGTGATAGTAGTCGGAGGAGGGGATTCAGCCATGGAAGAAGCACAAGTTCTCTCAAATGTCGCAAACCACGTTATACTTATGCATCGCAGAGATAGCTTTCGTGCAAGTCAAATCATGCAAGATAGAGTAAAAAATAACCCCAAAATTACTATCATGTTTAATACCGCTATTACTGAGGTAATGGGCGGAATAAAAGTAGAAAAGGTTAAATATAAAGATACCATGACTGAAAAAGCGGGAGAGATGGATATTGATGGGGTATTTGTAGCAATAGGCCATATTCCAAATACTAAAAAATTCCAGGGAGTGGATCTAGATGAGCAAGGATATATAAAAGTATATGATCATTATAAAACAAATATAGATGGGGTTTTTACTGCCGGAGATGTACATGATAGAAAGTATAGACAGGCAGTAACCGCTGCGGGCTTCGGTGCCGCTGCAGCATTAGAAGCAGAGAAGTGGTTAGCTCTCCATGAAGATTAACTCTCCGTTTCTCCTCTACTCCTGAACTAATCTAACTCGGTTTGTGAATACCCTATCGTTAACTTTACATTCATTATAAAACAGCGTTAAACTTAAAATAATGCCTGATTACTTAATAAAATATAAAAAAGCATTTCTTATTATTCTAGGAATCGTAATATTTTTAGTCTGTATTCCTTCACTTCTGTTTTTATTAAGTAAAAGTAATCAGCCAAAGAAAGTAGGAGATAGAAAGAATAAAGCAAAATTATTTATACCTCAAGATGCTAAATACGTACCCGATAAGCTTCTTGTTACCTATAAAGAAGGGTTCTCACCTGATGCTATAGATAAAGTTCCGCTGGATGAAAAGCGTGTATTTGAGGCAGCAGGTGTAATTTCGCAGGAGGTGCTGCATCCGTCTACTAAAACTACATACATCGTAAGTTTAAAAAAAGATTCAAATATTAAAGCAGCGGGGGAAATGCTAGCGTCTTTAGACGTAGTCGAGGGAGTAGAAGCAGATCTGATCATGAGTATATTTGTCACTCCAACAGATAGCTACTTTCAGCAATATCAGTGGAATTTGAGAAAAATTAAGATGAATGAAGCATGGGAGCTAACTACAGGCAGTCCAGATGTAAAAGTAGCCGTACTAGATACGGGAATTGACTATACACACGAAGACCTGTCTGGACTAATAGTGAAAGGTCCTGATTATATAAATAACGATAATGATCCTATGGATGATTTCGGTCATGGCACACACGTGGCGGGGATTATAGGAGCGTTGACTAATAACGCAAAAGGTATAAGCGGAATCAATTGGACTGTTAAATTAATAGCGATTAAATCTATTGGCAACGATGGTACGGGTCCGGTTTCAGCGATCATACGAGGCTTACAATATGCAGCAGATAATGGGGCAAATGTAATCAATTTAAGTCTGGGTGCGCCTGGAGGATGCAGTCAGGTTATGCAAGCGAGTATTGATTATGCGGAACAAAAAAATTCTTTAGTCGTTGTAGCAGCGGGAAATGAAAATTCAGATGCTGCGCTATTTAGTCCAGCAAACTGTCAGGGCGTATTGGTTGTAGGTGCCACAAATGAAACTGATAATCGGTCTAACTTTTCTAACTTCGGCTCAGCGGTAGATTTAAGTTCCCCTGGTAGCAATATTCTTTCAGCCGCTTCATCTATCTGTGATGTTCAAATGTGTGCCAGGCGAGTAGGCAGTAATTATATACAAGCCTCAGGTACCTCCATGGCCACGCCTCATGTGGCAGGAGTTGCTGCTTTATTATTTGCAGGAGAGTCAAATACCCCAAGCCAAGTAGAGCAATGTTTATTAAATGGTACAGATGTGATTTCTACAGATCAACCTTTAGGAGCCGGTCGGTTAAATGCATTAAAGGCGTTACAGGCTTGCGACTTAGATCCGACGCCGGAGCCAAGCGCTACTTCAGTCTTGCCTGCAAGTATAACTCCTTCTGGTCAAACAGCTCTCTCTTTTTCCTCCATTAAGCTTCATGGAATAGGTCATGGTGGTGATAATGCCAATCCTCAAAGCATTGGCAATACCAATCCTTTGCGAAAGACCCGTACCATAACCGTAATACTAACCGATGCATCTAATGCGTCTTTACCTTCTTTCTCAGGACCTGTCTCTTATGATCAGGCAGATGGTGTATTTAAAGGATATATAGCCATTCCCTCGATCTCCCCGGGATTATATCGAATAAATATCAGAATTCCTCAGTACTTAGGTAAAACTATGGATGGAATAATAAATATCACCTCCGGTCAAGAGGCCTCTATTAGCGAAGTCTCTCTAACTACAGGAGACATTAATAGTGATAACAGCCTTAATTCTCTTGATTACAATATGCTTCTTGACTGTATATCAAATCTTTCAGCACCAAGAAATTGTACAGATCCACAAAAAAAGTCTATGGCCGATCTAACAGATGATGGCTCAGTTAATCAGTTTGACTATAATCTTTTTTTAAGAGACCTTTCTGTCCAGCCAGGGGAGTAGTTTAATCGGGATTATTCTTACTTATTGACCGGTAGTATAATATTTGGTAGTTTTAAAATGTCTATGAGTCAACGGATGGATCCAAAGAAGATCGGCATAGGTATTTTTTTACTGTTTTTACTACTCGGCCTTCTGGGATTGGGATTTATCAGGGATAATCCTCCCTCTCCTGCGCCTCCTGTGCCTACTGTTTCTGCAGGTGACCCGACTATTTATCCTACAAGTAGACCTATGAAAATGGAAACTTTTTATCTAACTCCTACACCAACACCATAGTTTTTGCGGGGTTGACAGGGTATAGAGGCTATGATAATATGAATGTCAGGTAAGCCTAATGCAATTCGTTTTTATGAGTAAAAAACTGACCAGACCTTAAAGAATAATTTTCAGGTCACACATCGCCTCAAAAACGCTTTTTCATTTCGCTTACTTCGTACTTTAAATTTATTTATCTAGTCTGCTGGCCTTTTTATGCTTTCGGTTTTTAGTTATGCAAGCTAGAAGCGGAGGCTTAAGACTATTTGGGCCGGTAGCTTAGCTGGTAGAGCGCAGCTTTTGCATAGCTGAGGTCGAGAGTTCGAATCTCTTCCGGTCCACTAATTGTGCTTTGAGACGAGCCCCCTAGAAAGAGGGGGTTGCTCTGAAAACATAACTGAGAGCTTTGACATGTAACACGCTCCCATTGTTTCCGGCATAGCTGGGAAAGGGTTTGCGCCATAAAGTACAACGAAGTTGACTTCATGGCTGCCCTGAACCGAGCCTTGCTCTGGTTCATGGGCGTCGCTAAATGCAAGCATTTAGCTCCTTAATAAGTGAAGAGAAATAATTTGTTATCCTCAAAATAACAAAAATTTGTATCCAGTATATAAAATTTTTATATATAAATTATCTACTCATAATGCCGATAATGGATGCCTAGGAGGTTTTGACCGAGGAAGGACGCAGACAGCGGCGATACTCGTCGGGGAGGTGCTAACAACCTTTGATCCGGCGGTTTCCGAATGGAGAAATCCATCCCGATTTAATCGGGATAACCCTGAGTAAAAATAGCTCACACCGTGCTTACAATTCAGAGTTAAGAATTCAGAGTTCAGAATTAAATTAAAAATCTAGAATTATAAATTCTACATTCGATTCTGAATTATAAATTATGAATTCTTAATTAGTTTGTAATTAGGGTGTGAGTTATATAGCTCTGGGTGGGGTACGGCGCCAACTGAAACATCTAACGTAGCGCCAGGAAAATAAATCAATCGAGATTCCGTCAGTAGCGGCGAGCGAAAGCGGAAGAGTCTAAACTTGCTTGTGCATGGCACAAGAGATTCAAGAATCAAGATTCAAGAATCAAGAATAATCACAAATATTCTTGCTTCATGCTTCATACTTCTTAATTCTCTCGCGCTGTGCGCGAGTGAGGGTTGCAGGGCAGACGATATTCGATGCGAGTATTTATAGCAGAAGGATCCGGAATGATCCGCCATAGAACGTGAAAGCCGTGTACGCGAAATGAATGCTCCCGATAGTCTGTTCCTAAGTACCATGCAGCACGATTTAAACTGTGTGGGAATCAGGGTCGACCATGATCCAAGGCTAAATATCAGAATCTACCGATAGTGAACTAGTACCGCGAGGGAAAGGTGAAAAGCACCCCGGAAGGGGGATGAAATAGAACTGAAATTGTCGGCTAACAAGCAATCAGAGCTTATGCTCCGCATAAGGGAATAAAGATTCAAGAATCAAGATTCAAGAA
>CAYMDS010000021.1:0-16809 GCA_964389405.1 uncultured Gammaproteobacteria bacterium
ATATATTAATATATCAAGCGTATATTAGTCCCTCTTGACAAGCCAATCAATCTCAACTACGCTTAATACAGATACAAAAACCTGCCGTATAATCGGTATAATCTGTATAATTTTGAGGCTAAAGTATCATCACCTGCCATGAATGATTCACTTATTGTATTTAAAGCATTTTTGTTTTCACGGAAGTATACGAAAGCTACCGTGAAAAACTATATCGCTGATACTTCACGGTTCATAAAATGGTATGAGGATAAATTTAATAAAGTCTTTCAACCCTCTCAAACTAACTCATATATTATCAAAAGCTATCTAGAAGAAGGCTTTATAAATAATAAAGCCTCATCTCATGCACTTAGCGCACGGAGTATCGATAGACATCATGCATCTTTAAAGAAATTCTTCAACTTTTTGTCAGATGAAAGGATAATTGAAAGGAATCCTCTTTCTGAAGATTCAGCGGTTAACTTAAGGCCTTTACTAAAAGAAAAGGCTGCTGTACCTAGTCTGGATCCTTTACTTAGAGAATTTAAAGATTATTTGTATAGACAAAGCTGCACGACAGCCACTATAAAAAACTATCTCCTAGATATACAACACCTTATTAACTATCTCAAAGCTATTAATTCCCAAAATGAATTACCTGTAAACCAAAATATCCTATATAAATTATTATCTACCGAAGTAATTGAATCCTATAAAAATCATCTTTTAGATAAGATACATTTTTCGCCTGTATCGGTAAACAGAAAGCTTTCAAGCATCAGACGTTTTATCCTATGGCTCTATAAAGAAGGAAAAATAGACGACACGAAAATTCTGGATCTTCAATCATTTCAAAACATACAGAGGACTTCGACTCAAAATGATAATTTAATAAACCCACAGCCACCCACCATACCAGAAAGTCCTACTTTTTCTAAAAAAAAGAAAAAGTGGTCCTTCTTCGGCCCTATTCGATTAATAAACTTTTTCCGGCTGGGTCTAGTTAGTATTTTTGATATTTTATTTATTCTGCCAATTGTTGGATTATTTCAGAAAATACAATCTTTATTTTTATTGATCCAGGGCATAAGTGTATTCCAATCTCTAACGAACACAAAATTGTTAAAAAAAGGAATTGCACTTGACAACGTCATAATTGAAGGCATCGCAGGCGATAAAGCACAAATCGGATACAAGACCATACTTACAGCGCCTAAAAATATCAGTAAATTTATATACGCACCCTTAGAAATATCAGTAAAAAGTCTACCTTTACATAAAAGATTTATCCATACCTTAAGATATAAACGACCTGACTGGTATAGAAAATATCATGAGCATAGAATAGCGCACTATTTACACTTCGCCCTACTTCTCATATTTATAGGAATACTTGTTTTTTGGATTCAGTATCATGTCTTCTCACCTCAGGGATCAGTCGGGCCGGTATTTGCCTCAGTTCCCCTCTCGCCTCCCCGCTTTCTGTCTTTTAAGGGACGTCTTAGTGATAAATTAAATAATTCTGTAACGGAGGAAACTAACCTTCGCTTTTCGCTTTATAATGATGATACGGCATCAGGCTCTGCTCTTTTATGGCAGGAAGTACTCTCAGTAACTCCAGATAATAAAGGAAAGTTTATAACACTTCTTGGGAGAAACAATTACATTCCTGAATCTACATTTTCTGAGAATCCGGAGCTTTTCATAGGTGTAACCCGGGAAACTGATCCTGAGATGAATCCGCGACAAAGAGTTGCTACAACCGGCTTATCAGAAAATGCCGAGGCTGTAGGCGGACTTAGGCCTATCACCCAAAGTAATGACTCTGCCAATTCCCTACTTGCGCTTGATTCTGCCGGAAATCTTTCCATAGGGGGACAGGTAGATACTGTCTTTCAAGCAACTGATGGATCTTTCAGTCTCCAAGGCGATACTTTATATCTATCAACGAATGCAGGAACTGACAGTAGTATAGTTTTATCGCCTGACGGAATAGGTATGATAGATTTACAAAAACCTTTACAAAACACGACTGAAAATAACAACTATCTTGAAGCCCCGGGGTCTGTAGAAGTAAATGATACTTTCGCGATACTTGCTACATCTTCTGCTGTCGCAGCTTTAAATATCAGACAAGACAACATAGGAAACCTTATTAGCGCAAGTAGTAGTGGAACTGCTAAATTCACGCTTGACTATCTTGGAAATGCTATGTTTTCAGGCTCATTAGCAATTAATGGTGGCAGTATGACAACTACTGATTCTACTTTCAGGTTTCTCCCGGATAATGTAATAAACCTTTATATCGGAGAAAATGCCACGGACTTGACTATAGGAGCTACTTCCGGGAATACCACAATAAGAAATAACTTTATAGTTAATGGCTCAACTACCCTCGGCCAGGGCACTGATGATCAGATATTTTTTAACGGCAGCATTGCAAGCAATCTAATCGCATCCGAATCAGGCAGATTTGATTTAGGTCGAGCCGATAGAACATTTAATAATGCCTACCTCACAAACCTTTTTCTTAGCCCCTCTGCCACAACCGGAGGATTCCTAAAAAGAGAAAGTAACGCTATATCTCTCCTTAATTCATCAGATGCTTTTTTAATCGGTGGAAACTCAATTGATAATGCCCTAATAAAATTAGCAGGTGGAGCCGGCCAGGATTCATTTTTAAATGCAGGAAGCTTGGGAATAGGAACTACCAGTACCCTGACTGATAAGCTTCAAGTTTTCGGTGATGTCAGAATAGGAACACTAGGATCTAATGGCTGCTTAAAACGATATGATGGCACTGCATTGGCGGGCACATGTTCATCAGATGAGAGGCTGAAAAAAGATATTCAGCCAATTGAGAATGTATTGGATAAATTAGCTAAGCTTAGGCCGGTAACCTTCTCTATGCGCAAGGAAGAATTTCCTGAATATGGATTTGGAGAGGGCACATCATACGGTCTGATAGCCCAAGAAGTCGAAAAGATATTTCCTGATCTAGTAGAAATAGATCAAAATGGATATAAAATGGTCAAATACGGTCCTGAGCTAAGCATGTTAACCCTTGCCGCAGTTAGTGAACTGAACTCTGAAGTTCAAAAACTAAAGGACGTCTATCCTGTGGATGATAAAGGTGATATTTATATAGTGTATGAGGCCGATACAGGATACGCTGTGAAGAATCAAAAGGGTGAAAATCTTTCAAATTTATTTTCGGTGGGCAAAATAATTACTGGCACACTTCGCTCAGGCTTGCTAACTGCTAGAGAAGGACTTATAGATAGCCTCGCAGTTACCTCAGATAAGTTCTTTATCGCAGGACTAACTCTCAAAGAATATATACTACAAACTATCGAAGAATCACCAATTACTACTCCAACTCTAGTGGCAAAGAGCGTGAAATCGGACTTCATATCTCCCCTGACTTCAGATTCACTTATTGCTGTCAGCCTAGAAAATTCTGAATTCTCAATTCTGAATTCTCAATCTACATCCGGTTCAGCCGTGGCGAGATTTGATAGAGAAGGTAATGCCACTTTAAGCGGTACTTTACAAGCGCAAAATATATTATCCCAAGATGCCTCTATCAGTGGAAACCTGCGAGCTGGAAAGATAATAGCAACAGAGATAGAAGGGCTAGATGATAAACTTGCAACACTTGCAGCAAGCCTTAACAATTCATCTAATTCAGCAAATATAACAAATATATACAATATATATAATAACGCATCCGAATCAGCCATCAATATTCAGCAGCCGACACCAACACCTGCCATCTCTCCTACTCTTTTGGCAGAAAATCCATCAGTCACATCAAATTCTGGCGAGCTGAATTCCTTGCCAGCCGGAGAGACAGGTCAACTCTTAACTGACTTCATCCCCCTCGCATCTTATTCAGCAGCACTTTCTTATGTTCCAAATTTAAGTACTGACTTTCAGACAATACACCAGGGATTAATGGTATTGGGGTATACCAGTGTCGTTGACCTTTCAGCGGCAGATAGAGTATCAATCGGCGGAAGTTTCATACTCGCAGAAAACTCTATAAATGTTTTGGGTGCGGATCTTGACATACAACCTCTAAAGCAGGGCAATATAAAATTTATGGCAGGACTTATGACTCTTGATACGAAAGGTAATCTTGAAGTTTTGGGTAACGCCCGGTTCGCGAAAGATGTTTCTATAGAAGGAAAGCTCTCGGCAAATCTAATCGCCCCAGTACCGGGATCGGATTTGATTATCCAGCTCCCCAGCGGAGAGGAAGTAGGCTCGATAGAATCTACTACAGATAGTCAAGGATATTCTATCGCTTCACTCCAGAATGATAAATTAGGAAAGCTAATTGTAAAAAACTCATCAAATAGCGCAATTCTTTCTGTAAATAATGTAGGCGATGTAATTGCATCAGGTGCGGCAAGCTTTAGAGATATAGCTGCCGCCTCCCTTAACATCATCCGCGGAGCATCAGCAGATACCTCAGCTATAGACACAGTGGCATCAGGCTCTGCTGGCATAGGAACGATTACACGAGGTTATACAACGAGGACTATTTATAGTCCATATGTTACTGAAAATTCATTAATTTACATCACTCCAAGATCAGCCCCGATTCAATCGGGTTCGCAAATAACTACTTCTGTCCCTTATCTTTCCCGTCAAGTTCCGGAGGACCCAAATTATAATATTAAAGGCTCATTTACAGTGCAAATTCCCGTGATAACATCGGAAGAAGTTCAATTCAACTGGTGGATTATAAATTAACAAAGTAATTACGAACTTTGATTTTTTACAAGTATCTTAGTGCCAATCTCGCGAATATGTAAACCAGGGGTTTTACCTGTCAGGATCAGGAAGATCTAATGCCCTGATTAGAGGTAAACCATTAATAATTTCTAAAGGCCGACCTAGTCGCGCCTTATCGGAATGCACATATTTTTTGCCTTCTACCTCAAATGGTGTCCCCTCAGCAATATAAACTGGGTATTCAACACCTGCCTTTAAAGCTTCTTCCTCAGTCGAGTAGAAAGTACCTGTAACAGCAGGCCCACTACTTTCTCCCCAATGCAAATTTAAACCCGGATGTTTTCTAAGTCTTTCATTTAACATAGAATGCGATTCTATAATTACAGGATTCTTTTGTCAAGAAATTGCCGATTATAAAACCACAAAAAATCCCCTAAATCTCTGATTAATCAGATAAAGGGGATTTTATAGATATATTGATAGATACGTGCGGTGTAATGTTCAGAGTAGAAGAAAGATAGCGCGGGGCACACTTCTGTTTATAAAGCACAATAGAACTGTGACTAACCTCCCCGCCTGGCCTTCGCCGGAAGAAGCAATTTATGAAGTTTCACAAACTCCTCCTCCCGGGAAATATTATTTACGTAAAAGTCCTAGATTCACATGAAAGTGTTGCTAAAAAGATGAAATTGCCTAAGAGAGATTTACTTGATGCAATAACTCTTACTTCAGAAAATTTCATCGCTAAATGAGACGGGTATTATAGATGAATATTACTCTTTATTTCTAGTAATGTAATCAGCTATAGGTCTTCCTAGCACACCAGCAGCGACACCTACCAGTCCACCATTAACTGCCGCGAACGCTGGTCTCCATATAATTTCATCAGGCTTTGCAGCAGCTACTGCTGCCAGTAAAACTGCAGGGGGTACAAAAGTAAGAACTAATTTAGCTTCAGATTTTAACAATTGTCTAAACCCTGCTTTCTTGAAAAAATCTTCAAATGGATGAACTTTTGACGCAAACCATGTATTTAATGCAAACCCTGCGCTTGATGCTATAATTTCTGCTAATTCTATATCTAAGCCAACATTTTGCTGCATTTCATAAGTCTTACGAACTGCATTATCAATAAATATAACTCCCGCAGATAGCTTAGGTCTTAAATCTGCATCTTTCAGCCTATTGCTTGTACGCACTGCAAAGTCTTTAAGACGCCTATCAGAGCCTTCAATATCTTCAGCGACTAGATTTGAAGCGTCAAAGTTAGATTGTGTAGGACCAAACTTTATATTACCAAACTCAACAGCTGACATATTATAGGGCATAATATCTTAAACCTTACTTTTTGTCAAGAAAATAACCTAGTCTCGTCCGCAATTAATAATCCAGAGTTAATAATTAGTAATATGATTATACTATGCTCGCATGTAGTATACAGACCTGCCTTTACCATATTGGAAAAGAAGGCCTAGGCTGGCGAGGCGGGCAAGATCGCGGGATGAAGTGATCTGGGAAATCCTAAATACCTGTTGCACTTTTTTATTCGTGATTCTTGCCCCGGGCATATCAAATGTGGTAAGTATCTCTTTCTGCCTTTCAGAAAGATTCCACATCTTTCCCGCTTCCATCCCTGACTCATGAGAAAGCCTCTTTAACGCGTCTTCGAGATGGTTAGCAATAGCATTTACGAAATGCTCAATCCATACAGTTACACTCTCTTTTCTCTCTACCGCCAGCCTCAACTCACGCATTAATCTTTCATTTTCATAGAAATATTGCTCAAGTATCAGTAGACCACGGTAATCCAAACCTGCCTTATACAAGAATACATATGGCAGTAAGCGATTGAGTTTGCCAAAAGTTTCATTCTCAGGAAGAAGTAAATAAAACTGGATATACGCGATAAATGATTGAACGAGTGTGTGCTCCCTGCTCGTCTGTAAAAAGACCAGTCTCTCCATAAGATCATTCTCAGGCAATCTTAATCTTTCATCAGTTATCTTTTTAAGTATTATTTGAACTGCCTGAGGCATGACAGGCTTATTATTCATATACCAGAAGCTGTGAATGTGATCAAAAGCTTTCTTATAGCGTACTATCGCTTTTTCTTTTTCAGTTAAATTGCGTTTCCCTGGAACATTAAGTATAGATACTATTTCTCTTTCATTTACCATAACATGTGAAAGATGGAGAGAATAATAAATCCTTTTTACCATCGCTTCCCACCGGATCTTAAGTTCTCCATTAGTAGCTAGAGGCTTAATAAGAATTGACTCTCTGGTATTTTCTATAACCTTAAGGGTCTGCCCAAGATTTGGAGAAATAGTATAAGAAAGCGTGGTCATATGTTTAAAAAATTAAAGATTAAAAATGAGATCTAAAAGCTTATTTTATATTTTTGAGATTTGATTTATTATTTTTTATTTAATGCTAGATATGCTTGAGAAGATTCCCAAATAAACTCTTACCTCGCCATTATATACCTTTAATATCGCTTTAGTAACAGGCACTGTCAGAGTTTTACCGTCAGGCTGTACCAACTCAAGTTTGTTTTGAATAATTGAGATGAAATGGGAATGCTGCGGCAAAACATCAAAAGGTCCTTCTTCGTTTACTGTCGTAAGAGATAGAGCCTCTCCCTGATATAAAATTCGTTCCCTATCCCGAATCAAACAAGGAAAAGTAGCTGTATAAAAAATCGTTGACTCCATATAAAAAGTTGTTAAACAGCTAATAGCTAAGGGCTAATAGTTTTATAAAACTTCACTTGCCAACTTCATCAAGGCCGCCAATACCTAAAAACTTCTCTTCAGAAACCGTATCAAACTCACCATCCAGAATAAGTCTTACATCTTTCGCAGTTGTTTTAAGAGGAACGTATTTTCCCTGTTTTCCTGTCTGGTTTTGGGTTACGAAAAAGTTCTGAGTCATGTAATTTTTTAACTTCTTCGCCCTTACATAGAAAACCTTATCATCGGCTGTCAACTCAGACTCTCCAACCAGAGACACTATATGCTCTAAACTCAAAGCTTTCTTAAGAAGAGCCTGGGCATCTATAAGAGCCTGATAATGCAAATCACCGACAACCGAAGACGTCAAAGCTGAGGAGGTAGATGAAATAAGATCAATGGCTGGAAAACGACCTTCTTGATAGACATTTCGTGAAAAATAAAGCATGGAATCAAGATAAGGAAAAACTGCCTGCACACCCTGATCTAAAATGTCATCATTGGGCACATAGATAGTCTCAATAGTCGTAATGGAATTTGTAGTCGTAGGAAGAAGTCTCTCATGAAACTCTGCCATTTCTGAATCAAGTGTTGCCTGATACCCATCTTCTGAAGGAATAGTTCTCATAATAAGAGAAAGTTCATTCCCAGCCTGAGCAAAACGGAAAATATTATCTACGAAAAACAGTACATCTTTTTTCATCTCATCCCGGAAATGCTCAGCTAAAGAAGCTGCAGCATAGGCTGTTAGAAATCTGTTTGTCGGATTTTCGCCCATAGGTCCGAAAATAAGTGTTGAAAAAGGAAGTACTCCGCTTTCCTTTACAGACTCGAAAAGCTCCTGACCTTCTCTTGCACGCTCTCCGATTCCAGCGAAAACAGAGATACTTTTAGTCGTTTCAGTCGTGGTCAGCTGGACGATATTATGGATTATCTCTGTCAAAAGAACTGTCTTTCCCACTCCAGCTCCTCCGAAAAGACCTGTTTTTCCTCCTTTTAATAAAGGTGCGAAGAAATCAATAGCTTTTATGCCTGTTTCCAAAATTTCCTGTTTTATAGAAAGATCACTATATTCGATTTTATTACCATGGATAGGCCGATATGTAGGATTACTTAATGCCCCCATGTCATCTTGAGGATTTCCAAAAACATCAAGCACACGGCCTAATACAGCATCTCCCACAGGAAACTGCATAGGTTTTCCGGTATTTATTACTGTCTGTCCGCGGTGAATAAGCGTGGAATTAGAAAGCAGAAAACAGTAATATGTACCCGGATCTGAAGATGCATATACTAAAAATAGTATTTTAGGATCTGTCTCAAGATACAAAACATCATCAATGGATGGCATATTTTCAGAGAAATACACCTCTATGACATGACCGTTTATGCTTACTATTTTTCCTTTCATAAGATATTACACTTGAGAGCTGGAAAGACTTACTGCCAAAGCCTCATACTTGCTAGACTATTAACTTGCTTTGAATTTAGTATCCGATGAGCCATAATCCCCTCCGTTGTCTTGGTTTTCGATAAACTTATATCTATATTTTGGATCGCCTGATCCAAGGCATACATGCGCGATGCTTGCTTGGCTAGCTGAGACTCTCTAACAGTCTGCTCAAATATCAGACCGAAAATCTCGGTTTCGAAAAAAACTATAATTTTTTCAAGAGATGGTTCAAAAAGATATTTTTTAACCAAATGTACTTCTCCTCCTTCCATATTTATGCTGCTATCAAGGGTACTGATTGTAGGATTCTGAGATACGATGCTTTGAAATTCCGAGTAAAAGACCAACACCTTTTCATATTTTAGCAAATACGAAACGAGATCTGATAGCTTCCGGCCATCAATTCCCGCATCGGGAAAATCAAAAAGCATATATTTTTTCCCCGTATTTGCCTCCTTAAAAAGCGCCTCACCCGCTCTACCTATTATTGCCACTTCTACATCATTTTTTTTAAGATAATCATTTACCATACCTATTGTTTTTTTTACGATGTTACCATAAAGACCTGTGTTTGAAGCTATAAATACTACTACAGTCTTACCGTTTCTCCTTATAAGAGAAAGATTGTCCGTGTGATTAATTTTCTTTTCCTTCATAAGAGAAAGAAGCTGTCTCCTGTAAGCTATTCTTACATCCTGAAAAAGCGTAAGAAGCTCGGTAATAAAATCACGGTTTAGCACAACAGATGTTCTGGTCTTACGGATATGATTAGCCGCGATCTGCTGATAAGTCTGAGTCAGCGTCTTAAGCATAGACAAGTCTGTAATTAGCGATTTTAATTCCCGTCTGCCAGTCATATTTCCCCCCTATAGTCCAATTTTCTTATAAAACTCATCAGGTTTTCCGCGTATCGTACCTAGCAATTTGTTAAATGAATCGCTAGATTTCATCATCAGCTTTACTTCAGCCTGAAGGGTCTCGTCCTTCTCATATAAAGCAATTACGCGATCCATATCCTCCTTCATCATATCAATTGCTTTCTCTCTCCAGACATCGACCCATAGAAGGGAAAATAGAAATATTTGAAGCTCAAGACGAAGTACTTTTTGAGATAAATAATCAAAAAAAGCTGTGATTTTCATACCTGTTTTTAGCGTATCAGCGACAGTTCCGCTAACTTCTGCCCCGAAGTGGCTGAAATTCTGCATCTTCTCATGAAGCGAAAGAAAACTGAAGATTTCACGGCTCAATGTCTGTCTGAGTGAATCTTGAGTTTGGCGACCGATTCTAGTTACTGATAAAAAAGGATGAATCGGTGGACGACGCCCCTTCCCATAAAGATCGATATCAAAATATAAATGACCATCAGTCATAGACATAAGGTTCGTTTGTATATAGCCTGATAAATCACCCTGAAGCGTATCTGCTACAGGAAAACACGTTATGGACCGTTCTGTCATGCCTGATTCTGTTTGAATTTTAAAATTACCAGCCCTTTCAAGTAAGCGAGAGTGGGCGTAGAAGATGTCGGCAGGATATGAATTTCTACCTGGAAAACGTTTAACCAAAAGACTAATCTGGCGATAGTATTTCGCATGAGTAGTTAAATCATCAAGAATTATAAAAACATCTTTACCTAAGGAAAGAAAATATTCAGCTATAGTCATACCACTATAAGGCGAAAGGAAGATCTTTGCTGGCGTATCTTCAGCTGAAGATGCTACAAGCACACAGCTATCATAAATGTTTTGACTTTTCATATATTCCTCAATAGCTTTATAATTTGACTGTTTTTTACCTATCGCTACATACACACAAATTGCGCCAAGCCGCGCCTGCATTACCATGGTTTGAAGAAGAAAGTTAGTTTTACCTGTTTTCCGATCTCCTATAATAAGCTCTCTTTGTCCTTTTCCGAGTGGCAGAATCAGGTCAACGAGTGCTACTCCAGTTTCAAGTGTCGTACTGATTCTTTTCCTTGATCTTATTCCTAAAGGTCCTACATCCACAGATTTTTCAACTATATTTGTAAGCTTTAGATCAACCATATTGTCAAGCGGCTTTCCGAAAGGATCTATAGTCTTACCAAGAAGGTCAGGACTTAAAGCTATTGAGAGAGTTTTATCAACTCTTGCAACCTTTATACCGGTTTTTATTGAGGCTTTAGAAAAAAGTAGCACATCGCATGAATCTTTATGGAGATTAAGTATATACCCCATCTCGCCTGTCTCAAGCATTACTAGCTCCTGAGGCTTTGCTTTCGGCAGACCACTTACTGATATCACTGAATTATTTACAGCCTCGATAAATCCAACTTCACTAGTCTGTTCTAAGTATTCCTGAAATGATTTCATAAAGCATGTGTTGAGGACGGCTCATTACCAACTGAGGTATACTTCTTCGCAAACCAATTATCGATTTGCTTTTCCAAACCTAAATTCCAATATCTTCCACTAAATATAAGCTCAATACCACCTATTATGCTTGAATCAGTTCTAACGGATAAAAGTAACGTCGAATCATTTAAAGCTTCCCGAAGATGATTACTAAGATTTATGATGAGCTCTTCATCAGGTACAATCCCCAAAGTAATGTCAGCAATTTTTGCTTTTTCTACGGTCTCTTTCAGATCCAAAAGAAACTGTTTTAAATGCATAGGATCCTTATAGTTTATTTCCGATGAATAAAGTATCGGATAAAGCGCCTCAGCTATATGTAAGGGAAAAGTTTTTTTCAAAAGATCAACGTTTTCGGAATCAATCACAAAAGATAAATTAGAAAATTCATCCACCCTATCATAAAATTCCTTTACCTGCTCCTTTGTACGAAATGATTTAAATATATCAGAATATACTACAGTATTACTTTGCATATCATAAATACCTTAATTATGAGTGACTACGTCGTGTTTTACGCGCTCTATAGCTGCCATAATCAGATCCGTATGCTCGGTTCTGGATAGACTCTTTCGCAGAACCTCTTTCGAAATTTCAGCGAGCATATGATTCACTTCCACTGAGGCATCATTCAAACGCTTAGATTTATAAGCTTCAACTTCCTGCATTGCTTTTTCTAAGGCTTCATTTGCCTTTTCCTCAACGGCTTCTTCTTTTCCTACTGTTTCATCATGTAACCTTTTTTCAAAATCCTTAACTTCATTTAATGTTATATTTTCTATATCTTTTGTTATATTACGAAATATTTGGATATCTTCATCACGCACGTGAGTGATGGCATTTTGAAAAGCTGTATAGAGCTGCCCTGCCTCTTTCGTCAAAGTATCTTTCTGAAGCCTTGTAAGCTCTGTCAATTCGTCAGCAAGCGAACTATCAGCATTCACTCTCAAAAGTTCAGCTTTTTTAACTATATCTTCAGCCTGGTTCATGGCCTGACCTATAATCTGTAGTGACTTTTCACGAGCCACATTCACTTTCTGAAGACTCTTTTCTGACATGTGATATCTCATATACATATTCTCTTTCTGAAGTCTTTGATGCTTTGAGGCTAAATGGATATAAAAATAGCTTATGACAAGCAAAGCTATACCAAGCGAAGATAGACTGACACTAAAAAGTAGTATAGTTAAAAGTTCCATGGTTTAAAAAACAATCAGGACTTATCCATATTTTCATATTACTAGAACCATATATGCAAGAGCAACTCCAAAACCCATGACTCCTATCGTAATCATCACATTCATGAATACGCTTAAAAGAATATAGCGCCTAGCTAAAGGATTACGACCGACAGCCTCTACTCCCCTAGTCGAAGCTCTACCGAAAAACCAAAAACCGCCTCCGAAAGATAATGTGGCGATGAATCCTGCGACAATATATCTTAATGCGTTTATAGGTGATGAAAATGGAGCTCTGGCCCCCTGTAGTAAACTGGATATCAGATTTTCCCGAAGACCTGAAGAAAGCGTACCAAAGTTAAGATGAAGAGATGTATATATCAAACCTATCTTTTCGGGATCAGATTCAGTATATTCCTCCTCAGCAATTCCTACTATATACCCGTTTTCTTTTACCTTTTGAGCTACGCCTGGAATTGTCGATGAAGTTATAAGATCGCCTTTTTGGATCGTACCGTTTTTTGTACTTACCCGTACCATGGTTTTTCCTGAGGTTATTACAGAATGCACTCCTTCTAGTCCAATAGTTTTAAATGCGACGGCTGGTAGCTTCACGACTACACCATATACAGTGCCATCATAAGGAATATTACTAAGACGGTATTTTCCATCAGATAGACTTATAATTGAACCTTCAGGAACATTTTTATCTTCTATGGTTATATCTGACGCCACACCTTCAGCGATATTCTGTGCTTTCACAAAAGGTACAAAAATAAAAAAACAGATAGCAGATATAAGACTTAGATAAAAAATTTTCATTCTATGTTCCTTTATTTAAGCGTAGTCCATTTTCAGCCTATTTGCAAATAAATAAATACAGGACTTAATTAGCTTTTTATTTCCTCGAGGCAAGACTAACCAAGTAAGCGATTAATAGGGAGTATAATTTTTATATAATAGCTTCAAAAAGATATCTTTATATAAACTTGGACATAGCTTTTAACTGGTTGTCCAAGTTTTAAATACAACTTATCATAAGGCAGTAATTACTTAATTGGTCGCCTTCCTATGCTGAATTTATAATCCTTTAATCTTCGTGAAATATATATTTTCACAATAATATTTTCCTTTCTAAAACCAGTAGCAAATAAAGCTCATCAGTGCTATAAAATTAAATAAATACTGTGTCGTAGACAAAAGATGTCGTGGAAACTATCTTATCATAATCTTATCAAGATATAGATTTTCACACTAAATATATTACTGAGGCTAAATAATATTACTTTGATAAACTTATGATAAGAATATTCTACAATTATACCTTAAACTTGACACCTGCCTGAACACATTTTTACACTAGAGTTAGACGTAATTGGACATTTGAAGCTGTGTCCAACTTTTTCGAAACTGCCTATGGAAAACAAATTACTCACTATACAGGAAGCGTCCAAAGTACTGGGCGTCTCTACTAAAACCTTACGCCGTTGGGAAGAAAAAGGAATTCTGAATGCTCTTCGGACTGCAGGAAATCAGAGAAGGTATACCCAAGAACAACTTAATAAGTTTATCGAAAGAAAGCAAGAAAAAGCTAAAACCAGTTATCAACCTCTTCCCCATACTCCCTCTGATAAATTTTCTGCTTTTCAAAATAAACGGTTTCTTATCCTGGGAAGCGGCGTAATGACTGCTTTTCTTTTCATAGCTTCTATTGCTATTTTCGGAATCATCAACGTCAATTCATTGAGTAGATATTCGTCCGTTCTTTCAGATATATCAACCAAGCTTCGAGGGTCTAACGAAAATAATGTGCCTGCCTTCCAAAAACAAGGATTTCAATCTATGGTGCTTGCTGATACAGACACCAACAGAAAGTTTTTATTGCAGGTGAATGTACCTACGGAATTTACCGATTTTACTCACTTGAAAGATGAGCTTCTTGTAGATAAATTCGCGACATTCTCAGCTAATATCACAGCTCCGAATGTAATCTATAGTATTACAGAGGGATCGGGTATCGGAATCACTCCTGGACAGACTCCTACTATATCAAACACTGGCGTACTATCTCTTCAGGGAGAAACTGGTGAGTTGGAGCTAGTCGCCGGAGATGGAATCACGCTTGATGGACTAACCCTGACAAATGATGATAAAGGAAGTTCTCAAGAAATATTCAAAACTATAAAAATAGGATCAAACACTATAGCTGCCGGGAGCAATACTGATACTTTAGAATTTCTTGCAGGAACCGGCATCACCCTTTCAGGAGATACAGATAGTAAAAAAGTAACTATTACGGGCATATCGCCAGGCTGGACTGATGATGGGACGGTCATCCGCCTCACAAATAGCACTGACAGCGTCGGGATCGGAACCACCGATCCGTCTTCATTTAAACTGCAGGTGGAAGGAAGCGTCGGCCCGAATACAGATAATGTATTTGACCTGGGCTCATCTACTCTGCAGTGGAGAGATGCGCATTTTGGGAGGGATGTGTATATAGGAGGCTCACTTATTCAACTCGGAGGAGTCGCTTCTTTCTGGCAGCGCGCAGGCGGAGTCGTAGCTCCAGCCTACATCTCAGATGACTTAGTGTTGGGCGGCAGCGCTACAAGCTCTGCTAAATTTCAAGTATTCGGCCTAACCGGTAACGCTACTACATCGGGCACTCTTACTTTTAACACCACAGGCCTGATCCAAACCACTAGAAATCAGAATTTGACTCTAGGAGGAAGTACTACTGGCAATATAATTCTTAATCCACTAAACGGGACAGGGTATGTCGGAATAGGAACATCATCTCCCCTTGCGACTCTCGATGTAGCAGGAAACGCATCAGCATCCGGAAATCTCACTCTATACGGTGGGTCACGCTCTATAAATACTACAGCTATGAATACGCTAACTATTGGCGGATCAACCACTGGACTGATAACTATAGATAGCGGAACTGGAAATATAACTCTAACGGATAATACGACGTTTTCAAACGGCTTTACGATTAACAATGAGTATTTTACAGACTTGACTGGAAATGGATTGATACTCGATTCAAGTAGCTTATCAGCAAAGCTACTCTCAGCATCTGACAGTGCCGGAGCCACTTCTTCTCGCTCGGGCCTTGAATTCTCTGGTCCCGGTGACGATTCAATATCATTAATTCAAGGATGTGCGAATGCCCAGATACTTAAGTGGGATGAGCCTAATGGCATATGGTCATGTGCAGCTGATTCAGGCGGAGGGTCTGGAGGGATTATTACGGTAAATGGTGATTCACAGTCACTTGCTGACACTGAAACATTGGAGTTTAATTCACAAGATTTTGATCTCACAGACAGCTCATCAACAGCAATAGTTACCTTAGACAGTACGCTCACACGTCTAAGGATTGCAAATGGCGCAGCATATAATACTAATCCTACCCTAGACCTTTTAATAGGCGGTACTGCCACCTCCTCTGCCAAATTCGGATTCCTTAATGCAGCAGGAGGAACTCCTACTGCATCCATCTCTGCTAATTCAGGAAATAACGCTCTCTTTATCACAGGTAATGGAAATATAGCGACAACTAACATGCAGAATCTGACATTGGGAGGAGCGAGTACGGGAGGTGTCACTTTGGATTCTGGAGTTGGAAATGTAATAGTGTCAGATGATCTCCAGGTAAATGGAAATGATATAGCTGATTCAGGTGCAGTAAGCAGAATAACTCTTGGCGCAACTACTACATTAACCAATACAGCACTCACTCTTTCCGGAACAACAACATTAACAGGATCATCTTTAACTGCGATAAATGGAGGTGCTACCGCAATAGACTTTACTGAATTTGATGTAGATGCAGGAACAGGATCTGTAACGATTAATGATACAGCAAATCTGGGACAACTTTCAGTTGAGGGGAGTGTTTTGGATATAGATAGTCTTAGCTTTGTAGGAGTAGGAGAACTAATAACAGGATCAGGCGATTTAACACTTAATCCAAATGCTAGTGGACAGGTAGTATTTGGTGATGGGGACACCATAATAATAGGAGGAAATGCAGGAAATGTGGCATATAACGCAATTGGCGATAGTCTCACTGGTGCCACACAAGTAAACTCAGATGATGATTTGTTTGTTGAAGGAGTATTCCAAGCAACAGCAATCTATCAAGGAGAATATCTTGTCTGTGATTCCGCAGGTAATAACTGTCCTACAGCAGGATCAGGAGGATCTAAATGGAATCTATCAGCTAATGCCATCTCCCCTTTCAACTCAACTCTTGATGTTTTAATAGGCGGTACTGCCACCTCCTCTGCCAAATTCGGATTCCTTAATGCAGC
>CAYMDS010000022.1:0-16689 GCA_964389405.1 uncultured Gammaproteobacteria bacterium
GTTGATAATTGCTGCTGCGCCTGGGTTCTTAAATCCCTTATTTACCATAAGGGATTTTGACTTTGAAAGCCGTCCAAGCATTTGACCTGGATTTCCTTTATAGGCTTTATTTGTGATAGTTCCTACTGTTTGAAATCCAAACCCAAGCATATCAAGTGTTTGCGTCAGTTTTCCTTCATAGTCATACCCGGCTGCCAAACCGATTGGTGATTTAAAATCAATATCGAAAAATTTCTGTTGAAGTATGTTTACATTTGAGGATGTGAGATGGCTTATAATTTTACTTGCCATTTTATGTTTTCCCAGTATTTCTCCATATTTAACTATTTGTTCATGCGCTGTTTTTGGATTAAATTGAAATAGCAAAGGCTTAAGTAAATATTGATATTTCAAGCTTGATATTTTATATAGCACTTGTTTCATATAAATGAAAATAAAAGAAGTGTAAAAACAGGTTCGTTACACTTCTATTTTCTTATATAATGACTTTGGAGAAATTGATGTGATATAGATCAAAGAAAGTTAATTGAGCCTACTAAACTAATCTGTATTCGAGAGCTCAGATTCTAGTAAAGAGATATCGTTAATAGTAAGTTTTCTCTTGGCGAAGACAATAAGTTCTTTATTTTTTAACACTTTAAGTTCTCTGCTGACAGTTTCCCGTGTTAAACCAGTAAGCGCTGCAAGTTCATGCTCATTTATATCTATCGTAACAGATTTGGCGGATAATTCAGTTTGAGAAAACCGTTTATTATAAAGAAGGATTTCGGCAATTAGTCTTTTATATGCATTTGCAGACATTAAGTAAGCCATTCGGGAAAGTAAGCCATCAATTCCTTTAAATAACCGAACTAAAAGATCAAACTGTATATCTGGGTTTTTACGGATGAAGTCTAAAACTACATCTTTAGGGGCTCTGTACAAAGTAACGTCATTTAAAGATTCGAAATAATAGATGCTTGGTTTATTATTTAAGGCGTGGGACATCGGAAAGAAAGCTAGCGGTTTAAAAATATTAAGTACTAATTCATTGCCCTTTTCAGATATCATATATTGTCTGACTGTGCCATTTTTTAGATAGTAGATATATTGCGGGATTTCATTTGCCTGTATAATTATTTCCCCCTTTTTATAATGGCTTTTCTTAAAATTAAAAAAAAATGAGTCGAGTTTTTCTTCCAATAGTCCACTCATAACTTAAAATCCTATGCGCTCAGCATGATTATATAATAAATTTCATAAATTAAATAGATTTTTTAGTATTGACAATCTATAAAATCAACAAGTAAACTGCTCTTAGAAGGGTAAAGTTAAATAGTTTTAATAACATAAGAATTATTGAGATAAAATATTGAAGCTATATTACGTGAAAGTTCATGTTTTCCGAAGAGTTAAATTTACCCCTATAGCTTATGTTGTATTTTTCTGGTCTAAAAGGAAAAAGAGTTTTAACTGTTGAGCATATTTATTTAGGTAGGTTAATTGATGTGCTTTTTTTGGGAACTGAAACCCCTTTAGTAACTTCCCTTGTAATAAAAAAATCAAATAATGAGAATATGCTTATTTCTATAGAAACTATTCGGCACATAGATCGTGATATTTCGATAGATAAAGATTTCATCGGCCGCAATTCACTTGAGAATGAACTTTCAGTTATGAAAGCGGTTATGGATAGACAAATAATCGACATAAGAGGGAGTAAAGTAGTGAGAGTAAATGATGTAGCGATTCAAGATAAATTAGGGAAAAGCTGGTACATAGCAGGTGTTGATATAGGATTCCGTGGAATTTTACGTTGGCTTCATTTAGAGAAGAGTGCAAAACCTTTCTACAAGCTGACGGGTCTTGAATCCCGTCCCCATTTTTTGTCATGGGCGGATTTTGAGCCTCTAGAACTTGAGAAAGGTAAGGTCCAGTTAAAAAAAGATGCTGATTCGCTTGAGAGATTAAAACCTGAAGATCTTGCCGATTATCTTGAGCAAACCAATATAAGAAATGTAAATAAGGTTGTGGCAAGACTTGATGAGCATTATGCGGCTGAAGTGATTGAGGATCTTAATGCCAATTTTCAGAGCGCACTCTTTAGAAGGTTTACGCCGGAACGTGCTGCCAAGCTGATTGAGTTAATTGATCCTGAAGATGCAGTAGATATACTTCTTACCCTACCGAAACAAAAACGAAAAGAGATTTTAAGCATACTCCCGGAAAAAAAGCAAAAAAAATTGACATCCCTTTTGAAGATTTCTGGAACACAAATCGGACATTTGATTACCACCGATTTTATACAGATTAAACCAAACGCATCCGTCCAGGATGCGTTTTCAGTTATGAAAGAAAAAGTAAAAGATATAGAGTTCACTTATTATATATATGTTTTAAATGATATGGACCAGCTTGTGGGAGTCATAAATATCGCTGAGCTTTTCCGTAAAAATCCAGCTAGTAGTATCTCCCAGTTTATGCAGCAGGATATGGTCATAGTTCATGTCACGACACCTTTAAGCATAGCCATAAAACGTATGCTTAAATATAAAATCTATGCTCTTCCGGTCGTCGATCATAATAAGCAAATGATAGGAATTTTACGCTTTAATGATGTCGCTGAGGATGTTTTAGAAGAACTATGAGAAAAAAAATCAAAAAATTCCGAAAACAGTTATTATTTTTACTTGCAATTATAGGCCCAGGTATTATCACTGCATTTGCTGACAATGATGCAGGAGGTGTGGCGACTTACTTTGTTTCTTCATCAAAATTTGGCTATAGCATGCTTACTATTACAATTCCCATGACATTAGTTTTGGCTATTACTCAAGAAATAGGATCGCGTTTGGCTGTAGTTACAGGAAAAGGCTTGGGGGATTTAATACGCGAGAGATACAGCATCAAAATATCAATATTAATGTTTGTAACTTTATTTTTTATTAACTTTACAGTTATTATGCAAAATGTCGGGGGTATAAAAGATGCATTGACACTTTTTAACTTGAATCCGTTAATTTTTCTTCCCTTGGTTCTTTTTTTCCTGTTTGTATTTATCACAAGAGCATCATATAAAAAAATTGAATATTTTTTCTTGCTACTAATTATTTTTTACATAGCTTATTTTGTATCTGCTATTATCTCAAAGCCTGACTGGGGATTGGTCGGGAAATCTTTATTTGTCCCTGTCGGTAAAGTCAGTTTTAATTATATCTTTACTGCTGTTGCGGTTTTAGGTACCACAATTACCGCATGGGGACAGTTTTTTATAAATAGCTATGTAAAAGATAAGAAGCTTACTCCTGATAAGCTGAAATATAACCAATTTGAGATCTATACAGGTGCTGTATTGACGAATGTATTTTCTCTATTCATGATGGTAGCTGTTATAGCGACGTTGTTTTTAAACGGCATCGAGATCCATGGCGCTGCGGATGCGGCCATCGCCATCGAACCTTTTGCAGGCCAACTGGCAAGGCTTTTATTTGGAGTAGGACTGTTTGTAGCAGGTTTTATAGGGTCAGCTATAGTACCCCTTACGACTGCATATGCGTTTTCTGAGTTTTTTGGATATGAAGGAAGTCTGGATGTCAGTTTCTCAGAAAGTAAATTGTTTTATCTATTTTTCATAGTTCAAATTTTAATGGCTATGGTAGTTGTGCTCATACCGGGAGTCTCGCTTTTTCAGTTTGCTTTATATGCTAGCTTCTTAAACGGATTGTTCCTGCCAGTAATTTTCTTTTTTCTTTATAGATTCGCAAATGATCATGACTTAATGGGAGATTATAAAAATACGAAAATACAAAATATTTTTTTAGTCGGCGCAAGTGTCGTCGTAACCATCGCATCATTGACCGGAGTTATCGGTATGTTCCTAGGTTTGGAATAAATTTTTACTTTTCAAAGCTGAATTTGTTATAATATATTCCCGCGGAAAGCGGGTTTTTATATGAAAAACATTCGAAATATAGCTATCATCGCCCATGTAGACCACGGGAAGACTACCCTAGTGGATGCTCTTTTAAAGCAATCAAAGACTAAATTGCACAAGGATATGTCGGAGTCTTTAATTATGGATAGCAATGAACTTGAGAAAGAACGGGGTATTACGATTTTCTCCAAAAACGCGTCAGTAGTCTGGAAACCTTCGCCGGATTCAGAGCAGGAAATAAAGATAAACCTGATTGATACTCCAGGACACGCTGATTTCGGCGGTGAGGTTGAGCGGGTACTTAAAATGGCTGATGGCTGTCTTCTGCTGGTTGATGCGAAAGAAGGGCCTATGCCTCAAACCCGATTCGTTCTTAGAAAGGCTCTGGAAATGAAACTTAAGATTATAGTAGTTGTTAATAAGATCGATAAACCAGATGCGCGTATAGATTATGTACTAGATAAAACACTTGATCTATTTATAGAGCTTGGTGCCGATGAGAATACAGCAGATTTCCCTATCATTTATTCATCTGCGAAAAACGGAGTAGCGGGCATTGAGCCTGATATGTCTAAAATGTCAGACATTGCACCTCTTTTTGAAGCAGTTATAGCACACATTCCTCAACCAGCGGGTGATCCTCTTAGTCCTTTACAGATACTTATAACTACGCTTTCTTCGGATCCCCATAAAGGAAGAATTGGTATTGGAAGAATTTATAACGGCAATGTAAAAATCAATCAGGAAATTATGCATATTAAACGTAATGCAGAAAAGAGAAAGTATAGACTGACATCGCTTATGACTTTTGTCGGACTAGACAGAGTTGATACTGTCGAGGCAGGTTTTGGTGATATCGTCGCACTGTCCGGCATCCCAGATGTCACAATTGGTGAAACAATAGCAGATGTGGAGAATCCTTCCGCGCTACCTCTTTTATCCATTGAGGAACCCACGATTAAGATGACTTTTATGGTAAATAATTCTCCATTCGCAGGCAGCGAGGGTCAGTATAAGACATCGAGAGAAATTCGCGAAAGGTTATATAAAGAACTTGAGACTGACGTCGCGATGAGGGTCGAGGATGGGCCTGATGGATCATGGGAAGTTTCGGGTAGAGGAGAACTCCATTTAGCAATTTTCATCGAGCGTATGAGGCGGGAGGGTTTTGAGCTCCAAGTCGGTCGTCCCCAAGTTATCGATAAAACTATAAACGGCCAATTGCTTACGCCATACGAACGTGTGTTTATAGAAGTACCTGAGGAGTTTTCTGGGTCTGTAATGCAGAAGCTAGGTTCCCGACGCGCTGAACTTCAGGATATGAAAACAGACAACGGATTAGTGTATATGGAATTTATTATATCTACTCGTGGATTATTCGGTTATCGGGGAGAATTCATGACAGATACCAAAGGACTCGGAATATTTAATACTATGTTTCATGAATATGCCTCTGATAATGGTTATAGCCATACACGCGAACAGGGTTCTCTAATCGTGTATGAAAGCGGCGTCACTAATTTATATGGTCTAACTAACGTGCAAGATAGAGGCCAGCTATTCATAGGGCCAGGAGTTAATGTGTATAAAGGACAAGTGATTGGTATGAACTCAAGGATTGAAGATATGCGAGTTAATGTTTGTAAAACCAAACAATTATCAAATATGCGCTCCAAAGGCGAAGGAGTGATGGAACATTTTAACACACCGCATGTAATGGGGCTTGAAGATGCCTTAGAATTTATAGCTGATGATGAACTGGTAGAAGTTACACCTCTGAATACTAGAATTAGAAAGAAGATACTTGATGAAGTAGAAGCACGCCGCATGCGCTCTCAAGGTATAATTAACTAATGGCTATCGACTATTATAAAAAATATTCTTAACTCATCTTTTACAATGCTTTTGCATAGTCAAACGCAGGCGGGTCAATTCTAAATTCTATATATGTTTCCAATCAGCGATTCTGTACCATCCCGAAAGTTTCCATTTGTTAATTTGGGATTAATTATTATCACGAGCTATGTATTTTATCTTCAGATGGTAAATCCTGAGCCATTCACGATATCTTATGCTTTGGTTCCATATTTAGTTAGTTTCAATAATTATAATACCTTGCTGCCGTTTATTACCTCAATATTTCTTCATGGAGGTTGGCTTCATATAATATCAAATATGTGGTTTTTATGGATATTCGGTGATAATGTAGAGGGATCAATTGGACATTTTCGATACCTACTGCTCTATCTCTTATCAGGAATAGTCGGAGGATTAGCACAATATTTTTTTATGTCTGAATCAAATATTCCGATGCTTGGGGCATCGGGTGCAGTAGCGGGGGCGCTGGGAGCATATTTTCTGCTTTTTCCACATCATAAGATTAGAACAATAATTCCCATTTTTGGCTTCTTCACTTTCACGAACATATCGGCTTATATAATGCTCGGGTATTGGTTCTTGCTTCAAATTTTTTCAGGTGCTGTGTCTATTCCGGATACTGGGACAGACACAGGTGGTGTCGCCTTCTGGGCGCATGTGGGAGGATTTATAGCAGGACTTATGATGGGAAGGATTTTTGCAGGAACTAAGAAAGAAGCTATTGAGGGAGAAATAGTTAGTTAATAGATTTGATTGTAGATTGTTAAGACAAATACCTATATCTATATACTGGATATAAAGTCATCAGTTGATTTATAAAACTTACTAAAAATAAAATACAAGCTTTCTGTTTCTTTAAGCTCTCCTACTACAATACACTTTTTACCCATTCCATATGCGATACCTGCTTCCATATGTGCAGATTTTCCGCTAGGCAGAAGAAGAATCAATATTTCTGAATTTTTTAATGCATTCATGTCCACTTTGAAAACTTCTTTAACTTTAGGACTATTTATCCAATCCGGAATGCTTTCAAATCGTTTCATGAATTCTTCCGGTGTATAATTCTCATCTAAATCCTTCAACTCATAATCTCTCCCATCTCCCTCAATAAAGCAATAAACTGATTTACCTTTCCTACGAAGTTTATGTGTAATATCCAGAACAGCTTCCTTATTTCTCCAACGCGAGGCTATAAAATATTGGTATCTCATGAATATATTATAACAAACCTTATTCAAGATTATTTTTCTTTTTAACAGTATATGTCAATTAAAATTCATTAATTTTTCAACCTCGGAGGTTATCTTATATAGACACCTCGGAATATTCAAGATTGTTTTCTGGGTCAATGTAAATAATTAGATTTAAAATCTATCCGAGGTTGAATCACGATTCAACACCCGAGGTGGGTTTAATATTAAATATAAAATATTTAGTCTCTATGCGATATAATAATTCAAATATGTTATCAGATAGTAATGATATTGAATCTTTAGGAACTATAAAAGACCATCAAATTATAGAAAATAAAGTTGAACCTCCACGCGAAAATATCTCAGAAGAAGCTTTTTGGGGGAATACTACTGATCCAAAAGAGCATGATCCAGGATCTTTTAGATACTTGGTGCATGCATTTAATAAATATAATGAGCAAGCTAACTTAGGGATTCTGGCTGGATGGGATACTTATTCTGAAGAACAAGCAATAGATTTATTACAGAAACCAGATGAGTTATGGAAAAGAATTTCATTAAGTATGTCACTTATTAATCAAGATCATGCAGTCACATGGGGACCAGGTGGACTTATCGTTAGGTCACCATTAAGCAATATAGTCATAGCCTCCAACGCGGATGAACATGTAATAAATTCAAAAGTGAAAAATACTAGAGGTTCAGTTATTTTAGAGCCGGATGAGCTATTAAAAAGAACTGAAGCAGAAAGCTACAATGAAATAGTCGCCTTAGGGGTAGATAAGGAAGGACGAAGGTTGGAATTAGCGGGTTTTTTCTTCATGACTGATATAGACGGCGATCCTGCCGACTACTCTACTTATGAGAGAATGGCTGAATTAGCTTCGTATTATGAATTACCTGCAGTATCTATTCCTTATACAGGCTATAGATGGGATGGTATTAGGGTTGATGAGCAGAAACGGCGAGTGGCAAATTATAAAAGTAAGGGATATACGATAGATACTCCCTATGAACGCTTTTGTTTTGATGTCAGCACAGGGGCTAAAGTATATTTTGCATCCCGTTCCGAAATCGAGGAAGTGATAAATTATTATATCGATAAAAATCAAATGACACCGGAAGAAGGCCAGGATGTCTTAAATCGATATGAGAAGATATATAAATTGCGCATGAGGCCTGTGTTGGCAAGTGAAGGCCCTGACAGGCACTATATTACATTCAGAGATAAGGTAGGACCTTGTTATGCTGAGTATTTCTATACTGAAGGTAAATTGACTAAAGTCGTTCATGAAGGAAGTAAAATAACAAGAGCTTCTATTGAGGAAGAAGAATTTACTGAAGCTTTAAGAAGTGTCAGCAACAATATGACATCTGACGAGCTGCAAGCTATACTTGATATACTATCTCAGTCTTACTAACACGCCGCGCCGTTTAACTATATTCTTATAATCCCACTGAATATCTTTTGCTTTTTGTAACCAACGACGTAAATCTTCTTTATTTATTTGATTGACATCTGTATATCTCACTGAAGCGTCTTTAAATTTTCCAGTTCCTGGTTTTAAGTTTTCTTCATTAAAGCTTGCACCGCTCCAAAACATGAGTCGAATACAGTCTTTCAATTTACTGTATCCGGCGATAGGATTACCGTCTAGAAACCAGACTGGATGACCATGCCAGATTTTACTCTCTGCTTCAGGAAGAGCTAAATCAATTTCTGTTCTTAAGATTTCACAGATCATCCTGTCTTTAGAATCTTTAGAATTGTTATACGACTGAATATCTTTATTCATAGTCTTAGCTCGGGTCAATGAGTACCCAGTTTTTCGATACGTATGGCTCAGAACATAGATTGCGGTTAAAGCAACATGGCCTTCTCATTCCTTTGTTTAATTTATCAAGCATTACATGTATATGCTTTTTACGCGTTTCAGAAGTCTTAACAGCTCGTATCCAGCGAATCCAATCCCAACGTGCCAGTGGAGTGATGTCTTTCCATAAAGCGTCCGCCTTCGAGGAAGTTTTCAGTGCTTTCCTTACGTCCTCAGGAATTTCCGGCTCTATCCATTCTTTAGTCGGTTCAAGAGTTACTTGTATTGTATCGCCTGCCGTAGCGCGAGCGTCACGAAGTAACTCCTCGGAGGGGGCGAACCAATGACTAGGCTTAAGTTCTGGTCCATACCTTCCATCCGGCTCAAGTAGAGTTTTAAAAGGGACATCGTTGATGGTACCGGTTATCATAGTCATACCTCGAGATAGAAGCTTTGATGAAGCATCTTCAGGCAATCGAAGTATGGTCCATGATTTAATTTTAAATAATTTCGTTTGAAAACTGATTTTCGACATATTCAATTACTCATTGATTGCTCTTGTAGTATCTATTTTACCAAGACTTACATTTGCATATAAGATATTAGGTTCAACTTGCCATTTTCGATACTAATCGCTTGTTCATCTGTAAGTGGGTAAACTTTGTAATTCGTTTCTCTTCTTTTTTGCTCCACAAGTTCTTTATATTTTTCTTTGTAATGAGAGACCACAATAAAATCTACTAGTCCTATGCCACTGAAGTCGGTAATTCCATAGGTATTTCTATTTGGGTTTTTCCAAAGCGCCATTTCTAAAGTTGGGCAAACAAGATAGGATCCAGCACTTTGGCCAACGTATACTTTATCATCACCTAGCGTTTTTATTAGTTTATCAAATCCAGATTCTCGTGCTGATTTGAGCAAGAAAAAAGGTTTCCCGCCGCTAACGTAGATGACGTGATTAGCATTTATTTCTTTACGTAATTCCTCCGTTCTTTTTCCTTCAATGTCATATTCATGCACGTTGAAACCTGTATCCTGAAGTCTTGTTCGTTCTTTTAGCATATAGCCCGGATCTTTATCAAGCTTCGCAGCTGTAGTAATGAAAAGAATATTTGTAGCTGTGGGATTTTTACCTGTTAATCGAATTAGTTCATCTCTTATCTGCTTAGTTGTTATTCCAAGAGAAGTTAATAGAAGTTTAATGCCTACATTATACATGAAAGAGAGATGGGATCGTTTGTCCATTACAACAATCAAGTGTTATTTTAAGTTATTAAGATTCAATGGTGGGTGATGTACCGGACTTGAACCGGCGACCTCCAGGTCCACAACCTAGCGCTCTAACCAACTGAGCTAACACCACCATAAAGCCTCAATATTTCCTTTGCCCATTTTACAACATCTTCTACTCTTGCGCCAGTGGGCTGGACTTTAATCCATAATTCTAGATTTTCTATTCTATTATCATCTTTTTTTCCATTTTTATGGTGAACATTTTCGTGAGGGTATAGATATCTTCCAAGGTTGCTTTCCATTACTAGTCTATGTTCGTAAATACGACCTGATTTATCTGAATAAGGATGAGATCGATAATAAACATATAGATAGCCATCCTTACTTAAGTGTTTTGTTTTAGAATTTGGGTATTGTTTACTTTGAAGATAACACGTTCTACAGTTTTTTGATTTTCTTTGTTTTAAAATTCCACAAATGGGACATGGTTTCTTATCAATTTTTTTTCGGCATTTTGGACAAATTCTGTGTCTACTTGATGGATTAAATTCTATATAACATGCTTTGCAAATTTTCACTTTTTCAGTTTAGCAATACGTGGAGCTTAATGTCAATTATTTAATCCAATTAATGAAACGATTAGGGTCCACAACCTAGCGTTCTACTGTTGAACTACAGCCACCATGGTTTACTTATGAAAGTATACCATGGCCAAGACTAAAGTTCAAAAAATATACCCTAGCGATTTTGCCTGGCTGCGAGGTTGAAAAAATAAAAATATTTCTCCCAATCTTCGTCTGATGACTGATAAATATTTGATCCTAAGAAATAATCTACTAATATTTCTCTAGCTCTCAATATTTCCTTTAAAGAGTTTCTATTTTTTTTATCATCAACAGTAATATCTATAAGTTCTAGTGCTCTATATAAAGCATTCTTGCTCATTTCTATATTCCCTTTATTTCTCCAATTAATAGTTCTTCCGACTTCTGCGCCAATATTTGCCATTTGTTCCATGAAGGAAAAATCATTCCATCTTCCTTCCAGTCCAGTATGAAATATGTTATTCATTTTACTAGTTTCAGGACAATTGAGACAATTTTTTTTTGAAGATCCTTATTATCTATGCTTCTAGTGAAATTATTTAGCCTAGGACGAACATTTATCATAGAATCGAACTCTATAAAATCTTCTGCAGAGAGATCAGGATACAGATTTATCCCCCATAAGTCATCTTGATTTGAACCAGACTCTAATAGTTCTTTTTCCTCATCCGCATGCATAGGGGCATCTATTACCATAATTTCCTTTTTTATATCTACTACAGCTTTAACCAATCCTCCTGCAAACCGTTCAGATAGCCTCTTAAGATCTTCTTTTGTAATGGTTTTATCAACAAGCATCATATCGTACTAAAAGATTATAGCAAATCTTAGTTGATAATCTTCAGACCCAAAAGCTATTATTTGTAAAGTTTCGTAAAATGTAAATAACCTACGTTTTACAAATATAATATTTGTTATAATGTCATCAATGTCATACATATTCTTTGCTTGGGTTGCGTCTTTTCTATCAGCGATAATTATGATATACGGCGCGATGCAATTATCAAGATAGATTATGAATTTAAATAATACAGAAGATATAGAATTTGAAGCTAAGTTTTATCCAGTAGATAAGAATAAATATAGAGAGAAGTTGCGAAAATTGGGCGCAATTTTGAAAATATCTGAACGAAAGATGCGACGTGCTATAGTAGATAGCACCATATATCCTCAATTAACTTGTCATTATGTCAGAGTGCGGGATGAAGGAGATTCTATACGCATCAGTGCGAAGACTCATGCCAGAGAAGGAGGAAAACTATCTGACCAGAAAGAGATAGATATAGAGGTAAACGATTATGATAAGGCTATAAAGATAATAGAATCTCTGGGATTCAAGTTCACTATTTATCAGGAAACTCTTCGAGAAACTTGGAAATATAAAAGTGCAGAAATAACTATCGACACCTGGCCAGGACTTAAGACCTACTCAGAGATAGAAGCAAATTCAGAAGAAGAGGTGAAGAGTATTGCTGAGGAGTTAGGGCTTGATTGGAATAAACGAATTATTACTGGTATTAAAGAAGTATATGCGAAAATATATGGCTTAACAATTAAAAAAGTAACTGAAAAGCTAAGATATATCACTTTTGAAAGCAATCCTTTTGAAAGATTGCCGGAAGTTGAAGATCCCTAACGCCAGACTATCGCATCAGAAGCATTATACTTTAAGAACTTGATAAACTCATCTCATAAATTCTAAAACGAGAAAAATTATATAAACTACAATAAGCATCCCTCCATCCAAACGAGATATGGATTTTTTTGTAGCTGAAAAAACATAAAAAAGAAAAAGCGCTGTCGAGATAAATAGAAAAGTAGTCAAATAATTGGCTACCGTAAGTACCTCTCCGTGGCTAAGAATTGTAAATATCCCAAAAAATAAAGTATTTGCCGCAGCTGATCCCATATAATCTCCCATCGCGATATCTCTCTTCCCTGAAATAACTGCTCTGACTGCTATCGATATTTCGGGTAAATTCGTGCCTAGTGATATAACAATAAGACTTATATAAAAAGCCGGCATGTTTAAAAGCTCTGCGAAATAGAGCGTCTTTTCAACTATAATAGTACTAGATACAAATACCAGTCCTATACCAAAAAGTATCTTTAAAAAATCTTTAGGTGAATACGCTTTCGTACTTAAAAGTTCTGCATTTTCTTTATCAAAAATTCCATGTTTTCTCTCAATTATAAGAAGCAGCGTTACGTATAAACATATCATTACTACCCCCTCAACTGTCGAAACGTTTTTATCCAATACTAAAGCAGAAGGAGCGAGAATAACGCCTAGTGTTGCGGCAAGTGTACCAGTATCAAGCTCATGCTTTAGACTAATGCCTTTTCCAAATATCGCAAGAAGTGGAATAACAAAAAGAAAAAGTACAGTAATACCGCCTATCAGATTACCGATGAATATTTCAGGATTCTTTTCCGATACTGATTGTAGCCCTACAGAAAATTCCGGAACTGATGTAAGTAAGCCCAGAAGCACAAAAGAAACAGCGAAGGGTGAAAATTTTAATTTTCTGGAAAATGCATGAACAGATTGGATGATCATGCCTGAACCTTGCCATATAAGAATAAAGGAAATGCAATAAAGTAACAAATGGAAAAGATTGTTAAATGTCATATAATCTAGTATAAGAAGAATCCGAATAAGGAGCAATAAGATAGCTAAACTAACTGTGTTTTATTTGTTTTTTGAGTTTACGCTCTTCCAATCTTTTTTGTTCTGCTTCATATCTTTCTTTTTTGAGTTTTAATCTTTTTTCCAATTCTTTATCCCGTCTCTCTTGGCACTCTGTATTTGAACAGCGATAAGTTGAGGTTGTTTGCGGAAAAAGAGTTCCGGTTAATTTTTCTGTAACGGAATTAATAAGTATCAATTCTGAACCACACTCTGCACATGAAGAGGGAGTAAGTCTATTCAATCTATATACTAGTATACATTTTTTTAAGAAATTTAGCCAGTTATGAAATGGACCTTTGTAGTTTAATTATTTCTTACATGTTGTTAACGCAAATCATGTAGTATACTAATACGTATGTTCGGGTCTGCCCTACGTACAATTCTACTTTTTATTTCAGTTTTTACATTAACTGTCTTTTGCATCTTTATCTATATCTTTATTTTATACTCTCCTACCTCTTCAAAACCCGTGGTTAACGCTCAGGAAGCTGATATAAGCATATTAGATCCGACTCCAATTCTCTCAAAATGGTATCTGATAGATGGAATAGTTAAAGAAGGTTTATCTGGTGCTACGGGAACTTATAGTGTAGTTATAAAAAACTTATCTACAAATGAAGAATATCTTCTAAATGAAAACCGGACATATAAAACAGCAAGTTTATATAAGCTATGGGTGATGGTAGAAGCTTTTAAACAAATTGAAGAAGGTACATTAACGCACGAAATGCGTATAGGCGATAGTATAGAAAATTTAAATTCTCGTTTTAATATAGCCACAGATGCAGCAGAAAAAAAAGAAGGATCAATAACTCTTACGATTGATGAAGCGTTGGAAAGAATGATAACTTATTCTGATAATTATTCTGCTTTGCTTTTAAGTTCAAAAGTTAAGTTAAAATCTGTAAGCGAGTTATTAGAAGATTTAGGATTATATGATTCAATTGTAGGAAAAAATTTACCCACTTCAACTGCTTATGATACCGCACTTTTTTATGAAAAATTATACAAAAACGAATTAGGAAATAAATCTTCTACAAATGAGATGTTAAGTCTTCTTAAGAAACAACAGATCAAAAGAAAGTTACCTAAGTATCTACCTGGTGACGTTATGATAGCTCATAAAACCGGTGAACTGGATTCATTCAGTCATGATAGCGGAATTGTATATACTCCACACGGTAATTACATAATTGTGGTGATGTCAGAAAGCGCTAATCCGAAGGGCGCTGAGGAACGAATCGCCAATATCTCTAAAAGTGTATATGATTATTTTATGAAGGCTAAAGATTAAATTTTGGCGATAGTCGCCAAAAGATTACGTGGTTCTTTTTTGATAATTGTACTATAGAGATATTCCAAGAGCGGATATTTAGAAACTTTAGTGATTTTACTTATAGCCTCAAGAGTTTTTATGCCTTCGACTGTCTTTTTCTCTTTCTGCATCTCAAGCATCGCATCTTCTACAGACATCCCTTTTCCAAGCAATATTCCAAATTGCCTGTTTCTTGTATTACCAGTAGCGCTCATGAACATATCGTTTCCCCATGCTTGTGAAGATATAAAGAATGTATCTTTTTCTCCGCCCAACTCACGGATAATGAGATTTTCTACCTCGCCAGCTACTTTGGAAAGAATATAAGTTTCAGAGCCGTAACTGTAACCTCTACCATGTATAATACCCGTCATAATAGATATAACATTTTTAAATGCCGATGCATATTCCACCCCTTTAAGATCAGTTGTTATGTGGAGTCGTAAAAGATCAGATTCAAGAATATTTTTTACATAATTAGCTGTATCAATATCTTCTGATGCTATCATTGCACCAAGTATCTGAGCATTAAATAAATCCTGAGCTATAGTACCTCCTACAAAAAGACAATACTTATAAATTATTCTATGTAGATTTTCTTCATACAGTAAAGACAGTCGCTTACCTGTCTCATAATCTAAAGCTTTGGAAGTATTTACTAATATGACGTTATCTTTGGCAAATTCTTGAATTTCAGGAATAATTTCTAGAGTACTTGATGAAGGCACTGCAAGGATGACGATATCTGCTCCGTCAAGAATTCTTTTGGGAAAACTTGAGATATTCGTGGTGCTTTGGATTTTATGTTCTGGATAAAGAAAAGGATGCTCTCCTGTCCTTTTAAAGTGATCTACTACCGCTGGACGATAATCATATCCATATAAAACATTTCCATCAGACAAATTTTTCTCTATATGTCTTAAAAGCGCATAACCAAATTGTCCTAACCCATAAACAGATATTTTCATAATTAATTTTCGTAGCCTCCTTTTGGCTTTTCATTTGAGCTCGTCATTCCATGGAGGATTTCTTCGGAATCTTTCACTTTTCCGTCGTCATATTTATACTCCTTATCGTCTTCACCATAATTCTCCAAATGTGTCTTGATGATATCGTATAGCTTTTCAGACGCTCTATACTTATCGTTTTCATAAACATAGAAAATCCTGCCGCAATATGAGCAGGAGGATGAGTAATACATAAAAGCCAACTTGCCTAGTATATCATATTTTTTATTCCCTCTTGACAGGAAACGATCGTTTCCCTATATTATAACTATGACACTTACGGAGGCAGCCAAACGTGTAAAAACCTATTATCTTCAGAATAGACGAATGCCATCTATTCAGGAACTGGGTGAAATTTTGGGATTTACATCTAAAAAGAATAGCTTCAATTGGGCGAATAAATTAATTCAGGCAGGGTTACTTGGGAAGGATGAAAAGGGTAAACTCTTTCCCAAGTCCCTGCTTACCATCCCCAATTATGGAATTATAAAAGCAGGCTATCCTATACCGGCACATGCCTCTTCAGATAGCTTAGACTTGTATAAATTTATTTTAGATCTTCCAGGCGATGTTTTTTCTCTATCGGTACGTGGTGATTCTATGATTGATGCTTCAATCCAAGAAGGAGATATCGCGATAATTGACCCCAATAAAACTGCAACGGATGGAGACACCGTAGCTGCTCTAATAGATGGAGAATGCACGCTGAAGTATTTTTATAAAGACTATAAAGGAGTACGTCTCGTACCGGCGAATCCGGAATACCCGATTATTTATCCCCAGTCAGAATTAGTAATTCAAGGAGTAGTTATACATCTTATTAGAAAATTCCGTTAATATTTACGAGATTTAATATTTATCGGCTTTTTTCGTAGTTATTATTCTTGAATCTTATATCTTGATTCATATATCTTTTTATGATGATTCTGTCTGCTCTTAAAAAGATTTTAAAAATGTACGCTTACTGGATCCTACTCTAAGTTACAGAGCTTCAAAGTTGTAGAATTTCAGAGTTGCAGAGTCGGAGAAGAAAATT
>CAYMDS010000023.1:0-16497 GCA_964389405.1 uncultured Gammaproteobacteria bacterium
TTAGCCTCCCTTCCATTGTAAGCCGATTATAGATAAATTGTAAAGAGGCTATTTGGGAGGGGATATCCTTTGCAGCCGTTACGAAAACCTCAGTTTTATCGGCTAACTTTATAATATAAGTTGATCCATCTCCCTGCCTGACATCAGTAAAAATTATATTTAATTTCCTCAATTCGCTTATAAATTTTTTTTCAATATCATCTGTCGTTGTCGAAGCATTAACAGGCATAGGACTAACTATCTGAGAATTTCTATCTGTCAATTTAAATAATAACCATACCATTCCGTACGTTACCATTAAAAAAAACATTAATATTAATATCACCTTAAGTCCCTTAGTCCATCTTCCTAATTTTCGAAAAAAAGAATTTCGTTTTAGCGGTAACTTTCCCTTCTCTCTACGACCAAAATTTACAACTAAACGATCCGGCCTTGAAGCACTATTTTCTTTAATTTTTCTTCGAAGCAACTTCATAAATAGTATTAGATATATTATTTGCTGCATCTTTGACCACCAATGATCGCGCATATTCTGCATGCTCTTTATACATCGATATACTCTCAAATATAGCTTCTATTTTTTTTAAAAATAACTTTGGAGTCAGATCTTCTTGTATCATAAAGTTACCTATTCCTACTTTTTTTATAAATCGTGCATTTTTAAGTTGCTCATTTTTTTGGCCTGCTGGGAGAGGGATTAAAAAACAGGGCTTACCAAAATATAGTAACTCTGTCACTGTATTGATTCCCGACCGGGAGATGATAAGCGCTGCATCACTCATAATATTACCAATATCCGTATGCTCTATAAATTTCTTTAACACATATCGCCTTCTTAATTCCTCAGGCAAGCTTTTAATATTATTATTTAAACGTTCATAATCACTGAATTCCTTATTATCTCCTGTTTGGTGAATTATAGAATATCTATTTAGAAGGTCTTCCAGGCATGACTCAACAAGTAGGTTTATAGCATGCGCCCCAGCACTCCCACCGGTAATATATATTAACGGCAAATGCTCATTAGAAATTGAGAATTGAGAATTTCCGCTCGAGATGTATCCGCCTTTGCCGGAAAGAATTGAGAATTTCCGGATTGGATTCCCTGTTAAAACAGTTTTCTCTCTAGGGAAAAATTCTAGAGATTGCTTCCATGAAATACAAATTTTTGCCGCAAACCTGGATAGTAATTTATTAGCTAGTCCCGCTTCCATTGTTTGCTCATGAATTATTAATGGAATTTTCAGAAAAAATGCAGCTAGCCCTACGGGTACCGATAAATAACCTCCAAATGATAATACTACATCTGGTTTATTTTTCAGAAGTATTATTAAAGCCTGAAAGAGACCAAAAGGGATTTTTAGTAAAGAAGGTAAGAAATGTTTACCCACCTTCCTTTGAAGTCTCCCTGTTCTTAGGTGAACGAAAGGTATACCTGTTTCTCTAATGGTCCTAAATTCTAAAGAAAGTGAAGAATCGCCTTCAAAGGAGTTTTTCCTGCCTATGAAAAATAATTTTTCATTCTTTAACTCATCAATCAACGCAAGCGCTGGTGTTAAATGACCGCCGACAATTGCTATTTTCATTTTATTTTTACTCCTTTAATAGGATGTCTAAATATCGAGCTTTGCTTAGCTATATTTAATAATATTCCAATTGCAGTTAAGTCTATTATCAAAGCTGATCCTCCGTATGAAATAAAAGGCAAAGGTATACCGGTAAGAGGAATTAGAGCAGTCATAGCTGCTAAATTTATAACTATCTGAACGCCAAGGAAAGAGATGATTGAGCCTGCGAGTAATTTACCAAATGTGTCCATAGCTTTAGTAGATATAATAAGTCCCCGCCATAACGCAATAAAAAAAACAATTATTAAAATAGTAGATCCAATAAATCCAATTTCTTCCGCAATTATCGCGAATATAGAATCAGTAACATTTTCTGGAAGATATTCGTACTTTTGAAGAGAGTTTCCGAGTCCCACACCAAATATCCCCCCTGAACCTAGAGCAATTAATATTTGTTTAACATGATAAGATGTAGAATCTAAGGACCTCCCTATATTAAGAAATGCTACCACCCTACTCATCCTGTATGGTGCAATTAATACCAACAAAAACCCAACAGAGCTTATTAACGGTATCAATAAAGCAAATTGTTTTATACTACCTCCCGATAAAAAATAAACAATCAATGCTTCAAAAAGAATAACCGATGCGGTGCCCATATCAGGCTGAAGCATTACAAGCACCAGGACCAGACCAATAAGCAAGCAAAAAGCTAAAAAACGTTCCTTTTCTTTATGCGAAAACCATGCAGATAAGTAGATAGCTAGGCTTAATTTCACAAATTCGGCAGGTTGCAAAACAAAAAACTGCAAATTGATCCATCTATGTGCTCCCAATGCATATATACCAAGCCCTGGAATAAATACTCCAAAAAGAATAATTATTGCGATTATAAGAATAGGTAATGCAAATTTATAAAAAATATGGTAATCAATAAAAGAAAAAATAACTAAGAGGCTGTATCCCAACACCATCCATAAGAGCTGATCTTTGAAATAATGATATTTATCTCCAAAATCACGAAAAGCTATTATAGATGAAGCGTTATAAATCATTAATATACCAAATAGAGAAAGAAAAAAAATAGGAAGCAATAACGTAAGATCGATTTTTTTAAGCATTAATCTATAATAGCATTATTTTAGAATTGAGGCTATTTATATAAAAGGTAATAAAACTTTGTAAATAAAGCTACTGGATGAACGCAAGATAAACACCTAATATAGCGAGAAACAGTCCTATAATCCATGCCCTCATTACGACTTTAGGCTCTTCCCAACCTCTTTTCAGTAGCCACAAATGCAATGGAGAAACAGGAAAAATTTTGCGTTTTAAAAATCTTTTGCCTAAAAGCTGAATCATAGAGGATGCCACTTCCATTACAAAGACCCCTCCTAAAACGCCCACAGCGAGAGTCTTGCCTGTCAAAAGACCAGTAACAGCCAAAACCGCTCCAAGCGATAAAGAACCCACATCTCCAAGCCAAAGTCTTGCTTTATAAATATTAAAATATAAAAAAGCAACGATGCTTCCTATAAGCACAGCTATAAATATGCCTAACGTATTATCTAATATATGCGAGCTGATAACTAAAAGAGCAATTAGACATATAAGAAATAAGCCTGAAGCCAATCCATCGAGACCATCAGTGATGTTAAATGCATTTACAAATGCAACTATCACAAAGGCTGCAAATGGTATGAAAAGAACACCTATCTGCAGTGTCAAGCCTAGAAAATGCACAAAGGAATAACCAAGCTGGTAATAGAAAATTGAAGCTATTATGAATGCTAATATCCACTGAATTACAAATTTATAACGTAATCTAAGACCGAAAAATACGCTGTTTTTATTAATGAGTTTTTTCGAGTCATCATATAAGCCTAATAATCCAAATCCGATAAATGAGAATAACAGCACGAAAAGCTCCCAATACTTAACCTCGACTGAAAGCATTCCGTAGGCCCAAAGCGTAATAACTGTTACAACTCCTATTATCAGTATACCGCCACCAAACGGTGTCCCTACCTTCCATGAATTATATTTATCAAACAATGGTGTCCGTTTATTAAAGGGATCCCTCGTAACCTGGTCCTGCCTCTTAAGCTTGACTTTGTATAGAAAATCGATAAACGGTACCAGGAGTATCCCGGTTATGAACGTAGATAAAATGGACAAACCTAATAAAGCTGCCATATGAAAATATATTATAACATTAATTGCTTAAATCAAAAGAGTATCTATATATTAGTTTACTAATTATCATTCCGGTACCAGTACCTATACCTATAGCAATATCATCATCTTTTAAGTTTTTGATTAGAAAGCTGACCAACTCAAAATCTTCCATTGCTGCCATCTTACACCGGACTAAACTGATCTTTGCATACTTTTCAATTAATGAAATCGATTGGTTATTAAAAACAATGCAATAATTACAAACTTTGTCAATTCGAGAAAAAATATTTTTTATTTTCGTGGAGGATGCATTTTCAAATAAGTTTGAATTCAAAAACAATATTTTTTTTCTATTATAAATGCCGAGATAAAAAAGCGCAGAATCGAGAGAGTCCAAAGATCCTGAAGAATAATCAATGACTTTGCTTTTTGAAGACAAAACAAAAGGATACATATAGCCTTTTAAAGGTTTTAATCTCGAAAGACAGCGAACTATTTCTTTTTGGTTTAAACCGACTTTGAGAGCAATAAGTACTGCCGGCAGAATAGCGACTATCTCTACAACGCCTAATATGGCGGTTTGAACCATATATTGATTCCTGTCAAATGTTAATTGAAATACTATACCTTCCCGGGTTATTTTTAACTCGGAGATAAAAATAGATAACTGTCCGTGTCCCCTAAATAAATCTCCCTTTTTTGCTTCATAGAGTCTTATTACACTGTTTTTCTCACTAGATATAAAATCGTCATTCATTTTTCTTTTAGCGCTGTATAGAGTATTTTGCAGAGAGACCCTTAAACCGGAGGCTTCATTTACCAAATAGCTAACTCTAAGACTAAAAGGCTTAACGACTATCTGAGGACGTAGAATTTCTACAATCTGTTCTACATTTTTTTGAGATAGAGAGACTCCAACAAATGTAATTTCAATGTTATTTTTAATAGAAGTTATTAAAAAATTAGTAAGACCTCCTATATTCTTATCAAGATATATTTTGGCAACTTTAGTATTCATAGCACTCAGAAAAACATGCATATGATCTAAGAATATCTTGTTATCTTTACTGATAATGACTGCACTAAAAATGAGAGTATGTAAATTTTTAAGCCTCTTCACTTTTTCTACTTGCGTATCCTCATATAACTCAAATGGAAATGATAAACAGAATGCAAAAAAAAGATAAAAAATTATACTGATCCTTTCCAATAAAAAAAGCCAAAAGAGCTTGTCTACAAGAGGATTCAGATAAAGCAAAAATATTAAAATAACAGTAGGTATAAGTATGTATATATCTCTTCTAGCAGTTCTTGTTGTGATAACTTTTTTATAATTTCCTATAAATGCAAATAAATCTAAGGTGAATGTACCAATTATGAATAAATGATAAGCTGTCATTGAAGAATCTGTGAAAGATGCGGGAATAAATAAAATAAACACTAAAATCTTACTGATCTTTCTCACTCTATGTAAAAATGCAGGATTATGTTTATTTAATGATTGCAGGAAGAGCTTAGTGTTGTAATTACTACCCCGAAATACCTTGACTACATCAATTAATCTGTGGTATGCCACTACAAGAAATATCAAGCTTACAAGAGGATATAAGTATTCCATATATTTCTGAGCAGTAATTACCATCCATATTTAACGATCTACTTCACAGTAACGCTTTTTGCCAGATTTCGAGGTTTATCAGGATCGTAACCCTTCCGAAGCGCAAGATGATAAGCTATTAACTGAATCGGAATTATTTGAGCTATAACACTCGCTGTGTATATATCTCTCACTTCTATCCAATGGTCAAAAATCTTAGATTTTATTGGTCCAATACCTATAATTACTCCACCTCTTGCTTTAACTTCTGTAGCGTTTGAAATTATTGCATCGAAAGTTTCATCCTTAGGAGCAAAAACTATGCATGGTGTTCCTTTAGTAATTAAAGCTATTGTACCATGTTTTAATTCTCCTCCAGCCAATCCTTCTGTATGTATATAGCTTACTTCTTTTATTTTTAATGCTGCTTCTAAAGATGTCGAGTATGATACCCCTCTCCCTATTACATAGATATGTTCGGCTTTTTCCAATATATCTACGACTACATTAATAATTTTCTGATTACTAGAAGACAGCAGTCTTTCTATTTCATCTGATGCTGAAATTAATGCTTTCTTAGCTGTATCTATCTCACCTTTCAAGGCATATGAGAGCATAAGAAGTACGGAAAGTTTTGCTGTATATGCTTTAGTTGACGCGACTGCTTTCTCAGGACCGGCTCCAAGCATAAGCTTCTCATCTGACATGCGGTATACTGTAGAACCTAGTGTATTCAATATTGAACAGATAATACTTCCTTTAAGCTTTGCTCTATTCAATGGCTCAACAACATCTATAGTCTCGCCTGATTGGGTTAGGGCGATAACCAAACTTTTATCTGTAAGAAAATCTTCAAGATAATTGAATTCTGACGCAACAGTAGTATTGACGTGAGTGTTTGCAATTTTTGAGAAAAAATATTTACCTGCCAATCCTGCATAAAATGCAGTCCCTGCACCTATAAAAAATGTACCCCGCGCCTTTTTTACAATTTTTGCCAGTTTTACTATCTGGTCTTCATAATTCTGCGCTATATTTTTTACAATTTTTGACTGCTCGTGAATTTCTTTAAGCATAAAATTCTCATAACTTCCTTTATCCGCATCTTCTACTTTCCAATCCACCGTTTCGAAACGAGTAGGTAATTTTTTACCACTAGCTAAATCTATCAATTGAATCTTCTTTCCTAGAATAACCATTTCATGATCTTTTAGAAAAATTAATTTATTAGTGTGTTTTATGATTCCTGAAGCATCTGATGCTACAAATAATTCGTCATTTTTTTCACCAATTATTAAAGGCGAGCCTGTCTTAGCCGCTATAATCTCTTGAGATGGAGCACATAAAACGACAATCGCATTTAACCCTGAAAGCCTATTGAATGCACTTCTGACAGAATACGCGAAGCCTATTGAATGCATTTGATCTTCAATCAAATGAGGAATTACTTCTGTATCAGTTTCAGATAGGAACTTATGGCCTTTACTTATTAACTCCTCCCTGATCTCTGTATAATTTTCGATAATTCCATTGTGTATTACAGCAATTTCATGGTTACAGTCAAGATGCGGATGAGCGTTTTTTTTAGTCACGCCTCCATGCGTAGCCCACCTCGTATGACCTATCCCTATGTTACTTTCAGGCAGATTGATTGAAGCTTCCCCAATTTTCCCGACATGTTTCTCTATTATTATCGCATTTTGATTTTTGACTTTTGATCCCGATTCAATCGGGATTGATTCTTGATTTTTTACCGCTATACCCCATGAGTCATAACCTCTATATTCTAGAAGCTTTAACCCATCCAGAGTCAATAAAGCTGCATTCTTATGTTTTCCGACGTATCCAAAAATTCCACACATATTTTATTTCGTATCCCCTCCCCTGTCTTAGCCGCGATTTAATCGCGGCTTGCAGGCGGGCTCCTCACTTCGTTCGTCCGCCCCAAAAAATACCACACATAATTAGTGTTTTGTAATCAGATTGGTTAATGTATGTATGCTTTAAAGAATTAATTTACTTTTTTATCATCAATACTTTATTGTTAATATCGGGTTTAGTTACTTTAGAGAATCCGAATCTTTCATAAAGAACAATTGCCGGGATATTATCTTCAGACGTTTCTAGCCAGAATCCTTTATTCTTAATTTTATTATATTTAATTGAATCCATAAACGCTTTAAATACTTTATCCATAAATTGTCTAGCTAGCTTCTTACCTCTTGCTCTATCATAAACTCTTATGGCAAATGTGACTCCATATATTTTAGGATTTATCTTACTGATAAACTCGCGATCAGTAGGCATTTCGGACTCACCATACCAAATTACACCAGCTAAAGACTCTCTATCATCTGTCAGAACATATATAGAACGACCTTTATTAAGCCAGAAGTTAAATGAATAAATATCTTTAAATCTTTTTGCATCAGACGTAAACTTCTTAACTAATGTGTCATTATTCGCATAATTTATTAATTGATTTATCAAAGACTCATCTATCCCTTCATAAATTTTTAATTGACCTAGAGTTGGATTCTCTAATCCTCCTAAGAATGTTTTTTTGTTTTGCTGCATCTTGATAGACTTTTTATTTATGGCTGGAGCTATTAAATAATATCTCTGCTTCTTCAAGCTCCTCTTTGTTATTAACACCTCTCCAGTTTATCCTTCCACCTTTAATTGTTCTCACACGCTCACCGTTTTTTATGGCTAGATCTATAAAATTATTAATATAGTATTCTCCGGTAATAGGGCTCTTTTCAATTCGCGATAAGTATTTCCGCAAAAACTTAACTGAGAAAACAAAGCACCCAGGATTAATTTCAGTAATCTTTCTTTGTGCTTCTGTAGCATCTTTTTCCTCAACTATACCCACCAAATCGCCCTTTATATCACGAACAATTCTACCCAGTGCATATGGATTACTTTGCTCTATGGTTAAAAATGTTATAGCAGCGTTATCTAACTCCTGTATTTCAAAGAGCTTTTTGATAATGGGTATATTGCTTTCCGCATAGAGCACAGCATCATCACCATATACGACAAAAACATTTTCTATTTCATTGGGTAATTTATTAAGTGCACAAACTAGGGCATGCCCTGTCCCTAAAGTTTCGTTTTGCTCTGCATATATAACATTAAAATCCGTAAGGACCTTCATAACCGATTCTTTAGCAAATCCCACTACAACTACAGTTGTTTTAATCTGTAATCGTTTCATGAATTCGAGTATGTGTTGGATCATGGGTTTATCGGCAAGTGGAAGGACTACTTTATTCTCAGATATCATTTTCATCCTAGTACCTTTTCCTGCTGCTAAAATTACTGCACCCACTGTTTTCATATGACCTCTTTAACTCTTTTAATATTTGCACCTAAACCAATCAAGCGCTCTGCGAACTTCTCATATCCGCGATCTAGCTTCTCTACTCCATAAATTGTACTTGATCCTTTCGCTACTAAAGAAGCTAATACGATAGCTGCACCTGCCCGTATATCAAGAGTAGTCATGACTGCATTATGAAGTAGCTTAGGCCCTGTTATTTTTACTGCATGGAAGTATTCCGGCCTATCATCTTCAATGTTAAAGTTATATACCTCTTCCTTATTATCAATAATAGGATTGAATAATTCTGCATCCGCCCCCATCTTTCTTAAATCGTTTACATATTTCAACTTATTCTCAAATACCGTCTCATGTATTACAGATACTCCTTGCGCCTGAGTCATAAGCACTACCCAAGGGGCTTGCCAATCGGTCATAAAACCAGGATGGATAGATGTAGTTACATCGACCGCTTTTAACATATTTTTTTTATAAAATCTAATGCCCGAGTCTGTTTTCTCAAATTCTCCACCCGATAAAGCTAGTTTCTCAAGAAAAAAATCGATTTGAGTTTTATGAGCACCTTCTACAAGCACATCTCCATCAGTAAGAACAGCCGCGATTGCAAAGGTTACGACCTCAATCCTATCTGGACTTATAGTGTATTCTGCGCCATGAAGTCTCTCTACCCCGTAAATAGTAATTTGTCTTACGCCGGTTCTTTGTATTTCTGCTCCCATGGCATTAAGAAGCCCGATCAAATCATCAATTTCCGGCTCTGCAGCTGCATTATCTAAAACCGTAGTACCTTTGGCCAAAACTGCTGCTAATATCATTGTTTCTGTACCTGTATGTGTATTTTTTGTAAATTTGTGGACTATTCCTTTAAGCCCTTCTGTTCTGGCATGGAAATATCCATCGTTACTGTAATAAGTAACTTCGGCACTCATTTTACCTATCCCTTCTGTAGTTCGATCAATTGGACGAGCACCTAGTCTACAACCACCGGGATTAGGAATAATAGCCTCACCGACCCGTGCAAGCAATGGAGCGATAAACATCGCAGAGGTACGCGCAAGCGCTGCTTTATCAAGAGGAATGGAAGTTCGTTTAAACTCCACCGCTTTAACCTTAACAGTGTGCTCCTCTAAAACCACTTCCACCCCTAAAATCTTCATTATATCTATCATCACAAATATATCTGAAATCAAGGGTATATTATGTATAGTCACTTCCTCCTCAGTCATGCAGGCAGCAACAAGAGCTTTCAAAGCAGCATTCTTCGCACCTGATATACTTACCGTGCCTTTTAACTTATTTCCGCCCGTAACAATTAATTTTTCCATAATTTTTAACTTTTCACTTTTAACTTTTCACTTATCTTATATACATCCCCTGCTCCCATAGTCAAAATTATGTCACCCCCTGAAGGAGGATTTTCGTCAAAGTATTTTACCACATCATCTAAAGTAGGTAAAAAATGTACATCTGAATGAAGTTTTTTAATCTTATCAGCCAACATACCTGAGGACAGAGAAAAATCCGGTTTCTCTCTTGCAGAAGGGAAAATATCCATAAGAATAACCGAATCTGAATCAGAAAAAGAAGACGTAAACTCAGAGAAGAGAGCTTTAGTGCGAGAATATGTGTGAGGCTGAAATATACATACTATCTTCCGGGAAGGATACATTTCTCTCATAGCCCTTAATGTCTTTTTAATTTCCGTTGGATGATGAGCATAATCATCATAAAATATTGCTCCTTTTCCAGATTCACCAACATACTCTAATCTTCTTTTTGAACCGATGAAATAACTAATACCTTTTTTAATTTGCTCAGTGCTTAATCCCACTTCCAAAGATGCAATAATTGCGGCTGTCGCATTCAGGCAATTATGTTCTCCGGCTACATTTAACTTAACTTCCCCTAGATCAGTCCCAAAGACTTTAATTCTAAAACTCGTATATTTTATTGTTGATTTAACCTCACTTAAGACTACATCGTTAGCTTGATTAAATCCGAAAGTAATTGTTTTTATTTTTATATGCGTCACAATTTTTTGGATATTTAAATCATCACCATTAACAATCAAAACACCTTCAGCTGGTAAAGATTGAATGAATTCATCGAAAGCTGATATAAGGCTCTCGAGAGTAGGATATATATCCGGATGATCATGTTCTATGTTTGTGATAATAGCAATTGCCGGTTTATGCCAATGGAATTTGGGACGCTTATCAGAATTTGGTTCCGCAGCATATTCATCAGCCTCCACTACGAAATATTCACCACGGCCGAAATGACCAGATTTACCAAGAGATGGAATTTCACTAGTACCTATCAGATATGAAGGATCTAAATCGTTCATAGATAGAATCGTCGCTGTCATAGCGGTCGTAGTAGTTTTACCATGTGTCCCGGCTACAGAAATCCCTTTAAGCTTCCTGCCTAGCAAAGTACCATTCATTAATTCTCCTACGGCCTGCGCATAGCTTATAGTCCTAATTCCTCTTTCAATAGCTGATCTTACCTCTATATTATCAAGTCCCCCATGTGCGCCTGTATAAATTACTATCTCTGCATCATTTACATGTTCAGGAGAAAATCCGTTGAATATAGTGATCCCAGCATTATTAAGTGCCACATCGGTAATGAACTGTTCTGAAGTGTCAGAGCCGGATATATAAATCCCAGCCTCCTTTAAAATCACCGCGAGGGAAGTCATTCCTACTCCTTTAATTCCTACGAAGTGTATATTTGACCGTATCATTTTTTGTGATTTTTATCTAAAGATTTCTGCACTGCTTCATGCTCGCTCCATGGCCTCTCAATACCATTATAATTCATCGACTGCTCATGACCTTTACCGCAAAGAAGAATTATATCACCCTTCTTTGCCAACTTATTAATTATAAAATCAATTGCTTCCTGTCTATCGGGAATTTTGAAAAAAATGTGTTCTTTTGCCATTTGCCATTTGCCACTTGCCATTTGCCACTCAACCGCTCCAGCCCCCAAGCATCCACTGGCTATCTCCTCTATTATCTTCATCGGATCTTCATGTCGCGGATCTTCATCAGTCAAAACCGTGACATCAGCCAGACGACCACTAATGCGGCCCATAATCGGCCGCTTCTTGATATCTCGTTCGCTTGCACACCCATACATCACTATGACTTTGCTATTTTTTGCTACTTTCGCATTTGCGACAGTCAACACCGCTTCCAATGCATCCGGCTTATGAGCAAAGTCAATTATTATATTTAACCCTCTTTCATTTCGGATTTCTTCAAATCTTCCAGGAATTCCGCTGAAATCTTCCAGGGCTTTCCTTATTATTTTACTATCAATCCTTAGCTTTAAGCCTACACATAGAGCAGCAAGTGCATTCATAATGCTATAATCACCAGGTAATTTAAGATTTAACTTCCATTTCCGCTGTGTCTCATCGCCATTATTTATACCAAAGGTCATCAATTTTCCAGAAAGCTTATCATAATTTACTACCCTCCTAAGATTTTCATCTAAAACACCTTCAGGAATAACAGCAGATTCAGAGACATGCATAAGTTTAAATTTCGCTCTTGCGTAATTCTCCATGGTTTTGTGATAATCTAAATGCTCATGTGCTAGAGAGGACAAAACACCTACCCTAAACGGGACAAATGCCACTCTATTTTGGTCAAGCGCATGCGAAGAAACTTCCAAAACGAAATGTGTGCCGCCATTTTTTAGAGCCTGATTGAGGTATTTTGGCAGCACATGAGGATCAGGTGTTGTAACATGAAAACCTGTATCATACTCTTTCCCGCCTATTATCGCTTGTATACTCGAGAGCACAGAAACTTTGAAACCCGCCATCTTTAGCAATTCATATATTAGAAGAGTGGTCGTCGTTTTACCACTGGTCCCCGTGACGCCTATAACGGTCAGTTTTTTACCTGGAAAACCGTAATAGGTATTCGCAATTAAAGATTGAAATAAATGATAAATATTTTTTAAACTTTGCCACATATTCTTAATTCTTATTTTGCATTGTCCATTTAACATTTTCCATTGACTTAATAATTGATCAATTTACAAATTGAAAATAAATGATAAATGGAACCTGGAAAATGGAAAATTATTTTATCTGGTTCTTAAAAAAATCCAAGAATTTTCCATAATGCGTATATATAAGATAAATATTCATTAATAAAAGCATTGGAAATACAAAAGATTTCTCTACAATACCAGAAGTTCTTATTCGCAACAGTCGAAATGGTGGAATACCAAACTTTAAAGGTATCGGAAATAAAAGAGGCAATCCGTCACGAGTAAAAATGTCCATAAATAAATGCGACACAAATCCAATCATAAATGCCCACCATACTACGTTCATATCAACTAATAATATTTTTCCCAAATGGCCAAGAATTACTGATAACACATAACCAAATAAAAACACGCCTAATATTGAATGTGAAATATATCGATGACCACCAAGAAGCGGGTGAATAATTCTTCCTAATACTGAACCTGCCCTGATTCGCCGCCAGAGAGTTGCTGTAGGCTGATCAATGTCAGGAGCCAGACCTCCTATCATATTGGCTGAAAATGCAATGAAAGCTGTGGCAAGCGTCATTGAAGAAAGAGAACTGGTGGCTATTACATATGTCAACGCTGTGAAAGCAGCAAGATCATGAGTACGTCCAGTCATTGTATTAGTATAAAGTATTAAATATGAAGTATAAAGTATGATAATGAGCTCAAAATTATAAGACCTAAATTATAAATTATAAGTATGATAAAATAACACAATATGAAGCCTATCATTTCATATGAAAATTTTGTGAAATTAGATTTGAGAATTGGTACCGTTGTGAAATGCGATAAAAAAGAAGGATCTGATAAGTTACTTCGTCTTACTGTAGATTTTGGGGAAATTGGTGAAAAAAATATACTATCAGGCATTGGAACATGGTATAAGCCAGAAGATTTGATAGAAAAACAATTTGTTTTTATTATTAATCTTGAACCGAGAAATCTTATGGGAGAACTATCTGAAGGCATGATCCTCGCCGCTGATGGCGAAAAACCTGAACCTCTTACTATCTCAAATCAAGTACTAAATGGCACAGTAATCAAATGACAACAGAAATTGAATTTAAAGATCCCAGAACCCAAAGAAGGAAAAAAGTAGAGTTAAAACCTTATGAAGAAATTTTCATTGGCGATACTCATGTTAAAGATTATGATACTTATACTATTATTTCCGGAGCAAATAATGATTATTACCACGTTGAAAATGAAATACTAGATGAGAAAAGGACTAAAGAGCTTGGTTTAATGTTTCTTGAGCACTGGACTGAGTAACTGTTATGACAACTATTCACTGGGGGGAATTTTATAGTAAGCCAGCAATTTTTTAGCCACTTCGAAAAATGTAGGTGCCGCTGTCTCTGCTCCATAAATAGAGGTCGTAGGACGATCATAAATAATCAACATAATAAACTTTGGGTCATCAGCAGGTGCGAAACCTATAAACGAAGCGATGGTCTTATTTGAGTCATAATGCCCCTCGATAGGAATCTGAGCAGTCCCTGTTTTTCCGGCTATTCTGTAACCTTTTGGCGCAGCCCATTTAGCTTCTCCAGCCTTTACGGCGTTTATCAACATCTCCCGCATTATAAGTGCAGTTCTTCCGGATACAACCTGAGAAGATACTTTTGGTAATATGTCAATTATTTCTCCTTCCGGAGTTTCGACTTTATCAACCACTTGCGGAACCATACGTTTTCCCTCGTTTGCCAAACTACCAAAAGCACTTATTAACTCAATTGGGGTTACAGAAATTCCCTGTCCGAAGCTAGCGGTAGCCAGATCAATAGGATACCATGAATCAATCGGCCTAATGTCAGGAGCCATCTCGCCCTGGAGATCTATTCCAGTAATCTCACCGATCCCATACGCCTCAAGATAATTATATAGTCTCTTAAGACCTAATCTTTGCGCGACGAATACCATTCCGGTATTATCAGAGTCTCTAATGACATTCGCCATTGTAATATCAGGTTGATATGTATCGTTCCAAGTTTTTATAGTAAACCCGCCTATTTCAACCTCTTTGTCGCACATCGTACAAACTGTATCGGCAGTAACGGCCTTGCTGTCTATGGCTGCAGCCATAACAAGAGGCTTAAATGTAGAGCCTGGTTCATAGCTGCTCGATATCATGGAGTTTAAATACATTTCATTCCCATAACTGTTATACTCTCCCGGATCAAACGATGGATATCCACTCATAGCCAATATTCCACCTGTCTTAGGATCCATGATAATTCCTGATACTGCTTTAGCGCCATACTTCTCTATGCCCTTTTTTAATGCGTCATCTAAAATATACTGTGCAAATCTATCAACATATAATATAAGATTTCTCCCATCAATTTTTGCTGTATTTTCATTTATTTTCGCGAGAATTGGTCTTCCATGAGCGTCTTTTATCTCTCTTGCCAAGCCTATTCTCCCACTAAGCTGCCTATCATAATAACCCTCAACTCCAAAATAACCTTTACTGTTTCCCATTTCATCTTTACCTACAAATCCCATTAACTTTGCAGCGAGGGATGCCTCAGGGTAATATCTGATAAACTGATCCTCAAAGAAAACCCCAGATAGCTTAAGGCTTTCAATTTTCTTCCTCTCCTCGCTGCCGACAGAACTTTTTAAAGGTATCCAAAATTTATCCTGGGATAATATAGCGCTAATACTCGCCTCTTTTATAGAAATAACAGAAGATAGTAGCCGAGCTGTTTTATTTTTTTCGTCATCAGAAATAATTTTAGGGTTTGCGGTAACTAAATATCTAATTTTATTTGTAGCTATAGGAAAACCGTCACTTGTTCTTATTTCACCCCGAATAGGGATTTCTTTTATAAATCTTCCATATTGTGACTCTGCAATACTTACTAACTCTTCAGCTCTTATTATCTGCCAATAGAAGAGTCTGCTCAGAATCAAAATGAAAGCACATACAAAAACAGCAAGAAGTACCCTATATCTCCAAACCATAATTAACGTCTTGTTATCGGGAGTTGATTAGATATGTATACACTGGATTTAACATCTATGAAGCCCATCTCTGCTGCAGCTGATGCTACATTCATGAAAGACGTATTATTGAGTACTTTTTCACGAAGGAGAGTATTTTCTTTTTTGTATTTGATTATATCAGACTGCAATCTATCCAGCTCTACACCGGTTGTTGAAAGCATATTTGATACTATTATTTGGGTTACTAATAGAATGACTACCAAACATATAGGTAGAAATGCTACAGCGATAATTTTTTTCATATCTATTCATAAGTAAGATCCTCCTTAATCTATGAATAGATCTAAATATCAATTTTTTTGAAAGCTCTTAATTTTGCGCTTCTACTTCTTGGATTATTTTTTATCTCAATTTCCCCTGGTAAAATGGGCTTCTTCAATATATTTATTCCCAATCCTTCTTCTTCCCATCTCAAAAAACTGCGTTTCACTATTCTATCTTCCAGCGACTGAAAACTTATTACTGCTATTATTCCTCCATCGGAAATTAATTTAATCGCCTCTTCTAGACTCTGCTCTATATTTTTCAATTCGTCGTTTACTACAATTCTTAGTGCTTGAAAAATTTTTGTTGCCGGATGAATTTGGTGTTTTATTCTCGGGATATTTCTTTCAATTATTTGTATTAAATCATCGGTTGTCTCTATTGGCCTCATTCGACGGGACTCAACAATATCTGAAGCCACCCTTTTGGCAAAACGGTCTTCACCATATTTATAAAAAAGCTCATAT
>CAYMDS010000024.1:0-15766 GCA_964389405.1 uncultured Gammaproteobacteria bacterium
ATTCCGCGGACCCGGAATTCAATTTCGTCGGTAAAACTGCTGCAAGGGCTGTCCAATTTCTCAATTGGACCCTACAGAATTACGAGTGGTCATGTTATGTAAAGTATGATGCCAATGGAAATATTGTCTATCCTCCGTCTACCGACGCACGTTCTACAAATACCCGAATATGCAGTAATAACGAGAATCCGTTGATAGGCTTCTGGATCACGATCAGAAATATAGTTTATGCGTTCTTCGCGTTAATCGTTCTCATAACAGCTTTTGTGCTCATGGCTTCCCGAGGAAAAAGTCTTACACTTAAACGTTTCCTGCCAAGATTTATTGCAGTAGTGCTTTTAGTTACATTATCTTACTCTTTGATTCAAATAATCTACACTACTGTAGATGTCATTCAGGGTTTCTTTTTAACTCAGCCCGGAACCCCATCCAGGCTTATAAGCGCACAGGATTTATTATATGTCGGTTGGGACTATGAATATTTCAGGGGTCTTCGTAAAGTTCATCCCTTCTTTGATGAATCTGTTTTCGTGAATCTTTTACTTGCCCGTCTTACAGCAGTTACATATTACGCGATGACCGGGGTACTTATCATAAGAAAAATTATACTTTGGTTTTTTATAGTTCTCTCTCCAGTTTTTCCTATACTGCTTCTTTACTACCCTGTGCGTAATACTGCGAAGATTTGGATCGGCGAATTTTTCCGCTGGTTATTATACGCTCCGCTATTTACTATTTTTCTTTCAGGTCTTGTTTCTATCTGGAAATCACCCAGACTTCCTTTAATATTTGATTTCAAAAATGTTGGAACCTCATTTGTCTATCCGACAGCGACGAATGTTTTGCTAGGCGGACCCGGTCAGATAGTAACTGCAGATAATAATCTGAATACTCCTGATACATTTGCGCTTTACGTTGTAGCGCTTATTATGCTCTGGGTGGTAATTCTTCTTCCTTTTATACTCCTTCAGATTTTTCTTGATTATCTGAATAATTTCTCCTTCGAAGAAAGTCCCGCAATGCAAAAACTTATAAATACAAGTTATTTACTTCTCAATAAAGCTCCTCCCGCGCCCACCCCCCTGCCTCCTCCAGCCGGTACAGGTTTAGCTAAACAGCTACCATTTGCGAAGTTTTCAGACGCGAAAAATATCCCAATTATCCAGGAAGGGCCTATTGGTGATGCGATGCAGCTGCCTAAAGCTATGCCCATAGGGGATGCGAGAGAGATTCCTATCACAAGGCCAGTAGCATCAGCTTATGCAAATGTGCATAACGAATTACTCACAGCTACAAATATCTCACTTCCTACTATTAGAGACATCGCATCCTATGAAAAAGAAATAATATCCAATAGAGATTCAAGCAGTGTTTCAAAAACTTATCAAGCATTACGGCAAATTGCAAATCCTTCCACCATCCAAAATGAAATTGAGCGGGAAAAGTTTATTCAACTTAAGGACCGTTTGATAAAAGAAAGTACTGCTGGTAACGTGATGGCCAGTTCAATACTTTCTGCTGTTAATGTCGCAAATAACATTACAAATATCTCAAATCAGAATAATAATCAGATTAGGAACTTAAAAAAGTCTTTAACAAATATCTCAAACCCCCAATCAATAGTCTCAGGAATCGACCGTGAGAAGATGACAATGCTTCATGATAGTTTAGTTAAGGAAAGCGAGCGGGGAAGCTCTTTGGCAACGACTATCCTTGCTGCAAAAGAAAGTACAACAGTTCGCGAGCTTCAAAATATAAAAGATCAGCTGACCAGAGAAAGCATTACTGGAAATAATGTATCTACATCCCTTATAGCTACTTCTTTTACAAAAGAACATGAATCAGTGTTAAAAAACGTATTAAAAGAGATCGCAAATCCGGCATCTGCATTAGGTAGCGATAGAGAGCGAATTTCTGAGCTCCATGATTCACTAGTTAAAGAAAGTGAAAAGGGCAATACTTTGGCTACCTCAATTTTAGCAACTAAAGAAACTACGTCGTCAAACGAAATCCATGATCTAAAAGAGAAGCTCATAGAGGCAACGCTTCAAGGTAATAAAGAATCATCAACTATTCTTTCAACAGCGATAGGAAGGATAGATGCATCAACTACCCAAAAGGTAATGCAGCAACTTGCTAATCCTATCTCAATTACTAATACGGTAGCTAAGGAAAAATTTGAAAAAGTAAAAGATAAATTAATTCAAGCACAAAGCCAGGGTAACCAATTTGCTGCATCTATGTTATCAAAAATGGAAGGTGCCTCAAAAGAAGATGCAAGCTCTTCTACTCCAGTGAATACGAAAGAGATGGAGTCAGTAAAAACACAACTTTTAGATGCGAAATCCAAAGGTGAGCCATTGGCGGATGAAATGCTCGGGCTTTTTGTTTCAGAAGAAGGCGGCATTACAGACGGTATTACTACCCCATCATCTAATAGAATTCAGACAGTAAGCCTTGAGGATTATGAAGCAGTGCGTAAGATGTGGCAGGAGAACTACAAGGATATGGATGTACCTGAAGGGCTAAATGATAGAAAAGAATGGATAAGCGAGGATATTAAAGATATTGATAATATTCTTTCACTTCTTACGTCAGGAGATAATGAAAAAATTCAGCAGGGAATGGAGGAAGTCGGGAATGTCTTGCCTTTCTTGCTCCTTGGCGGATTCAGTCAAGATGAAATCGTGTCATATTTGAAAGCTAAGCAAGAAGCCGGAAAGTCTATAATTGAAGAGATAGGAAAAGACGAGGATACACTTGTAACCGTTGAGACTCATACTACAGCAAAAACAAGCATGACGCAGGCGGCGACAATTGATGATGCTGGGGATGATAGTCCTTTCATGACGAGTCCATCGACTACTTCCCTAAATGTAAATGTAAACTCCGAACTTCTAAATCTTACAAGTCTACCGGTACCGACTGTCCAAGATATCGTAAATTTTGAGATATCTCTTCTATCAGGAAGCGGTGAAAAGAGAGAAGAGGCAACTAAAGTCAAAGAGACTTTAGCACGAATCGCGAATCCGGATGCCGTAGTGGATTCTAATGAAAAAACGAAAATCAGTTCGATAAAAGATAACCTCTTTACATTAAGCAGTAAAGGTGATGTGCATGCGAAGCTGATATTATCCGCAAGTAACGCAATTAATCAGAAAAGCGATAATCTTTCAGGTATCAGTGCATTTCATAGATATATTCTTGGACTATCTCATCCTGATATGTATCCAGCAGTAAAAGACGATGAAAACTTGAAAGCAGTCTCAGCATTGTTATCGGATGAAGTAAAAAGGCAGAATATTTTGGCTGATCGGATCCTTATGGTAACGGAGGCAACGCCAGTTGAGCAGATAAATAGCCTTAAAGAGCAAATAAAAAACGAAGCTACAGCTGGAAATATGTTGGCTATTCGAGTATGGGAACTAGCACCAAAAGATGAGGGTGCACCTATTTTAGGGGCGATAAACATAGATCTACCGGTAAATAATCCATTGCAGACTGTGAATGTGGCGGATTATGAAATAGTGAGAGGTATGTGGGAAGACTATTACAGAAAATCTAATCCACCAACCGATATATCGGATAAAAAAGTATGGCTAAACAGAGAAAGCGATACGATGCGGTCTACGCTTATGCTGTTATCTTCCCATGAAGACGTAAAAGTACAAGAAGGGTTACGTCAAGTATCTCTATTATTACCTTTTGTTCTACTTGGCGGATTTAGCTTGGATGAAATTACTTCGTACCTTGATGCAAAGCTGCATGCTTTAAATTCAGTTTTAGAATCAATACCTGAGGAAGGGGAGAAAGTTCTCGTAGACAGACCTTTGGAAAATACTGTAGAAAATAAAAATGATTTGGTTCAAAGTGTGGATACTGAAAATGCGTAGACTAATAATTGAGCTATTGACGATTCAGTTAAAAATAGACACAATGATATTAGGACAAAATATCCAAGTTGCATAGTTTCAAAGATTCAGAGCAGCGTTTTAAGCCCGCTAGATTCTTACTTTGCAACTCTGTATCTTTTTGTCTTTGCAACTAAAATATGTTTGGTAATCTTTTTAATCAAAAAAAGCAACCGCTTCAAGAAACAGAACATTCTCAGGCTAACGAGCCTGTCAGCAATCCATCTGTAGGTAGTATGAGCGCGAATCAGCCAAACCCAGTTCAAGTGCCTGCTAAGATGCCGGTAGCGCCCGTAAGTACAGGAGCTTCCCGTATTAATCCTGCCATGAGACAGAACTTATCTGCTTTATCGCATCTTGATCAGCGTTCTACTCAGGTACTGCAACACGCGCAGGAAGAAACTAAAAGGATACGTCAGCAGTTCATTGAGCCGGATCAGTTGCTCATAGGCCTTCTATATGATGCTGATTTATTTAAATTACTTGAAGAATTCTCAGTAGATCCTGCCAAGCTTACTAAGGAAATTCAGGCGAAAGAAGTGGTTGGTGCGTTTACGGGACAACCTACCTTAAGCGATAAGTCAAAACAGGTATTTGAACAGGCGTATCGAGACGCTAAGACTCGGGATTCGGCATTTGTCACTCCTGAGGATATACTTCTTTCGCTTTTTAACGATACTTTGACAACTGCAGGTCAGTTGAAGCAACAAGGTATAAATAAAGAAGAAGTGGAGACTAAGTTATCAAAAGCCCATGGTTTCTCATATGGAAAAAAATCAGTATTAGACCGATTTGGTATTGATCTGACTGAGCAAGCACGCGAGGGAAAGCTTGATCCGATAGCAGGAAGAGATAAAGAAATTGATAGACTAGTTCATATACTTTTGCGAAGAACGAAAAATAACCCCATCATAATCGGTGAGGCAGGTGTCGGAAAAACTGCTATTATCGAAGGACTTGCAGAAGAGATAGTGACTGGTAAAGCACCAAAAGAACTTGCCAATAAGCGCATTATACAGCTTGATCTTTCATCTATAGTGGCAGGCGCATCTCACAGAGGAGAGTTTGAAGAGAGGTTGCGAAGTGTTATACAAGAATCGATGGCATCAGCCGGTCAGATTATACTGTTTATCGATGAGATACATATCTTAATGGGTGCAGGAGGAGAAGGAGATGCTATGAATGCATCTAATATCATAAAACCTCATTTGGCTCGCGGTCAGTTACAAATAATAGGTGCCACAACCACAAGTGAATATAGAAAGAATTTTGAGAAGGATAAAGCTCTTGAAAGACGTTTTCAGCCTGTGGTGGCCGAAGAGCCAAGTGAAGAAGCTGCGATTGAGATGCTTAAGGTGCTTCGTCCAAAATATGAGAGATTTCACAATGTCACAATTAGCGATAAGACCATCGAAGCAGCAGTAAAATTATCGAAAAAATATATAGGCGAGCGGTATTTACCCGATAAAGCAGTTGATTTGCTTGATGAGGCAGCAGCCTGGGTTAAACTGGGACGATCTGAGACTTTTCTGCCTAGAATTGACGGTGGGAAAGCAGATGTGAAAGAATTAGTACAGGTTATAAAGACTAAAGAAGATAAGGAAATTTCTGAAAAAACTGAAGATGCACTTGGAAATAAAGAAGTAGTTTCCCCTGAAGTGTCGCAAAGTTCAATCGCAAATGGTGCTTTGCCTGAAGGAGATCCTAGTTTAGCAGGATCAGTTATAACGCCATGAATGACACAAATCCATTAAATAATAATATAGCGCAGGATGGTAAGGGGTCTGAGGAGATGCAGGCATCTACTGCCAATGTACCTCAGAATGCACAGACAGTTGAACAACCGTCGATGAATCAGCAAGCCGCCACTCCAACTCCCACTCAACCCATGCCAGCTAACACCTTACAACAGCAGAATGATGATAATAAAGATTCACAGAAAACAGATGAGGCGGAGGCGGCCGAAGGTAACGCGGTAGTTAAACGTGATGTGGAGAATGTCGTAGCAAGCTGGACAGGAATTCCTATATCCAAGCTTACCGAAGATGAGAGCGCAAAATTGCTGGAGCTTGAGAAAAGGATACATAAAAGATTGATAGATCAGGAAGAAGCCGTACTGAAAGTTTCTGAGGCTGTAAGACGGGGTAGAATCGGTCTTGCTAGTGGGCAGAGGCCAATTGCTTCTTTTATTTTCTTAGGCCCATCAGGAACCGGAAAAACTGAACTTGCAAAGACTCTGGCTGAAATATTATTTGGTCGTGATGATGCCATGATCCGGCTTGATATGTCTGAATACATGGAGAAGCATGAGGTAGCAAAACTGATCGGTGCTCCTCCTGGATATGTAGGGTATGAAGAGGGAGGTCAATTAACTGAAGCGGTTCGCGCTAAACCTTATTCTATAGTTTTACTTGATGAGGTTGAGAAAGCTCATCCCGATGTATTCAACATTCTTCTTCAGCTTCTTGAAGACGGGAGACTTACAGATAACAAGGGCAATACCATTTCCTTTAAAAATACAATTATTATTTGTACTTCAAATATCGGGAGCGCTCTCATAACTGAGAAACTGAAGGATACTGATGTTAAGTCGCAAAAGTCAGCATCAGAGTATGCTAAAGAATTCGCAGAACTATCCAGTGTCGTAAATAATGAATTAAGAAAATTCTTCCGTCCTGAACTCTTAAATAGGTATGATGATATAGTCATTTTTAAGCCTTTAAGAAGAGAAGATATGGTCGGAATTGCAAAGCTTGGTATTGAAAAAACAGCAAAATTACTTAAAGAGCAAGGTTATACAGTATCTATTACGGATAGAGCTTTGGAGAAGCTTGCTAAAGAAGGATATGATCCGATGTATGGCGCAAGACCTCTCAGGCGCCTCGTTCAAAATTCTATTGAAAATCCTATTGCTCTTGAAATAATAGGCAGGAATTTTATTACCGGAGATACTATAAAAATAGATTATAAAGGCGAGACTAATGCTTTTGCGTTTTCTAAAGGTGAAAGCGAGGTGTCTGTAGTAAATCCGGCTAGTGCAGGTGCTGCGACCCCTACTCCAGTTGATTCATCTCAGGTTAATCCATTAACAAATACCTTGAATCAAAACACCACATCTATGGAGGGGAATCCACAGACTGCAGCTGCGGAGGGTTATTATTATGGCCAAGAAGTTCCGAAAAGCGCTCAAACGGGTTTAGAACAAATGCCGGTTACTCCGGTAACTAGTTTTGATCCGTTAAGTGTTTTAGGCTCTGAAAACACATCTAATATACCATCCCCAAATCTTCAAGATACAGCGCCTGTATATCAGACGCCTCCTCCTAGTACTGGAGCTTATGTCGGCAGTGGCGCAGATACCATGGTTAATACTGGTAATTTTCAACAAGGAGCTGCAAATGAGACTCTCTCACAAAATGTACTACAAAATGGTCAAATGACCAGCTCCGGACTTGAAGTATTAAGCGAAGAAGTTTAAAAATTCCTCTCTTATGCGACTATTAATAAACTGGTTAATTTCAGCGATTGCGGTTTTTATAACCTCATATATCCTTTCAGGGGTGCATATAGATTCTTTCGCTACAGCGTTTATAGTAGCACTGGTTTTAGGAATAGTTAACGCTATAGTAAGGCCGGTTCTTTTTATTCTCACATTACCTGTTACCATTGTAACTTTTGGCTTATTTTCCTTAGTATTAAATGTTCTTATGATATTACTTACTGATTCTTTGATAACAGGGTTTAGAATCGATGGAATTTTATGGGCAATTTTATTTGGACTAGTGTTATCAATCGTTAGTTCTATCCTAAACAGCTTCGTAAAAGAGTAGCCTCATTAATCTAAAAATCCTTTACCATATAATTAGCAATATAAATCTGGTAAAATACCAGCATATGGCTGTACTAAAATACGATGATTTATTTAATCCGCTTTTACAAGCACTTCATGAATTAGGAGGATCAGCTTCAGTTTCGGAGATGGAAGAAAAAGTGGCTGTAATCTTAAAACTTACAGATAAAGAAATAAGCGAGATCCATAAGGGAAATAGAACTAAATTAAGTTATAGATTGGCCTGGGCAAGGAATTATCTAAAGCGTTATCGCCTATTAGAAAATTCCTCTAGAGGTGTTTGGTCTTTAACTCCTAAAGGAAATGCAGTAAAACAGGTTAATAAGGATGAAGTAAATAAATTTGTTAAGAGTCTTGATCTCAATGCAGAAGTAAGTGGTGGCATCAATATTATTACGGATAAAATTGTAAAACAAATAGTTTGGCAGGATGAGCTACTTGAAATTCTGAAGAAACTATCGCCTGCTGAGTTCGAAAAGCTATGTCAAAGAATATTAAGAGAAGCGGGATTCATTCAGGTAAAAGTGACTGGACGATCAGGGGATGGCGGAATAGATGGCACCGGGATTGTACGAGTTGGTGGATTTTTAGGCTTCCGAGTAATTTTTCAATGCAAAAGATATCAAGGCACAGTTTCGTCTCAGCAAGTGAGAGAGTTTAAAGGAACAATGGTCGGGAGAGCAGATAAAGGGTTACTTATAACCACAGGATCTTTTAGTAGAGAAGCTAAATCCGAAGCCTCTCGAGATGGATCACCTCCAATAGACCTAGTTGAAGGTGAAGAGCTAGTTGAAAAAATGAAAGAGCTAAATCTAGGAGTTCAAATAAGAAAAGAAGAAATAGTTGAGATAGATCATGAATGGTTTAAAAGCTTTTAATATCCTCAACCTTCCAGGTTACGCAGTCTCGCATTAATTTACGATAAAGAAAAAGATAGAGAAGGAAGGATTTGAACAGAGTTTCCGCTGCCAAATTGTCCACCTATTAAAGAGAAATGAACTTTATCTCCAAGCACATCTTTCATCATTTTTGTAGCATTATATCCTGTACAGTGACTAGGGATAATAAACTCCAAGTTAAGAGATTGAATATAATTAATATTTTCAATTAATTGTTCATTAGCAAGTTTTGCATAATGTAAGCCTCCTATAATCCCGTAAATTTTATTATTTCCGGTTACTCGTTTGGCATTTTCAATTATGACAGGAAGCGTAGGATGTGCGCATCCCACTAAAACAACTAGTCCTTTTCCTGGAATTTCTATAATAAGAGATTGTTCTTTAACATCAGCATCAAGTGCGCCTGTAGTATAGATGTTTTCATCAAGCTTCTTGCCTTCTGAAACTACCTCGGTATTTTCGTAATCTAATAGTTTATTTATCGCTGTTTCTTGATCAGTCTCTCTATAACGAGAGTTATATTTATTTTCTTTCATGGTTTTCATGTCTGGTGGCAGGTATAATTTTTGATTTGTAAATTTATCAATAAGTTTAAATAAAGCACCTGAATGGTCTAAATGGTTATGAGAAAGTATCACAGTATTTATATCTTCAAGTTTTATACCTAAATTTTCCATGTTATAAATAAATCCTTCGTATATCTCTGAAGTGTCAAATAAATATCGCTTGCTGTCAGTTTCTATAAGAAGTGATTGTCCATGAGAGGAAAGTAAACTGTGGCGAAATGATATGGTGTTTTCTGAGAGACAAGTAACTTTTAGATAATTCACGATTTATTTATATCAGAACTATTCAATAAATTCTAGTTTGTGGCTGGGGGAGCTTGATTCAATATCCACTAAGTGTTATTATGATACTGTTATAATTAGTATTTTCTGCCTATGCTTTGGAAAAAAAGATCCCGAAGGAAGCGTTTTTCCTTTCATTTAAAAAAAGGAACTGTATATACTATTTTTGCAGTAATATGCTTTTGTGTAAGCGGCCTATCCCTCGTTTCTTTTATAAGTAACGGTCCAACCCCGGAGAGAATTCAAAGTTTACTGAATGAAAACTTTGGCGCCACTGCTTTTTTCGCCTCCTTAGCACCGCTTTTTTTTGGCTTCTTCTGTCTTAAAATGAAAAAGTTCTATCTATCCCGGCCAAATGTGGCTATTGGGTATTTGCTGGGCTTTATTTCGCTTGCCGGACTAACTAAAAGTGGGCTTGTGGGGGCAAGTTTATTTCTGTTCCTGGAGAATGCTTTAGGGAGATTACTGGCAGATCTTATTTTTATTGGTGGTATTTTGATAGGGAACGTGGTTTTTTTTGATACTTCTATTGATGAAATCGTGCAAGTTATTCAAGCTGTCATCGCGACATCGAAAAAAATGATTCCCTGGAAGGCACTATCGGTAATGAAAAAAGCAAAGCTTCCCGCGGTCTTAGATCGAAGTAAGCCTATTACTATAAAGGGTGGACAAAAAGATCAGTTGCTAAATACTCCTTTTAATACGCCAATTCCAAATAGTTCAGCAAAAAAGGCTGACATATTATCTGAGAAACTTGTAGCAAACATGCTTGATAATACAACCCCAGGTATTTGGGAATACCCGGGGTTATCGCTTCTTTCAGATGAGCCAGGTAAAAAAGCTGAACGGGGGGATATTAATAAGATAGCATCAGTTATCGAAAAAACACTTCAGAGCTTTGGCGTTGAAGCTCGTGTTGCAGAAGTCAATTTAGGGCCTGCTGTTACCCAGTATGCATTAGAAATAGCACTTGGAACTAAGGTTTCAAAAATTACATCACTTGCAAATGATTTGGCACTGGCGACTGAAGCGCCTACTGGTCAAATTAGAATCGAAGCACCCATCCCAGGACGAAATCTAGTAGGTATAGAAATTCCCAATCGGTCGTTAGAGGTGGTGCCGCTTAAAGCACTTCTTAGTTCACAGAGTATGCAAAAGAGTAAATCAAAACTTACTGTATCACTTGGTCTTGACGTTTCAGGTACACCCATCGTTACCGATATATCAAAAATGCCGCATGTGTTGGTAGCGGGTACCACGGGATCAGGTAAATCAGTTCTTATTAATGCTTTTATCTCCTCACTTCTTTTTCGTGCATCACCTCAGGAGGTAAAGCTTATACTTGTTGATCCAAAACGAGTAGAATTTACAGCGTATAATGGTATACCCCATCTTTTGACACCTGTAATAGTCGAGCCTGATAAAATTCTTTCTGCTCTCAAGTGGTCCATGCAGGAAATGGATAGAAGATACAAGTTATTTGCAGAAAGAGGGGTTCGCAATATTGAGGGATACAATGAGTTATCAGGTTTTCAGGCGCTTCCTTATATCGTTATCGTTATTGATGAGCTGGCAGATCTTATGATGTTTGCGCCGGTTGAGGTGGAAGATGCTGTTGCGAGGCTTGCCCAGATGGCCCGTGCTACCGGGATCCATTTGGTTATAGCCACGCAAAGACCATCCGTAAATGTCATCACGGGACTTATTAAAGCCAATATCCCAGCCCGAATTGCGTTTAATGTCTCTTCTATGATTGATTCACGTGTGATACTGGATAGTCCTGGTGCAGAAAAATTACTTGGCCGGGGAGACATGCTTTATATACCTCCAGATCAGGCTAAGCCTACACGTATACAGGGTGCTTTTATTTCAGAGAAAGAGGTAAAGCGGTTGGTTGACTTTTTGAAATCAAAAGATCTAGCCATTGAATATACAGAAGAAATCCTTAATCAGCCAATTGGGGTAAAAGGTAAATCGGGTACAGTCGGTACATCTTCAGATGGAGCAGGGCGGGATCCTATGTTTGAAGAAGTTGTGCGACTTGTTTGTCAATTCGACACTGCCTCAGCTTCCTTTTTACAGAGAAAGATGTCAATAGGATACTCCCGTGCAGCTAGGATACTAGATCAGCTTGAAGAAGTGGGTATAGTCGGACCTGCCGAGGGATCAAAGCCAAGGGAGGTGTTGGTGAGAAATGCTGATGAGTTTCTGACGAATATGGCGAATTCTTCATAGCAGCAGCTTATTTTTTAGGATTTATAACTTGCGTAGTATGATTAAACTTGGACAAAAGTTACGAGAAATTCGAATACAAAGAGGTCTTAGTCTTGATGAAGTTACAAGGACGTTAAAAATTCGCCCAGCTTTTCTTAGTGCAATTGAGCGTGGAGAGTATCATAAGCTGCCTGCCAGTGCATACGCCAGGGGTTTTATAGCCAACTACGCAGAGTATTTAGGTGTTTCCAAAAAAGATGCCTTGGCGCTTTATAGACGAGAGGTAGATGAATCGAAAGCTTATATTGTGTTACCTGAGAGGTTTTCAGAGCCTGCAGACTTGGTCCTCCCACGTTTTAAGATTCAATACACCACATTAGTCGTTTTATTTGCATTTTTCTTGTTTGCTGGTTATATAACATATTCTTATAAAGATGCATTTACTAATCCGCCTCTGATGCTGGAATCAAGCACAGTCTCGGCAACAGCCGGTACGGTGACAATCAGAGGTAAATCTAATCCTTATGCATCAGTAAGTGTCAATAAAGCGCCTGTATATGTTGAAGGTGATGGTACTTTCATTAAATCGTTATCAGTATTTCCTGGTAAGACAAATATTACGATAACTGCCATTAACAGATTCGGAAAATCAACAACTATTGAAAAAACAGTTGAGCTAAAGAAATAGTCTTAATTATTTCTAATCTTACTCAATTCATTCTTGACACTGATAATTTCTTTAAGGTAGTATGATTATATATTGCAGAGTTGCAAAGTAAATAATTTAAATCTTCGAATACTTTGCTACTGTGAAACTCTGTGACTTTGAAACTATTTACATATGATTGATACTGTCCAACTTGTACTACTTCTTGTTATCGTAATATTAACTGTTCTTTTAGTTATTTTGGGAATACAGGTTTTTTATATCTTAAAAGATGTTAGAAACACCTTGACGAAGGCAAATCGAGTTTTAGATAATGCAGGGAGTATCACAGAAAATATTTCCGCACCTATCGCTACATTTTCTTCATTGGCGTCAGGCCTGAAAGCAGGATCTATACTGACGGTCGCGAAGTTTGTCCGTGCATTTTTAAGTAGAGATGAAGATGATAGAAGATAAGGCTATCTGTCTAGGTTCCACGCTTAAGATTCTTCATTCAATATGCTAACCCACAGTAATAACGAAAATAAAAGTAATAATGGATTCGTTTTCGGATTTATTCTTGGCGTGGCAGCGGCGTTACTTCTTAATACCAAAAAAGGTAGAAAGATTCTTAAAACCTTTGTAGATCAGGGAATAGACAGAATAAGTAATTGGGAAGATGTTGTTAAAAAAATCATTGAAGAAGAGGATGATTTTATTGAGAACGGTGATTACATTTCGCAACCCTCATCTTATGAAACTGAAATAAGCTCAGAAGCTAAGCAGGAGAAAATAGTGGGAAATAGTGTCAATGATAATTCCTCTATAGCGCCTCCTTTCGAGTCGAAAGTAAAAACAGCCACCCGCAGATTTTTTAAAGGAATTAAGAGAAGGGGTTAAATAAATACTAGAGTCCGTAATTTCGAATATTTGCGTTATGTTCCTCAAGCGTTTTTGCATAGCGGTTAATGCCATTTTTATCAGTAATATAATATAAATAATCTGAGTCGGACGGATTTGCCGAAGCCTTAAGTGCAGCAAGGCCAGGGTTTGCTATGGGTGATGGGGGAAGGCCGGCATTCATATATGTATTATATGGTGAATTAACTGCCAAATCTTTTATAGTAAGTCCCTTCTTCCACCAGGTTTTTTGGATAGAATTATATCCGAGTGCATACTGGATTGTGGCATCAATATCAAGTTTCATGCCAATACTTAATCTATTGTGAATAACGCTGGATACTAAAGCTCGGTCTTCATCATGTCGTGCTTCGCGTTCAATAAGTGATGCGATTATCACAATTTCCTGCTTTGTCAGACCCACTTTATTTTCTATCGTTTGATACTTCTCTTCGAAATTATTGCGCATTATCTCAAGAATACTTTCATATGACATATCCCTCTCAAAATTATAGGTATCAGGGAAAATATAACCATTGTGTTCCGCTAGGGAAGGGCCGATTTTTTCAGATGAGACAGTCGGAATATTATTTTCCAGAATTTCAGCAATTTCTTCCGCTCTTTTTCCTTCAGGAATTGTTACTCTAACATCCGTTGAGCTGTCGGTAAGCTTTCTGGCTATCTGTATCAAATTCATGCTTCGTGATAGACGAAAATCACCCGCTTGAACTACGCTGTCAATACCCATTAGTTTAACTGCAATTAAGAAGGAATTTTTACTCTTGATAAAGTTTTGTCTTTTTAAATCTTCAGCTATTTTTGTTAAGCTAGCGCCTTTATCAATTGAGAAATTAGTATATTTGTCCTCAGCGGGATTTACGCTATGAATATTTAAAGCCCATATAAAATATATCAGCCCCAGGAGTATAAAAAATGCTATAAGAACAAATGGGTAAATGATTCTTTTAGTGTTTCGGTTTCTTCTTGACATGAAGATTAATCATACTCGAGAATCGGAAAGCTTGCAAGGGACTCTCTAGCTTCTTTAAGGTGATGGGAATTTGTACTATAAAGCGTATATAAAAGATCGCCTTTATTTACGGCTTCTCCGATTTTTTTGTATAGATACAGGCCGGCTTTTTTATCAGCAGGACAACCAAGAATTTTTGCAATAATAGAAATGTTTTTACAGTCTAAGTTTTTAATCGTGGCTTTTTTCGTGGCATATACTTCATGTTTTTTTTCTCCCGGATGCAGATTATGGCTTGAAACTTTCGAATTGCCGCCTTGTGCTTGAATAATCTCCTTCATTTTATTTAATGCTTGCTTTGAGGAAAGAAGGTAGCGGACATATTTATCTACTGTGTCATGTTCTTCAATGACTGTTTTTCGTTTTTCAATATCATCTTCTAGGCAAAGATCGAGTAATTCAGAGGCAAGGTTTATAGACCGTTCCTCCAAATCCAACGGTCTGTCTACGGTTTGCTCAAGGACCTTTAGTGCTTCTTTAGCTTCAAGTAATGGTCCAATGCCTCGTCCCGCAGGTTCAAGTGTTTTATGGATTTTGAGTCTGATTTTTACATCGAATCGTTTTGCAAGTTTTTCAAATTTTTCTTTAAGGATAAGAGCGTCTTTTTCCGTTCGTGCTTTTACATGCTTTCCATATGGGAGATCTATGACAATATGGGTTGATCCGAATGCTACCTTTTTCGCCATTATAGAAACGAGAATTTTATCAAAGCTCTCAAACATCAAAGGCTCCTCTACTTTTATGAGAATATCATCTGCGGGAGCTATATCTACGCCCCCACCCCACACTATACAGGCATTGGCCTTTCTCACGATTTCATAAATTTCTTTTTTAGAAAACGTAACAGGTGCTAATACCTCCATGTCATCTGCTGTCCCACCAGGTGTAGTTATGGCGCGGGATGAATTCTTCGGAATGGTGAATCCGGCAGCTGCGATAATGGGTACGACGATCATAGTGGTCCTGGTACCGGGTACACCGCCTATAGAGTGTTTATCTGCCACTATTCCGGGAAATGACAATTTGTCTCCGGTCTCAACCATCGCTTTTGTTAGGTAGTACATTTCCTCATCCGAGAAGCCTCTTGTGTAGCCTGATGCAGCAAAATATGTAGTGAGGATATCGCCCAACTTTCGATGTGCGATTTCATCCATGATTGAGAATATTTCTCTATAATTTAGGCTTTTACCCTCAAGTTTCTTTTGTAGTGCCCCAAGGGCAATAGCTTTTTCATCCATTATTCTATGCCTCCAGTTTTTAACATCTTGACACCATCTTTTATAATGGATTTTATTAAGTTGATTATAAAATAAAGGGTACTGTTTATTCCTCTGTAAATATACGGCCACAATTGTCGAAGCAGTTTTATAACCCGATTTGGCTCTTTTTGGTACATAAATTTATTGTATCTAACTTGAGAAGAATTGTCATCTACAACTTAACTATTTAGCATATTTATTCATGGATT
>CAYMDS010000025.1:0-15513 GCA_964389405.1 uncultured Gammaproteobacteria bacterium
CAGAGCGAAGTTTTACTCAGCCCAATAACTCACCGCAAATATCGTGCAGTTTTTTAAATGATTCCTGCGGATTATCGGTCTTAAAGATACCATTAGTTACACCAAATCTTCTTGCACCTGCCTTAAAAGCATCGGTAATCGTAACTTCATTAATACCTCCATCAACTCCTATTGGTACTGGGTTTTCTTCTGAGAATTTTCTAAACTTTTCCAATCTTTCTGGCATTAAGACTGCTCCAGAATATCCTACACGTTCTGCTGTATAAAAAAAGACCGTATCTAAATCTATAACAGGTACTTTAATTTCTGAAATTGACGTAGAACCATCTAAGGCTAAGCCCACCTCACCCAGCTGCTGTGCCTTTGCTACAAATTCTTCCTGATCCGGCATTTTCTCTATATGTCCTAAGAAACGTTTAAAACCAACATCTGCCCAAGGCTGTAAAAAATAGAGGGGGTTTTCAACCATCATATGTAGCTCAAAAAATAAATCATTGGTATATTTTTTAAAAGGGGTCGGGTCTAAAAAAGTGGTATTCTCTGTAAATTTTCCATCGATGATATCGATATGTATTGATCTAGCAAAAGGCCTCACTAATTCAATTTTTTTTTCAATCTCTCCCCACTCAATTTCTAAAATTGCTGGAATAATTTCAAACATACACTTTCACTCCAAAATAAATCAGTTCATGGACTCAATTTTTCCAATTTTTCCAATTCGACGCTCATACCGCGCCTTCTTTATATATTTTGTGTTTAAAAAAATCTTAATCAATTCTTTTGCCTTCTTCTCATCAGTATAATCTGCCGCTACTGCCAATACATTTATATTATCATCTCGCTTAGCGCTTTCTACTTCCTTAACTGATGATGCATACCCAGATCGAATACCGTCAATTTTATTTGCAACTATATCTACTCCCACACCGCTTCCGCAAAAAACGATACCTAGAGAGGAATGGTCGTTTGAAACTCTATGCGCTACAGAGGATGCGTAATCGGTATAATCATCATCCGGCTGCAGAATATGTGCTCCCATATCCTCTATCTCATAACCCGATTCAAGTAGCCACTTTTTAATATTCTCTTTTATATTAAAACCCCGATGATCTGTACCTATATATAACTTCATAACTCATAACTCATAACTCTTTTTATTATCTGCTCTTTAGTAAGAAGTCCGGCTTGTGCGCCTACCTTCCCTATAACTGATGCTGAGTTGCAGGCTCCCCAGGCAAGGGCATCCTTAATATCACATCCATTCAGAACTGCGCCAAGAAAAGCTGAACTAAAACTGTCACCTGCCCCTGTTTTCTCAATTACCGGTACAGAGATGATAGCCTGATGATCGAATTCACTCTCATATGAAAGAACGTATGCCCCATACTGCCCATCTGTTATAACGACTATCTCAGGACCCATATCCTTAAGCTTTATGGCCAGCTTCTTCACTTGCTCTCTATTATTACCAGATAAAATTCTGTCTTTACCATAAATAATCCTTATAGCTTCTTCTTTATTTACGAACAAAATATTAGTTACCGAAAGTATAGGTAATATTATATCAGTACCAGCTTCAATCTGTCTGGTACCGGGATTAAAAGCCAGTTTATAGCCTGTACTTTTTATATATGACGGAACGCTTCTATAAACATGTCTCCAGCTTTCCCCAATTGATGATAGGTATACCCATTTCGTCTGTATTTGATCAAAATTAAAATCATGTTTACGTGTAGCATGCCACACGAAAAGAGATCTTTCTTTTTTAAAATTTATACCTACCCCGAATGAGGTCATAGTGGGGGTAGTTAACGCATGAGAAATATTTACTCCTTCTTCTTCCAACTCTTTTTTAATTTTATGAGCAAACGCATCACTCCCAAACTCAACAATTAAGCTTGTGCTAAAGCCCAATCTTTTCAATCCCACAGACACATTACATGCATTTCCACCAAGCTCAAAACTTACGTTATCCAGAGGAATTTTCTCACCCTTTTTAATACATAATTCTCCCACCTTATCATCGATCCGCAGATGTTTATTAGCATCACTTATCGTAAGGAAGGCGTCAATAAGGGCGTTTCCGATACAGAGGACGTCAAACATATGGCAAGTTTCAAAGGTACAAAGATGCAAAGGTACAAAGATTTTACTTAAATCTTGCAACTCTGAAACTATGAAGCTTTAATTATCTTCTCTTACTCTTCTACTCCTAGTACTATGACTGCGTCTACTGTGGATGTTTCAGGTAGCGCGGATGTAGACTCGGTAACGATATAATCCGCAGCGGAGAGATCTTTTTTAAGCTGATTAAGTTCTGCAGACTTACTCTTCTTAATATTTACTGAGACTCCGGTATAGTCGAATGCATCGGCATTTCCTGTTCGCGAAACATTATATCCGGCATTTGATAATGCTGCACTCATTTTTCCCGCAGCACCCTTTACACCACTACCATTGAGAATTTCAACTGTTAGCAAAGATTTCTTTATCGCACCCGTGACCGAAGGAGTCTTTTCAACTGTCACCTTAGGCGTAACAGATGGAGTTATCTCTTCATCTTTTGTAGGCGAAGGTGCTTCTGTCGGATCGACTCTGGCTGACGTTGGAAGGATAGTAATTTGAGGCGCATCCTTATTTTCATCACTTTCTCCTGCCAAAAAGCTACCAGCTGTAAATATCAAAAGTCCTAAAATGACTGCGGTTACTATCATGAATGCCAGAAGCTTTAATGTGGATGAAGATTTTCCTTCCTGCATAGAAATTCCTTCAAAATTCATTTCGTCTTTAGTGTACAGCTTATTAGCCATAGCTCACTTGGTATACTAAATACAGTGTAGCATATTTTTCCGCTTAGCGCATCAGATAAATATACCGTAGCTTCTTTAACTGATATAGCGAATATATAGAGTATATAGGGTTCCTAATTTTCAGCTGAAAACGCAGTATTAGTCTATAATAGACTAATATGTGCGGGATCGCTGGTGTATTGTCATTAAAAAATGACTTGCTTCAGGAAGAATCTGTTTCTAGCGTAAAACGGATGCTCTCAAATATTAGACATCGTGGTCCGGATGAAGAAGGTATAGCTTCGGACAAAGATTATATTATTGGCAATGCAAGGCTTAATATAGTCGGGGGTAATTACGGGAAACAGCCTGTTCATAACCTGAGCTCAATCCTTGTATACAATGGTGAGATTTATAACTATGCACTACTTGCGAAAACAAATGGAATAACAAATAAAGGCTCCGATACACTAGCTCTTTCTGAACTTCTTTCTTCTAGGTCTATCGATATTTTGACTGAACTGAATGGAATGTTCGCCTTCTGCTATGTAACAAAAAAATCAATATTTCTTATACGTGATCGACTGGGAATCAAGCCACTCTTTTATACGTTCCTTAATGATTCACTATATTTCGCATCTGAGATGAAAGCATTCCTTGATATTATAGACTTTAAAATTCATATCTCTGATACATTTGCCTCGCTCGAAACGGAAACTGATGGAAAAACTATATTTGAGAATATATATCAAGTTGAGCCTGGAACTTATCTGAAAATTGATCGAGATTCAAAAAAAATCCAAAAGATCCGATACTACTCATTACCTCGCTCTATAAAAAGCAGAGCGGAAAAATCTCTAAAGGAGGAGCTACGATATCTCATAACTGATGCAGTCCAGCTTCGTATAGATACAAAAAAGTCTCTTGCTGCATATGTCAGCGGAGGCATTGATTCATCAATTATAGCCCTACTCTCAAAACCTGATTATTTATTTACATACTTACCAAATAGCAGTCTCAGCGTAGATGAAGAAAAATATGCAGATTTGCTTTCTGCCTACTTACCTGAATCTCAACTGATTAAAATAAAGGCAAAGCAGGAAAACTTTTTAAAAAATTTCATCCATATGGTATTCATTAATGAAGGCCCCACTACTACATTCGCATCCTATTCACAATTTGTTTTATCTCAAGAGGTGAAAAAAACGAATGTGCGTATAGCGCTATCCGGTATCGGAGCAGATGAGTTTTATAATGGATATATTAGACATGCAATAGCTATCCTAGAGCCTAAATTTTATACTGATACCGTTTTTCATACATATGATATATTACTACAAAAAAGTGGCGCATTACATTTCGTGTCATTGCCAAAAAAAGAAATATATATGAATCTGCTGAGCCGGAGCACCCCGCTTGATGAAAAAGCCCGTTCAAATTTCTTGAGACTGACCGACTCTTATCCCTCACTATTGGCTGCAATTAGTGCTACTGATTCACAATACACATTACCGCCTTTACTACATATCGATGATCATATTAATATGGCCTTCCATATTGAAAGCAGAAGCCCGTTTCTTGATTATCGGGTAGTAGAATTTGGCATGTCGCTCCCCGAGCATTATAAAATTCATAGTAACCATACTACAAATAGCGTACAGACTAAATACCTGCTGCGCGAAGCTTTCAAAGATATTTTGCCATCAAAAATATATAACAGAAAAGAAAAAATTGGTTTTACATCAAATGTCGCAGACCTCTTGAGAATAAATATGAAATTCTTAGTTGATATATCAATAAACATACTACAATCTGCCTTTCCTGATAATCGCTATTTTTATAGATACAATGATAGCCTTGGTAAATTCAGCAGGTGGGAATATCAAATAGTACAATTGGCTATTACTTACCTGCTTTTCACTAAACGTAATTCAGAAAAAGATGTCTACCGATATTTCAAAAAGAATATGCCGTCTTAAAGAAGTAATTAAGCCTTAAGATATTTTTTAAGATAATAGATCCCGGGAAATACCCAACCATCCACCAATTTTCCATCCATAACCAGTCCTTCCAGTTCATTTAAAGAGAAGCGTTTTGCTTCCATGCCTTTCTCTGTTTCTTCCAAATGTTGAACTCCTCCTTCAGTTATAGATTCGGCCACATATATCATACACCTTTGCCTACTTAGGCCGGGATCGATAAAGTATTCTCCCATCAACCTAAGTACACCAGCCTTTAAACCAGTCTCCTCCAGAAGTTCCTTGCGGGCATGCTCCATTGGATCAAAACCCTCATCTAGGGTGCCCATAGCAAACTGCCATACTTCTTTACCGATAGGATACCGAAACTGCTTAACTAAATACGTATATACTATATCATTCTCGTGAATTACTGGAATTACCATTAAAGCAGGTCTACGCTCTACTATCAGATACTCATCCATACGGTTGTCCTCCGTTATAAAGGTTTCTTTTATAAATCTAGTCCAATTGTTCTCGCCAATGATTTGTTTTGAAAGTGATTTCATAAATCTTTGTCTTTCATTACATATGATTTTTTAAGCCTATACCATTGCTCAAGGAAAAACAATGCCCACAGCGGTCTATTATAATCAGCTCTCCCTTTCCTATGCTCTTCAAGCATGTGCAGAATAAATGTCTTATCAAAATATCTAGTTGTTATACTATCTTGTGCTAGTAATAAATCATGCATATCTTCATACAATTCTGTACGCAGCCATTCTGCTATAGGAACGTGAAATTTATGTTTCGACTTATAAAGTATTTCCTGAGGCAATATATCTTCCATAGCTTTCTTCAGATAATTTTTATTTTTTAAACTTTGCATTTTTTGCTTAAAATCAAGCTGCATAAAATATTTCATAAGCGCAACATCCATATATGGACTGACAAATCGCATATCGGCATACGAAAATAACTGCGCATCTTTCATAAATACATTATCGATCATCCATGTTTGCCATTGCCCGTAGTACATCTTCTCAAATGGATGACTTGCTGATATCTTTTCATACAAATTTGATAAATATTCCGTAGACCCGTCGGTATCTATTTTCATAATTTTACGCCTAAGATCTTGCTGTAATAACGCAGAAATTCTAGAGTAGTAGCTTGCTAACGAGACATTATTCTCAAAAGTCTCAGATCGTAATACTGCGTCTTCCGGCAAATTTCTCGGATATCCCAACACCTCATCCCCTCCTTCACCTGTTATCATATGCGAAATTCCTTGTTCTTTTGCCTTAAGGCAAACAAAATACTCCGGCAAAATAGCACGGTCCGCCAACGGACTATCATATAACGCGCATATGTCAGGAAGTAAACGTAAAATATCTGGAGTGATTCTAAAAATATGATGCTCCAGTCCATAAGCCTTCGCAACTATTTTTGCGTATGGTGTCTCATCATACTCCTTCTCTCTAAAACCCGCTGTAAAAACAACAGGTCGAATATTAAGATAGGTCTTAAGTATCGCTACATTACTACTAGTATCCATTCCTCCGCTTAAAAAAGCGCCAATTTTTTTATTGACGCTCTTCGTTTGGCGTACAATGGACTTAGCAAGAAGATCACCAAGCTTACCGCGTGAATCAGCTTTGTGACGCATGAGAATATCAAGATATGAACCCTTATAAGATAAAGCAATAACTTCACCCTCTTTATACTTCACAGATCCATGAAGAGGAACTTGCCTAACTTCTGAAAAGATTGTATAGGGCTGAGGTAAATATTGAAATGACAGATAATAACCCAACCCCTCAATGCTAATCGAAGAATTACCTTTGCGGAATTCAAGAACTGGAGCAATCGATGTGGAAAGACAAAAGCCGTAAGACATACGCGTATAATATGCATGCTTTAAGCCCAATATATCTTTCTGTATAACTATTTCATGAGTTACTTTATCGTATTCTGCCAGAACGAAATTACCTTCACTGATATATAAAAAAGATTCTGGTTTTTGGCTATATTCTTTAAGATACAATTCTGCAATATTTGAGTAATGCTCCCCCACTGCGGAAGTAATATATATATTCCCTTCGATGACACATAACTTATCGTCGGTCTCAAAACTAAATACATCAACTGTAGGACTTTGATCTTTTGCTATAGCGCACCACTCATCTTTATATAGATAGCGTTTATCTCCTTTACTAGTATGCCTGGGCTCAGCATAGACTTTAATTATCATAATAAATATATAATACAGGCCTATTATAATAGACGACTTATAAAAATCAAAAGCTCAAGCAGATTTAAGCTTGTGTGGACATGGTATAATAAATATATGCCTGCCAAGAAAATATTTACCGTTTTTCTCATACCAATAATCCTCGGATTTTTTCTTTTTTTAAAAATTCCTCTTACTTTTTCAGATGACCTTGACGACATAAATAAACAACTTTCTGATCTGAATAAAGCGTTCGAACAATCAGTATCAGCCACGAAACCACTTGAAACCCAAATAACCAGCATGCAGACTCAAATTGCAGGAATTAAAAAACATGTTCTAGGTATCGAGAGTGATTTGGCAGGAAAAAAACAGAGCATTGATAAAGGTTATGAGGATCTGAACAAAAAACATGATTTACTTGCAAAGGCAGTTGTAAGTAGATACATTAACAGTTATTATAATTCTCCTTTAGGTATCTTCCTATCGGCTGAATCTGCATCTGAGGTTACTGATCTTCTGGCATATCAACGTGCTAAAACTGATCAGGATAAGGCCGTCATCACCAATCTCTCCCTTTCGATTACTACTCTTGAAGAGAGAAGCAAAAAGCTTAAGCTTGAGCAGGAACGTCTACTTATCGTAAAAAATAACCTAGATGCACAATCTGCAAAATTAGATGAAATAGTAAAAGGTGCCAAAGCATATCAAAAAACTCTATCTGAACAAATCGCAGCGCTTTCTGCTAAGCAGCAGGAAATAATCAATACCCGTTCCGGATCCTTCACTGCGACTATAGGAGATAGCGATCTTGCTGATGATTATAACGCATCAATTAAAGGATTTCGTGAGGCAGCCCCAGCAGGATCATTTGCGGTTTTTTCATTCGGTGCTCACACTCACAGAAAAGGAATGAGTCAATACGGCGCACGAGGAAGAGCTACATCCGGCCAAAACTCAAGCGCAATTCTTAAAGCCTACTACGGTAAAGAGCCTGTAAACAAGGATACTGGCGGCACTATAAAAGTCGCAGGATTTGGAGAAATGGATTTTGAAGGTAAGTATCTTTTAGGAATCGCTGAAATGCCATCAAGCTGGCATCCGGAAGCGCTCAAAGCACAGGCAATAGCTGCACGAACTTATGCTTACCGCTATAAAACAGAGGGTCGGGAAATCTGTACCACTGAAGCCTGTCAGGTCTATAATGATGGAAAAGCCAATAATTCTCCCGATAGCTGGAAACAGGCGGTTGAGGGAACTCGAGGACAAGTTCTTGAAGACGTAGTAACTTACTATGCATCTACTCATGGAGGCTTCGCCTCTCCTATAGGCTGGGATACAACTGACGGCAGTGGTGGTGGAGGTTTTATAGATAAAACCTACGATAAAATCGGGGGCTCTCCCTGGCTTTATAAAGCCTGGTATACAAAAGGATATAGCAGCTTATCTGATAAGTGCGGAAGAAGTAGTCCCTGGCTGACAAGTGTTGAAATGGCGGATCTTATTAACGCTGCGCTTGTACTTGCGAATACATCAGACGGAAGAATTACGCCTGTCACAACATCCTGCTGGTCAGGAAATCCCTACTCCCATCAAGAGCTGCAACAAGTATCAACTCAATATGGAGGAGGTGTCACAAATGTAACAAGCGTTAGTGTGCTACAAGGAAATGGCTCAACAAATGAAATAATTTTTCAAACTGACAAAGGAGAAAAACAGTTTTCAGGCTCAAGCTTCAAAACAGCATTTAATGTGCGCGCACCCGGATATCTTTCTATTCCCCAAAGCGGTTTCGCCTTTTATAATATAGAAAGGAAATAAATTTAAAAGGTAAAAGTAAAAAATTTAATAACTATTATTTTGATTTCTAACTTGTGTTGTTGACCTTTGAATTATAACTTTTTATCCTAACATTATGCCTGATGTATTTGTATCAAATGATAAAAAAATAGACTCTAGTGTGGCTATACAAAAAACTCCTAACTCTGATTCCGGATCATCCCTTCCCCTTTTTTCAGCTTTTTGTAAAAACCCGCAGGGAATAAACTTCGTCAATCAGGAGCCTGATGAGAAAATTATTCTTTTTTTGAGAAGACATTTTATTAAAAATATTAACTGGATAACTATCAGCATTATGCTACTTCTTTTACCTGTTTTTCTATTTCTTCCCATCAACCTCCTTGACATATTCCAAGATGTCGTCCCTTTTCGTTTTATTATAATATTTATAGCTTTTTACTATCTAATCGTACTTGGGTTTATGCTTACCAGCTTCGTGGCATGGTTTTATAATGTAGGCATAATCACAACCAAACAGATAATCGATATAGACTTTAATGATATTATGTATAGAGAGGTAGCTAAGGTTCGAATTCAAGATATTATAGATGCAGAATACCATCAAGGAGGATTTCTACATAGCTTTTTTAATTATGGCAATGTTTTCGTACAAACAGAAGGGTTAAAAGCTAACTTCGAATTCCATTCTATACCAAATCCGGATAGTACTACAGATATACTTATTGACTTAAAAGGCTATGCCTGAAATCATTACATCAATTTCTGAGATAATAAAACTTACTTTAATATTAAAAATCATAACTCTTGTGGTGCTTTTTATCTTCATAATATTCTCCTTCATATTAATGACTCAGGTAAAGGCACTAAATCAAATAGTTTACATACATGCAAATAATGCCTCCCGCTTAATCTTCGCTTTAACAATTTTATATTTTCTTGCAGCATTTTCGCTTTTTACAATTGCTCTTGTTATACTGTAGCAAATGATAAAAATTAATCTCAGTTTTGCCAAAATTGTCGCGACGCCCACGCTTACCTCTTGGTCGCAGGCTTATAATGCGGGGAACTTTTTTGTCGTACTCTCGCTGACAAATGGGGAGGCAAAAGACGATGCTGAACTTACAAATGTTGGAAAAACGATAATCAACAATTTAGAGGCAGAATTTTTTGGATTGGAGACCAAAAATCTTACCACAATTAAAGAAGCAGTTCTGGTAAGTCTCTCCGAGCTTCCAAAATCTACAACACTATCTCTCACTCTTACCTATCTTAAAGATCAAGTACTCTATGTTTTATTATATGGAGCCGGAAATGTTCTTCTCAAGAGAGAAAATAAAACCGGTACGCTTTTACAAAGATTTGATCCAGAAAAAGAAATTCTGTCAGCCTCAGGATATATCAAACAAGGAGACATAATCCTACTTCGAACAGCTCAATTTGTAGAAAAAATTTCTGATGATGAGTTGAATAACGCGCTTGAGCTTACCTTACCTAATGATATAGCAGAAACGCTCACTCCGCACATTCATAATACTGATGATGGGGGTGCAGCAGCGATCGTTATTTCCATAACTGGGGTTCCTGCACAAGCTGAAAATATTCCGAACGCTTCAAGCGAAAATACTCCTGAAGACGAAGAAGATATACCTGCCTATCCTACTAAAAGACATCCCACGGATAAAAAACGTTTGACGTTTCCGTCATTTAGGATACCAAAACACAAATTACCCTCTCTCCCCTTTAAAAATATACTAGGAAATAAAAAAATGACATTACTTGCCGCAACAGCATGTATTATCGTAGTTCTTCTTATGCTAAAGATAACTTCAACCTTACAGGAAAGAAAAAACGCTGCCCTAATAGAAAAATTTACTCCAATTTACAGGGAGGCCGATGAAAAATATCAAGAAGCACAAGGCATCATATCTCTCAATCCGAAGCTTGCCGCCCAAATTTTTAACGATGCTCTTAAATTGATAGATAATAATCTTTCGGAATTCCCTGAAAATTCGGATGAGAGAAATAAGCTTCTATCCCTTAAAGAAAAAATAAACTCTCAAGTAAATGAGCCTCTCGAAGGTAAATCGATTCAGGCAGTCCTGGCTGATGAAGATGGCTCACCACTTTTAAATCAATTAAATAAAAATAAAGATACCATCTCAATTACTGAAAATACTGAATCATTCTATGTATTGACCAAGGATGCTATCTCTGAAATTTCTAAAGAAGGAGACAATAGAGAAGAACTTTTAGAAAATAATGATGACTGGGTAAACGCTGTCAGTATTGGCAATTATCAGGGAAATCTATATGTCCTAGATAAATCAAAAGGGGTTATAAAATTCGTCGCAGGGACGGATGGCTATGGGAAAACCGACTACTTTACGACTAACAAACCAGATCTATCAAAAACTGTTAGCATGGCAATAGATGGATCCATCTGGATTCTATCAGCTGATGGAACTATCTCAAAATACACACGAGGCCAAAAGGATGAATTTCTAATAAGAGATTTAGGCGTGCTTAAAAAACCTGTCCAAATTTTTACAAATGCTGATATGGATTATTTATATGTTATGGATACTGGTGGGGGAAAAATCATACAGATTCAAAAAGAAGGCAGCGTGAAAATGAGCTACCGGGCAGATATTCTCTCAAATGCAAAAGCTTTTACGGTAACTAATGATGGAAAAATCATTTATGTCCTGAGCGATAACAAGATCTGGAAGCTTAGTCTTTAATAATCCTCGTATAAAACTAGGTGTCTTCTGAATTAATCTATAATGGTAATATGATAGAAAAGGTAAGTATCGTAGTTCCCACATTTAACGAAGAGAAATATCTTCCCAAACTTCTTGATTCAATTGCTAAACAGGGAGAGTGTAAAAACCTACAAATTGTAGTGATTGATGGACAGTCTGATGATCAAACAGTCAAAGTAACTAAAGACTTTCAAGAAAAAATAGAAGATCTTAGTATTATTTCAAGCCGGCGCGGCATCGGATACCAACGCAATTTGGGAGTAAAAAGGGCAAAACATGATCACATACTATTTCTTGATGCTGATACAATACTTCCGGATCATTTCTTTAAAAAATTACTTCCTAAGATAGATCCTAATGAGCAATTTGTCGCATTCTTTAATTTCCGGATTGCTGAATATGATCCATCATCGTATTTAATATTTTGGGCTGTCTATCCATTTATACTGGCTATAATTTTATATTATAAATTAACACCTGGATTTGCTTTATTAACTACACGCAGTAATCATAATGCAATTGGCGGATTCCGCGAAAACATACAACTAGCAGAAGATCATGATTATGGACAACGCTCTATAGCTAAAGGAGCAAAGTATAAGCTTATCATGTCTCCTGTAGTTTTATATTCAATTAGAAGGGCAAAGAAAATGGGGACAGTTAATTTTCTTATTTTTCATCTTAAACTATTTTTATATATGAGAAAATACGGCCTTTCGTCTCTGGGAAAGCATTTTAAATATCCTTTTGGTAACTACTGAGAGTTAAATAAGCTACACCGCTTTTTAAAAACTCTTCTCTAGCGTTTATGTCTTCTTTATTAATGAAATATTCATAATATATTAAATTAAGGGGTCTACAGAATTTAGCTGAGGTAACTTCTCCGTTAGCGCGTTTAATCAGTTGAAACATCAGACGTTTCAGGAATATAAATATACCTACTACGCAGTGTCGCATCACATGCGATCACCTTATAAACGCGCTTCTTACTTCTCGCTAAGTGCGAAGCCGCGTTTGACGCGGTGGACATAACAGAAGAAAGTTTGAACCAATTTCAAGAGTATATTTTCAAATGGTATCCGATACTTTCTAATAAACAAATGTTAGCTAGATAATAAGCCAATCTCGCACTTTGACAAAAGAAGAATAGATCACATCTCAGTGTTTAGTTAAAGGAAGAGATATAGAAAGAAGAGAAGCACATTATTTATTCAGATAGATCAGTTTTGCTTAAAAGGGCAGTATCTCTGAGGATGTAGTATTTAATGCCCTTATAATTCTATAGAGCTTTTCAAGAGAAGGGTTGACTACTCCTCTTTCAATTTTTCCATAGTAGCTTGGATTTATACCGGCATCTACAGCTATTTCTACTTGCTTCTTATTTATTCTCTTTCTTGCTTTCTTAATGTTGCTGCCGATCTCCTCCCGAATGTTTTTAGTGAAATAATAAGCCATATAAAGCTATTTTCACTTAAACAAAGAGATTAAATAGTCTTTATAATGCTCTTTTAGCCTCAGATCTATGCTTGAATTTACTGTTGAGATTAGCTATAATCCCATAGTCAACTGCTTTAGGGCAGTTTTATTATGAGTAAACAAACTATTATTGGTGGATTGGTATTTCTTGCTCTAATATTTGCCTTCATAACTGCAAATAATTATATCAATGCTTATAAACAGAGCTTAGAGCTTGAAGCCAGAAAGAAATGGGTAGATTGTCATATCCAGTATGACAAAATGGGAAAAGACCCGGGCATGTATTGCTCTAATCTTTCAGAAGTAATTAAGTAACTCTTATGAAGTATCTACTAATTGGTCTAGTTAATGGAATAGTTTTTACAAATGCAGGAGTATCTTTTAAGTCCTTTATTGTAGTTTTTATATCCTCTCTTGCAATATATTATGTTTCTAATAGATTAGAAGAAGAATTTAATTCAATTAAAAACATAGGCTATGCAAATAGATCAAATATTGAGGATCTTGAGCTTAGAATTGATGAGTTAGAAGCAAAGCTAAAAAAGTAATTAAGCCTCATTCTTTATATACCAAGCATATATGTCAGACCCGCTAGGATTAGTTTTGGCAAGAGTAGACCTCAAAATTGTATAATTTACTTATATCCATGTCCGCTCCACTAGGTAATGACTATGCAATGAAATTTAAGACTCCTGAAGAAAGACAGGAACTTTGTAGAAAGTATTGCTTGCATATTGAACAAGGTTTTAGTGATGCAAGTTTTATAGAATGTGATCCGGATACTATTCAAAGGTATATTAAGGATTATGCTCAAGATTTCCCCACCGACCTAATAGAGAGAGCAAAAAGAAAGAGATTGTTATTTTGGGAAACAGTAGGTATTCATGGAACAATTGGTATTCCAGTAGAAGTAAATGGCAAGCCTTATAGAGGATTCAATGCTAAGAGTTGGGAGTTTAATATGAAGAATAGATTTGGATGGAAAGATAGAACAGATATAACTTCAGATAGCGAAAAAATCCAATCCCCAATTTTATACATTCCGGTTGAAGATCCGAACAAATAGAGTGTAGCCTACAAAAAGCCTTAGACCCCTATTTGATACAATAATAACTATATTTGGCAAAAGAGCCTTTGACCTCTCTGAGGGGTTGAAGGCTTTTTTTGTTGATATAGGAGGGAAAGATACTTTTTGATGCCTTATTGGCTTGTGGGTTTCCCTCCACCCACAAGCGAGTAGGGCATTTTTTTATGACAAAAAAGTTGCTTACATTGGAGGATGCAAAAAGAATACTTGGCAAAAATTCTGAAAAGATGACAGATAAGGAGATTACTGATCTTTTAAGGACATTGAGGTTTTTATGTAGTAAAATAATTGACCAGATCATGGAAAAGAAATAATGAGAAATATGAAGAGAATAAGAGCAATTATTTATGTTAGGGTCTCTTCAGAGAGACAAGTGAAAGAAGGAAATGGCTTAGATAGTCAAGAAAAAAGATGCAGAGATTATGCAAAGAGCATGAATTATCAAGTCATTGCTGTTTTTAGAGAAGAAGGAGAATCAGGAGGACTTTTTGAAAGAACAGCTATGAAGCAGGTGCTCAAGTGTCTGGAAGAAAATGACACCGGCGATCCTAATGACAAAATTGTAGTGATCTTTGATGATCTCAAAAGGTTTGCAAGAGATGTTGAAGTCCATTTTGGATTGAAAAGAGAAATTTATGGGAGAAATGGAAAAGTAGAAAGTCCTAATTTCAAATTTGAGGATACACCGGAGGGGAAATTTGTTGAAACAGTATTAGCTGCTACTGGTGCTCTTGAAAAAGATCAAAACAGAAGGCAAGTCATACAGAAAATGAAGGCAAGATTGGAAAATGGCTATTGGCCTTTCTGTCAGCCTTTGGCATTAAGAAATAAAATGATCCATCCTATTCATGGCAAAGTGATAGCAGCTACAGAACCTTATGCCTCAATTTACAAAGAAGCTATTGAGGCATACAGAGATGGAATATTACCGACAATTGATGAAGTCAAACTCTTTGTTAATAGAAAATATAAAGAGCATGGGATCAATCGGGAAATGTCATTTAGCACAGCTACTGAGATGTTGAAAGAAATTCTATATGCAGGTTATCTTGAATATAAAAATTGGGGTGTTTCATTAAGAAAGGCAAAACATGAAGGCTTTATTTCTTTAGAAACATATAACATTGTTCAAGAAAGAATGTTGAAGCGATCAAAGGTATGGATCAGAAGAGATTACAACATGGATTTTCCTTTAAGACCTCATGTATTGTGTGCACAGTGTGGAATTCCTTTATCAGCGAGTTGGAATAAAGGAAGAAGTATAAGGTATCCTAATTACTTTTGTAGAGGATTAAGTTGCCAGTATCGCTGGAAAGTAACAAAAAAACATAAGATTGAAGGAGAATTTGAAGATGTTTTAGTAAGAGTGAAGCCTATTGATGGAGCTGTTGATCTAACACAAGCTGTG
>CAYMDS010000026.1:0-15068 GCA_964389405.1 uncultured Gammaproteobacteria bacterium
TTCTTATCCTTCTTATCTCATTATCACTAATAGTGTCAAGCCTTACGCCTTATGTGGCTGTAAGAGAGAAGGCTTATGCTTCCTCATTCTTGGCTGCAAAATCTAAAGCCAATCTTAAATCTCAGAAGGCAAAAGATAAGGATAAATCAGGTGAGAAGCCTAAATCGATGAGTCAGCCAATTCTAAAAAGAATAAAGACAGAAAAGGGTACAGCCGATTATGTTTTTTATACTGAGCCTAGGATTAAGGCCAAGATAGATAATAAATACGAGCTTGATTTTGAACTTACAGACATAAATGGAAACATGCTCTCCAGGGATGCTAAGGCATATAAAGAGGGCGATCTTTTCATATATGAGGATATTAAAAAAGGAATCGATGCAAGAACTCAGTTTACAGGCTCAGGTTTTGCTTCAGAGTTAAAATTAAAGAAATTCATATCAATTAAAAGTATTGAATACAGCATAAGAACCAGCCTTGAAGCCAAGTTAATTGATAATGAGGTCATATTTTATGACTCAAAACATAAAGAGAAAGAGATTTTCGTGATAGGAAAGCCATATATGTATGAAAAGAATAATCCTAAAAAAGCAAACGGAGATATTTCATACAGTCTCACAAAAACCTATGATGGCTGGGTTCTTACCAAGGCCTTACCTGCTAAAGCATTGATGTGGCTAAATGATCCCGGTAGATCGTATCCTGTGATACTTGATCCGACCGTTAACTCAGTAATACAAACAGGAATTGATAATACAATCGAATCACGATGGGAATCTCCAGCCAGAAAAGTAGCTTACATGCCAAATGCTACAGGAGGTGCAGCGTGGTACTCTACGCACACCGACGGAGGCAGTGTTGTCTTGGAGAAGTGTAAAGTCTCGACGAACTGTGATGCCACAGCTGATTGGACCGTAGTCAGCTCACAGCTTGATACAGCCGATTCAGACACAGATAACCGTAATACAACTGTATGGAAGCATGGAGATGTATTATATGTAGTATGGTTTGACAATAATAGAGATTCGTATCAATTTACGACAATTGATACAGCAAGCTCTGATTCTCAGGGAACTATCTGTGCAGGATCTGACAAGGGGAGTGCGATAGATGTCTATATTTCAATTGCAGTTGCAGCAGATGGTGATGTATACATCTCGCTAGCCGAGCATGGAACTGGAGACGGTACAGCGGATTTGGAGGGTCAATCCCGCGTAGCATCAGGTGGATGTACCGAAACTGATATCCAGACCGGATCAGGTATTGACCAAAACGACTCAGTTGAAGTATTGACAATAGGCAATAACGCATTCTTTGTGCATAACGACAATACAGGCCTTAGATTGTCAGTCTATGTAGATGATGGAAGTCCTGGATGGGATACGAGCAGTATGGATTTAAATGGGGGTACAGCAGATAATGACAACTCTGATCTATCTGCCGTAACTGATGGGACAGATATATGGGTATTTCAAAGAAACGGGACTACCGGCAACTCAGATCTATATAAGTGTTCAAGCTGTCCGACTACCTCTCAGACCTTCAATGCACTGACTGATCCATGGAGCGCAGGTGATTTCTCATCTTCCGGCCACGTAGGGCTTTCTTATCTCTCCTCAGCAAATGAAATTATGGCTGTAATGGTAGATGACCAGGCAGGAACTGGTAATTACCACATCCGTTCCAAAAAAACCAATGCCGATAGTATCAGCTGGCAGTCTGAATTTGAGTTTGACATAGGAAGCCAGAATATTGCCATAGAGTATTTTACTATGACTGCTGTGGTACCTACATCAGATCAGGCAGCGGTAGTTTATCTTGATAATACTAATTCTGAATTTGAGTTCTCCACAGTGCCTGAGAGTTTTTATCTTCTACTTGTTTTCTTACCAATATTTATATATGGAAAACGTTTTATCTATAAGAAGAGCATGCCTAAGAATAGGTATTTATCCTAGAGTAAAACATCTGAATATAGTAATTTAATAAAAATACGACTTGTGAAGTCTTATAATAGTGAGCATTAAAGTAAATTTAGCTTCGTAAATATACTACAGGTTTATAAAAAATTTAATTCACCGGTTATCCACATTTTCTTATGACATTATCCCACTTTGTTCTGTCATTGCGAGGGGGGATGATAAAATCAGCCCGACCTGCCTCGTCGGCAGACAGGCGCGGCAATCTCATATTGTAGCTGGAGATTGCTTCGCCGGTTTCTGGACAGTACCCGGCTTCGCTCCGCTCGCAATGACAAAGGTATTTTGAGGCAAGGCTTGTATAAGATTAGGTTGATAATCGGTAGCCGATTAAATAGAAAATTTTTAAATTATGACCGTATAATTGGTTTTGCGGGGATTTATATAAAAACCTATCTATTAAGATGATGTAAAACCCTTTTTCTAATGATGAAAATGAAGCTAATAATGATAAATATTATTATCATTCCTTGATACGGTAAGGCTAAAAAGTGGATCTTTTTGGTATATGATTTATCGTTTTCAGGAAGAGTAAGTATAAGTTCAGCTGAATAAATGCCAAGCAGAAATTTTTCATTCCACCAAACCGCTTTGTCTTTAGAAGATGGATACTTATCTTTAGAAAAATATGTCTTTGAGCTATCTGAGAGTATATTTGTCCGTGGCAGGTCGATTTTTCCTATCATTTGCCCAAACATATTCCGAATTTTGAGTGTACCTGTGGGAGTAATAAAGTGAGGACTGAAATTACTAATAACTAATCTAAACGGTACAGGACCTCGTTCATAGAAAAGATTTGTTGAAAATTTATCGATTTTAATACTAGATGAAGATAAATCACCAATTCGGACTAGAAAATTCGTTCCAATTGAAGCTTTAATTCGACTTAGGCTTATTTCTGAATCGACATCTTCGGATAATTCGCTTGTGAAAAGAAAAGTAAACGTAAAATCTTTTTTCTTAGGCTCCTTAGGTATATCGATAGAAATATTTAACTTTTTTTTCGTTTTAGCTGGTAAAACTATTTTTTCTATCACTTGAGAGTCTAGAGTGATACGAACCTGTTTTGAGAAGGTAAGAAAGTCGGAGTTAGGAGGTAGAAGTTTAATTTGATTGTCATCTATGTCAGACCTTGTAAATTCTTTTATAGAGATTGAGAGCGTAGTAGGGGTGTTTGAAAAATTTTCAATCTCTAGTGCGGTTTTTATACTCTCACCGGCTTTAGCATCGATTGTAATAATTTGGGGCGATAGACCGACTGAAAAATCCTCCGCAGATACCCTTTCGGCAGTAAAAAGTAAACAGTAAAAAGTAAACAGTAAAAAGTAAACAGTAAAAAGATTGGATTTTAGTTTCATACTTCAATATCCCGGTAAAGCAGTAAAGGTTATTATATTTGAATAAATAGACTCCGGCTGAGAAGCTGCAGTATTAACTTTATAATGGATTTTCATTTTATTTGCCTTATTACTGGTTATCCCTTTCGCAAGTATCGAAGAATTTTCTTTAGCACCAATATTCGCAAACTGCTTAAAATACCCATCAGCCTTGAAATCCTCTATACAGCTTATGCCTTCTATATCTATACATCGGTATCCGAAGCCATAAGTTAAAGTATTATTCCAAATAGCAGCTACGTATTCAGTGCATGCGCCATTATCGCATGCGGTATCAGGTATGAAATTGCCTGATTTATCACGTAGGGAACCATCAACTTCTGCGAAAATATAATAAGACACAGAAGAAGTATTATAAAATGAAATAGTATTTTCACGGATGATAGGATTAGTCGGCGTGAACTGGTCATAAGTTATGAGAAGAGGATTTATAGAAAAGCGGAATCCGCGCGTATCGACGTCAGATTCTGTGAAATGAATTTTCACAGAAGCCTTTTCTGTTTTATTGATTGTTGTTTTGGTCAAAGGATCATGAAGATTAACTCGATCTATCTCAATAGTATCTATTTGTTGAGCCTTAGCAATACCATATATAGATGTGCTAATAAAAAAAATAAAATTAACAAAAACTATTGAAAAAAAAATTGATCTTCTCATAATTAAGGCTGTTTGATAAGAATGTGATTAGTTTATCTAGTCATTTTCTATGTCATTCCGAGCGAAGTCGAGGAATCTAGCGAAGCGTAAGGTACGGCTTTTAGCCTAGATTTCTCAGTCTCTCCGATCCTTCGAAATGACAATTGCAATATTTAGATTAGTATACACCAAAAATCCCCTCACCGGGATTTGTCCCCGGAGAGGGGATAGAATATATCTGTTTTTCCTATAAATACTACCGCAGTTGGCAGAAAATAAAAAAGACAGACTCATGTCGAGCCTCCTTCTCCAAACGTGATCATAACTGAGGGGGATCAGTCATAGGACGTCCTTGGGGAAGGAGTATCAGCTATCTATTCTGCAATGGATGAATAGATGATGGCCAAGATGGGGATCCCCGCGAATATGTAGCATATCGCGAAGACGATAACCCCAACTGAAGCCATGCCGCTGACCAGGTATAGGAAATACCCAACCAGCCCGCACGGTGTCGCTGATATGATGATTGATATAATCATTATCAGCGCTCTCTTACCTTCAGGAGTCATCTCTATCCTCCTTTGGGCGAATAGTCGCCCTAGTTTATCCCGGCATGTACCCCGCGGTTCTCACCTGAAAGCTTTCAGGTGGTGGGTAGAAGAACCGCAGCTGGCAGCGTTATCTGTTCCAGCGCGCCGGGGACTTACCATACTACCGGAGCTACCGATGTATGGATCAGGAAGTCATCACTCCACAGGTATTTGACCATATCTAAAGAAAATTAGATATCCCTGTATGAATTTGGAGCAATACTCCTGGCAAGCCAGAGACAGAGAATAAAATAATATATATTCAGATATACTTACTCGCATCTCCAGCCTGCCAGAAAAAACTTGTCAAAGAACAGCAGGATTGTACTATAAGTCATAATTAATCCGCAAATGAATTTGTGTATATTTTAGCCTTAGCTCAGGTGTGATATACTTTCTGCATGACGAAAGATAAAAGAATCAAGAATCAAGAATCAAGAATCAAGAATAATTCGTATGAATACAAAGCTGTAGATATTGAGAAGCATTGGCAGGAGATTTGGGAGAAAGAAAAAATTTATCAGCCTAATCTTGACTCCGCGAAAAAACCCTTCTATAACCTGATGATGTTTCCGTATCCCTCTGCAGAGGGTCTTCATGTGGGGAACGTATATACCTTCGGCGGGATCGATGCATATGGACGATTTAAGAGAATGCAGGGATATGATGTATTTCAGCCTTTCGGACTTGACGGATTTGGAATTCATTCTGAGAATTATGCAATTAAAGTTGGTCGGACCCCTCAAGTGCACGCAGAAATTTCAGAAAAGCATTTTTATGAACAGATGCATAAAATAGGAACCGGCAATGATTGGTCAAGAAAGGTTGAAACGTATAAGCCGGAGTATTACAAATGGACGCAGTGGTTATTTATAGAGATTTTTAAAGCAGGACTAGCATATAAAGATAAAGCTACAGTGAATTTTTGTCCTTCATGTAAAACGGTATTATCCGACGAACAAGTGATTCAAAAAGTTACAAGTTACAAGTTACAAGTTACAAGTAAAGAAAACAAGCAAGAAGGTTCAGTTGGAGTTTGTGAAAGATGCGAAACAGCGGTAGAAAGAAAGGATTTGGAACAGTGGTTTTTCGGAATCACAGATTATGCAGAAAGATTACTAGCGAACACTGAGAAGCTTGATTGGACTGAAAAAGTGAAGATAGCACAGAAGAATTGGATCGGGAAAAAAACAGGATCGGAAATTGAATTCAAAATTCAAAATTCAAAATTCAGAATTAAAGTATTTACTACGAGGCCGGATACGCTTTATGGCGCAACATTTTTGGTGATCGCTCCTGAACATGAATTTGCCAAAGAGCTCCAGAATTCAGAATTCAGAATTCAGAGCTCAGAATTAGAGAAAATACAAGAATATATTAAAGAAGCCAGGAAAAAGAGTAGCCAGGAACGGATTGCTGAAGGGAAGGAAAAGACAGGTGTGTTCAGTGGTGTTTATGTCATTAATCCTGTGAATAATGAGCCTCTCCCTATCTGGATTGCTGATTATGTGCTCACAGATTACGGAACTGGCGCCATCATGGCAGTGCCAAGTCATGACCAGCGTGATTTTGAATTCGCTAAAAAGTATAATCTACCAATAAAGCAGGTAATAGCGCCAGAAACCGGTATAAAGCGTGAAAATGAGACAGTAGTATATGGTGGCTGCGCTGTAATATTTGATCCATTGACTCAAAAATACGCTGTCTCTAAGCATCCGGATGGACTAGTACGTTTATTCGCGGGAGGCGTACATGTGAATGAAGATTTAGAGAAAGGGATACTACGTGAGGTTGAGGAAGAAAGCGGATTATATGATTTTTCATATAAAGAGAAAATTCAAACCGTATTTACTCATTTCTATAATAAAAGAAAGAAGCTTAATAGGGCAGGATGGGCGACTTGTTATTTACTTATCTTAAATAGTACTAAGTCCGGAAATAAAAAGCTTGAGCCACATGAGATGGAGCTGAGTCTGGAATGGATGGATGCTGAATCTATACTAAATAACTGGAAGGAAAATAATAAGGAAAAAGACGTAGAGCATTGGATGATGTTTCTAAATCAAGCAGTAGGACGTAGTATTGAGCTTGGTTATGATAAAACAAGTAATCCTAACCTATTTAATGCTCAGTCTTATGCTGGTAATGGAATTATAATAAACTCTGGAGAATGGGATAATTGGCGAACGCCCGACTCGATTGATAAAGTAAATTCGTGGTTAGAGGAAAAAGGAATCGGGAAAAAATCGGTAAATTATCATCTGAGAGATTGGTTGATCTCAAGACAAAGGTACTGGGGACCTCCGATACCTATGATTTATTGTGAATCTTGTGCGAAGGAGGGTAAGAGCTGGTTTACTAAGGGAGAAGGTATAAGCTACACGGAAAGAAGCAAGAAGCAAGAAGCAAGAAGCAAGACTGCAGCTAAAAATATTCTTGAATCTAGATTCTTGAATCATGATTCTTCAATATCAGGATGGTATCCTGTCCCGCAAGATCAATTGCCCGTCTTATTGCCCGTGGTTGAGGATTTCAAGCCAGTCGGCACAGGTAAAGCGCCCCTTGCAAACTATCCAGAGTTTTATGAAACTACATGTCCAGGATGCGGTAATGAGGCCAGGCGAGAGACAGATGTATCTGATACATTTTTAGATTCATCCTGGTATTTCTTTAGATATTTGGCCACAGATCGCGATGATTTGCCGATGCCGATGAGGACAGTTACAAAGTTACAAAGTTACAAAGTTACAAAGAAGAAAAGTATTGAAAATTTGAAATTAGAAATTGGAAATTCCAGCCAGAGGCTGGCGTGGCTTCCGGTTACATCCTATATCGGTGGTGCTGAGCACGCTGTATTGCATCTACTATATTCTCGTTTCGTGACCATGGTCTTAAAAGATCTCGGATATATAGATTTCGAAGAGCCGTATACGAAATTCCGCGCGAATGGTCTAATTATAAAAGATGGTGCGAAGATGAGCAAGTCGAAAGGGAATGTGATAAATCCTGATGAATATGTGAAAAAGTTCGGTGCAGATACTCTCAGAACTTATCTAGCTTTCATAGGTCCTTTCACGCAGGGTGGGGATTTCCAGGACAGCGGAATTGAAGGGATCAACAGGTTTTTGAAGCGCATTTGGAAGATGGTAATAGAAGCAGGAAGCAGGAAGCAGGAAGCAGGAATAGACAGCAAAGAAAGATTAGCGATGATGAATAAAACCATAAAAGGTGTCACAGAAGATATGGAGGAATTAAGATTTAATACAGCTATTGCGAAGATAATGACCTACTATAATTTCCTTTCTGATCAAAAAGATATCAGCCGTGAAGAGATTGAAGTTTTGCTAAAGTTACTCGCCCCATTCGCACCGCATATGACTGAAGAGTTGTGGTATAGGATTCACACGGATAAAGAACAGATAAACGCAGATCAGCAAGAATCTGCTTTCCATCAGTGGAAATCAATCCATCGATCTAAATGGCCGCAGTACGATATAGATAAGATAGTATCTGATACAGTCGTTATCGCGGTTCAGGTGAATGGAAAATTGAGACATACATTAGAGATTCAAGAAGCAGGAAGCAAGAATCAAGAGGAGGTAGAAAAGTTGGCAAGAGAAAGTGAGAATGTGAAAAAACATTTGGAAGGGAAAGAAATAAAAAAAATAATCTATGTGCCGGGGAAGATTTTGAATTTTGTAGTTTAGACCGTTCTAAGATCTAAATTATGGCTGCCCAAGGATATAAGCAACTTATCTCATATCAACTAGCCGCTATTGCCTTCCGTTTGGGATGGGAGTTTGTGCCCCTTTATTATAAAAGGTATGAAGATGCGCGTCAGCGAGATCAAATAAAACAAGCCCTCAGGTCATATAAACAGAATATAGTTGAAGGATCAAGCGAGAGAAGTTTATCTTCTAAGCTTAAGCTCTATGATGTCGCGAAGGCTTCTTCTATGGAAGCTTTAGAAGATTTTCAGGATATCCTGGTTTTTGAAAAGCTGCCTCAGTGGAAGAAAGACGATGCCAGGCTTCTGCGATTTCATGCTGCTTTTGAGCGATTCCCTTCTGATCCTTCTTCTGCTTCTTATCCTTCGATAGGGAGGATTAGAGCAGAGATAGGATTAGGAGGGAGTGAAGGATTAGATGGAAAGGATAGAAAATATGCAATCGACGCGGTAGTGAATTATTTGATTGATGTTATTATCAGGGGCGGTTATGTTTTAGACAAACAAATAAATGCAGTGGAAAAATTGCATGAACGTGAGGGGGGATATAATGAGAATCTTTTAAAAAGACGTCTTGCATATAGAAAAAGACCTTTCTAGAATGGTTATAGTATGGATGAGTTGATGGAAAATATTACTCCTTCTGTTAAGAAATACCTATTTCCACTCAGCCTCGGAATCTTAGGCGTGATATTCTTAGGTTATGGTTTGATACAGTCTTTTCCGGCACAACCTGAAAATGACTTAATATTTACCTCTGCGTCAGAAACGACGGAATCAGTAAAAAGTGCTGTAGTTGAAGAGATAACTATTGATGTTTCGGGGGCAGTAAATGAGCCTGGTATATATACTTTAGTAGATGGATCTAGAATAAAAGATGCGATAGAGAAAGCAGGAGGATTGTCAGATAGCGCAGATCAGGAGTTTGTAGAAAAGAGCTTTAATCTAGCAGCGATGCTTAAGGATGGATCAAAGCTTTATATACCAGAAGTAGGTGAAAGTATCGGAAGTAGTGCAGATAATAGTGGCGCTCAGACAATTCAGGCTGTAGCAGGCATGGATTCGCAAGGTCTTATAAATATCAATTCCGCATCTGAGAATGAACTTGATAAATTACCAGGAGTTGGTCCTGTAACGGCTGGTAAAATTATAGATGGTAGACCGTATACTGCCATAGAAGAATTGCGTGAGAGAAAGATAGTTAGTGGCAGTGTATATGAAAAGATAAAGGACCAGGTTTCTGTGTATTAAATTCCACTAAAAATCCCCTCACCGGGATTTGTCCCCGGAGAGGGGATAAGAAATGTCTATCATCTAATACACATCCTGCCGCAATTGGTAGGAGATACAAAAGACAGACTTCATGTTACAGCTCCTTCTCTAAACGGTACCGTTGGCGGGGTACACCAACAGACGTCCTTAAAAAAGGAGTTAAAGGCATTTACTGGTCTTTAAAAAGATCTTCAACTGTTTGATTGAAGTTTTTTAAAGCTTTTCTTACCTTGCGTATTATGACTGCAGTCGTACCCAGTGCCGTGATGGCACTGGCTGCAATCAGTCCCGGAAATGCTCTATCCCCGTTCTCCAAAAACATGGAGATGAGTACTCCTGTTGTCAATCCAGAGAGGATCCACAACAGGAAAAGAGCCCAGTTATTTTTCGTCATAGTCTACCTCCTTTGGACAGGATAAAGCACACCTGTCCATTAAGATACTGAGTATGTACCCCAGCGGATCTTTCCCTGCCAAAGAAAGATTATCGGAATAAAGTACATCCGATACGAGCCGCGTTCTGATTGCTCAGAACACATACCCAGCTTTCCTGTACCGTAGCCATAGGTACAGGTTTCACTCTCTGTGGACTCGAGAGTACCAGTAAAGCATATCCGGTATCGTCCACCTGCAACCCCTCCGCAATTCGGATGGATTAACCTGTTGCAGACCCACTTCAAGTGGGGATACTTTTCATCATTCGATTCTCCTTCTCCAAACGTGATCGAAACCTGGGGGGACAGGTCTTAAGACGTCCTTGGAAGAAGGAGTAATCTAAGATTACCAGAGAAGGTCTGCTAGAATGACAATAATCACTGCCACAACCAGACCTAAAATCGCTCCGACAATAATTCCCAATAGTATTGATACTGCTACTGGATCGGAGCCAAAGCTACCTATAAAGCCTCCGATTAGTAATCCCAGGAACGGTAGGAATCTAATCAGAAACTTTTCCTCTTGAGTATCTAGCATATGTCCTCCATTTTCTGATTTATCCCGGCATGTACCCCGCGGTTCTCTCTAATTGCGAGCTAGAGTTGGGTGGTAGAACCGCAGCTGGCAGCGTTATCTGTTCCAGCGCGCCGAGGACTCACCATATTACCGGAGCTACCGGTATATGGTTCAGGATACATAACCCGCCACAGGTATTTGACCATGTCTAAATTTATATTTAGACATTCCTGTTTGGACTTAGCGGGATACTCCTGGCAAGCCAGAGATAGAAAATAAATATATACTTACTCTCATCTCAGGCCTGCCAGAGAAGACTTGTCAAAGAACAAGTGGATTATATTATAAGATATTTTTAATATCAAACTCAGTAGGTTTATATCATATAGTACTTCTAAAAGAGTTTTGTTTTACAATTAAGGTAATACATGAGTCTGAGATACTACATTACTGTTCTAATAGTCGTTAGTATTTTGCTTCTTATCCGTTTCTATACTTTCTACATAAATATACCTGATATATCTTCGGCTCAAAAAGTGACTATGCGTACCCGATTAACGAATGAGCCTGAGATAGTCGATAAAACACAGAGATTTACCTTAGTTACTAAGACTCATCGAATCTTTATAACGACGGGGAAATATCCTCTATATCACTATGGGCAAGTACTAGAAGTGAAAGGGGTATTGAAGGTGTCCAAAAAGGCAGAAAAGATTTTCTATAGCATTTCATTTCCCACAATTCGCGAAATACGAAACGAATCAAATTACTTCTTATATATATCGTTATGGATCAGAAATAGGGCTATCAAAATATTTGAAAGTGTACTTTCTCCGACTCAATCAGCGCTTATGTTAGGAATAGTTTTCGGCATCAAGCAAAATATGCCGGATGAATTCTTAGAGATACTTCGGGATGCAGGAGTGGTCCATGTTATAGCGGCCTCAGGTATGAATGTCAGCATGGCTGCAGGATCTTTTTTCTTCATCTTTCAGCGATTTTTCAAGAGAAGGACTGCTCTCATTTTCAGCCTATTTGGAGTTGTTTTATATGTATTTATTGCAGGCTTTGAGCCATCAATTGTAAGAGCCGCTATCATGGCTGGAATTGCTTATGCGGCCGGAATTACGGGCAGGCAGAAGTATTCTATATACGCGCTTTTCTTAACCGCTGTCATCATGCTTTTCATTAGCCCATCGTGGCTTTTTGATATAGGATTTCAGTTATCATTTATGGCAACACTTGGAATAATTATTCTAAAGCCCATTTTTGATCATGGTTTAAAAAGAATTAGGGGAAGTCTTAAAGATGATTTTACCACCACACTAGCTGCGCAGCTGGCAACCATACCTATACTTCTTTCAGGCTTCGGATCAGTAAATCTTTTATCTATTCTTATAAATATGCTTATACTTTGGACAATTCCGATACTTATGGTAATAGGGGGTATAAGTATCATATCGGGTCTAATTTTTACTCAATTAGGTAGTTTTATCTCGGTTTTCTCAATGCCTCTTTTGATCTACTTTGAGATATTAGTGAGGTATTTTGATAGATTTAAAATTCCTCTCGAGATGGAAAAAACTTCATGGATTTTATGGGCTGGATATTATTTGATTTTAAGCGCGATTGTAGTGCATGCGGGTAATAAGAGAAAAGTTAAAAGCGATTGGTAGAGATTGATTGTCATTGCGAGGAGTCCCGAGTAAATCGGGAGACCTGCCTCGTCGGCAGACAGGCGTGGCAATCCCCGTTTGAAGATTGCTTCGCCATTCCATGGTCTCGCAATGACATAGCCATAGTTGCTGTTTAAAAAATTATGAAAAAATGGTTTCTAATCATAATCATTCTAATATCAGCCTTAGCCGGGATATTCATTTATGACTATAAACGGTTTAATGATGGTTTGCTTCATGTCGCATTTTGTGATGTGGGGCAGGGTGATGCGGTATTTATAAGAACTCCAGGTGGTAAAAATATCTTAATAGATGCAGGACCCGATAAATCAATTATTAATTGCCTCTCTTCTCATATGCCTTTTTGGGATAGGACGATTCATAAAATGATTCTTTCACATCCTCATGATGATCATTTTTTCGGTATGCAGTTTGTTTTAGATCGATACAATGTTTTAAGTTTTGATACAGAAGATATTATTAATGACACTGAAGGATTTAAGGGACTTATGAGAAAGCTACATGATGAGAAATCAGTTAGGAAAAAGCTTTTTGCCGGAGATTTTCTTAAAGCTTCGGATGGGGTAAGGGTTGATGTAAAAAGTCCCACGATTAAACGGTTAGATTTAATGAGCCCGAATAAACTAATAGCAGAGAAAGGGGAGCAGGCATCTCTTATTCAACATTTGCAGTATGGAGAATTTGATCTATATTTGTCAAGCGATAATGATACCGAAATAATTGACGCTACATTTGAGAGACAAAAAGATCCAATTGAAGTTTTTCAGGTTCCGCATCACGGATCACGCTACGGGTTAACCGAAGAATTATTAGTAAAGATAAATCCCCAGATTGCTGTAATATCAGTCGGGAAGAACAAATACGGTCACCCAAGTAAAGAAATTTTGGAAATATTAAGAGATCAAGAGATTAAGATATTAAGGACGGATGAAGAGGGGGATATAGAGATAGTAACGGACGGAAAGAATTGGCAGATTAAATAATTGTTAATTTCACGTTATACTGTCGATTGAGTCGATAGAGAGGCGGGGAGGGTCTGGAGAGGAAGGGTAAATGATACTTTATAGCCTCTGCCTTCGTGTGTCTCAACAGTCACCTTTCCTCCATGTGCCTCTATTATTCCTTTTGCTACATAAAGGCCCAGGCCGCTACTTGCGACAGATGAATTTTTCGAGTTAATCGATGCAAATTTGGAGAAAAGCTCTTTTTTCTTCTCATCCGATACTCCGAGTCCATTATCGAAAACCGAAACGAATACTGTATTATCAGTTGTTTTCGCACTCACCGTGATTGTACCGCCTGAGGGTGTGTATTTGAGGCTATTTGAAATAAGGTTATTTATCACCTGACTCATGTACTTAGGATCATAAAGGATAAGCGGCATCTGTGGGTCAATATCGCTTTTAATTTCAAGTCCTGCAGTCTTGGCCTGAGGAGAATACATCATAATCTTTTCAGTTAAAAGATTTTTAAGATCACTTGGGACTTTTTGAATCGCGACTTTATTCGTCATCACTTTTGATGCATCTAAGAAAGATGATACCTGCTCAAGAAGCCTTAGGCATTCGTTTTTTATAAGAAGAAGCATTTTTGATTGGTCTTCGGCGTTAAGTTTTCCCGGCATGTCGTTTAACATGATAGCTGCATCTTTGACAGCAGTGAGGGGTGCTCTGAGTTCATGAACTATTTCATAATATTGATCTTTAGTCTCTTTCGCCTGCAGATCATGGAGTTCTTTTAATTTTCGTAATTGAGAGTATAAAACATAAGCGAGAACGCCCAAGACAATATTACATATAAGAAGGATTATAGTTGCTATATTCACAGGAAATACTACCTACCTGTTCTTCTGTCTAGGGCCGTCTCCCCCTGAGATCAATGTGACTCATTACTTGGCGTTTCCGGGGTATTCAGGAGTTCGTTTACCTTTGATTCTTTAAGTAAATCACCTACGCGTTCTATAAGATATTCAGGGTCAATCTGGTATTTCAGCATATAGTCAAGAGCCCCTATTTGAATGGCCTCTTTCATTTGCTGATTTTGGGTGTAATTACTTAAGATCACGACAGCCATATCTTTCGTTTCAGGATCTGCTTTAAGAGTTCTAAGCACCTCATTGCCGGGAATATCTGTAAGGACTTGATCAAGTAAGACTAGATCGGGTTTCTCGCTCTTAGCCTTCTCAATACCTCCAAGACCAGTTGTCGAAGATATCACTTCATAACCTGCTTTATTCAAGGCAGTAGTATAAATAGTAGTTATAGCCTCGTCATCATCAACGATCAGAATTTTCATAGTATGTCAAACTAATCTCAAGTTATCAAGAATATGGGAAAAATGCAAGTGTCAAATTAAGTAGCGGTAAACAAAAACCCCCGCAGGAAGGAACTCTTGCGGGGGGATCGGATAAACATTTTCCCAAATCAGACTTGCCAACAAGTCTAACTGAGTAATGTCTATTACAAAAATCCTTCTCTTGAAGTCTTGACACAGGCAACGCCAAATGCGAATACAATAATAGCGACTACTGCCGTTATCATCGTCTGGAGCGGACTGAGGCCGCTTCCTTCACCCAGTGCAAAGGCAGTGAATACTGTTAGAGCAAACACTGTTATTCCGATAATTATGGCCAAAATTCCCATCGCCCAGCGGCGCATGGGGTCAAGCCACATATATATGATGCCTGCTACAGCTAGCAGGCCGAGAATGGTCCCGAAAACTCTATAGACCGTTTCCCACGTCAGCATTCTTTTCTCCTTGCCTTTCGGCAAGCCTAGATACTCTCTGAGAATACCTAGATGAGGCTCTCCACAAAACCGT
>CAYMDS010000027.1:0-14148 GCA_964389405.1 uncultured Gammaproteobacteria bacterium
GTCAGTCCCAGCATAGACTACCTCAGATTTGCCCATATTATAAATTACCTCTATAGCAATAGTCATTCCTTCTTTAAGTTGGGGAGTTTTATGGACCGGTCCCTCTAAAAATCCCGGCACCTCAGGATCTTCGTGAAGCTCCCGTCCTACCCCATGTCCGATAAGCGATCGAACTATACTATAGCCACCTGTAATCTCTACAAGACCCTGTATAGCCTTAGAGATGTGTCCTATACGATTACCTATAACTGCTTGCTTTATACCAGCGTCAAGAGCCTTCTTACCAATCTCTAAAAATCGCTTTTTTGCTTCAAAGTTTTCAATTCTTAATTCTGAACTCTCAACTAGAATTGTTTCTGCCATATCAGTATGAAAGCCTTCATAAAAAACACCGCAGTCGATACAGATTATATCACCAGCCTTAAGCTTATAACTTGAAGGTATACCATGAACTACTACCTCATTTGTGCAAGCACAAACAGTATGATGATATCCTTTAACCTTTTTAAAGCCAGGCTCGCCCCCACGCTCTCTAATTAACTGCTCTGCCATCCGATCAAGCTCGAGCTCAGTTACACCAGGCTTTATATGTTTTAGAACTTCCCACAATACCCCAGAGAGTATTTCTCCTCCCTTCTTCATGGATTCTATTTCATGAAGATTCTTTATATCTACCATATATCTCCTTTTTCTATATTCTGCCAAAGAATATTAAGTTTTTCTCGAAATTTTTCAATTGTTGTCTCATTCTTCACCAAATAGCTAGCTATGGCAATTGGCCCGGCCTTATGTATTTCCTCAATTTCTGTAATATCACGCCTGAGGGCGTCTTCTTTGCTAAACGCACGGGTAGCTCTCATCTCAAGACGATTATAGCGGATAGAAGGTCTCGCATATATGCATAAAAGAAAAATATTCGACAGAAATCTTTGTAAGTATATATACTCTTCCCAACTGTATAGTCCATCTATTACTATGTATTTGTTGCCTTTTGAAACTTCCTGTATCTTAGGAAGCATCTTTATAGCCACCGCTTCCATTCCCAATTCTTTACGGATTTTACTCCTGTAATATACATTATTTTCAGGTGTCCAGGAAAGCCCTTCGGCCTTTATGCCCTCATCTATGACATCGCCGAAACGAAGGATTGGCAAACCTTTTTCTTTAAAAAAGTTCGCCGCTTCTGATTTACCACTTCCAGCCATCCCTACGATTGCGATAATTGTGGAAGAAAGGGGAGTTAGATCGGGTAATGCGCTCATATACGAAGCTTTTCCAAAATTTCTTTATGAATCTGCCCAATAGACAGTTCACCATTTATCTCTACAAGCAAACGCTTCTTATGATAATGATTAATAACAGGCGCCGTGAATTTATGAAAAAGCTCTATTCTATGCCTAATAGCAGCCAATGTCTCATCCTCTCTAAACTCTTCTTTCTTTTCTTCTCTATATGAAAGTCTCCATAGTGCCTCCTTATCAGAAACCTTTAAATAGATAACATGTGTTATAACATGTTCGAATTCCTCAGCTTGACTAACGGTTCTTGGGAATCCGTCTAGAATAAATCCATCCTTATATTGAGGCTGAATAAGGTAATCGGAAATAATTTTTAGGGCTTGTGAGTCAGGAATAAGCATACCAGCATGAAGATGTTCCTTTATATACCTGCCTAATTTATCTTTTCTTTTGGCTAGATTTCTAAATATATGCCCTGAGGAAAGATAGGGAATTTTAAGTTTTTGAGAGAGTAATTTCCCTTGTGTTGATTTTCCCGAACCCTGAATACCTATAATTATAATTTTCATATTATTTAGGACGTGATCCCATACGTCTTTCTCTTTTTGAAAAATCTACAATCGCATCAATTATATCTGAAGTTGTTACGTCTGGAAATAGTTTGTCGATAAAATAAAGTTCAGTCGGAGCGCCGTTTAACCAACCCACATCCGAGGTTCTGATCTCACCGGATGACCTGATAAGTAAATCAGCAGGGGGAATCAAACCGTGTCCATCTCTTAATGTCCACAATAAATCCCTGTTTACAATTGTATCTTCCGGCAGCTTTTTAGCCTTCTCTATGATCCTTATTTCCTGATCTTCCCCGCCGAAATCTATTGCAAGGGCTATTATTTGTCCTGTATTATTTTCAGTTTCTCCTTCCGCATGTTTTATAGTAGAGAAAAGTTGCTTTGGTAATCTATCTTTTCTACCTAAATGCACAAATCGCGCTTTAAGTCTATTTAATTTGCTTAATGTATTTTTTAAGTACGAATTAATCAAGTTGAAAATTCCCTGTGTTTCAATGGTTGCTCTTTTCCAGTTGTCTGCCGAAAACCCCCAAAGAGTAATTATTTTAATCTCAGATAACATGCTTAAATCATCAAGGACTTTATTTATAACTTCTGAGCCTCGTTTATGCCCTTCGACAACTGATTTACCGTATTTCTCAGCCCATCTTCTATTGCCATCAGGGATTATCATCACATGATGGGGAAATTTATCTTTTTTGATATTTTTTAATTCAGGGTATTTATCGTAAATCATATTGATTATTTTTCTCTAACAGCCAGGAATCTTACGAATTCCATAAATTGCGCCTCATGTTGTTTTCCCAGTCTCAATTTTACCAGTTCGTTTTGAATCTGTAATTGCAGTTGATTAACTCTTTCTTTTATCTCCTTAACTACGCCTGTCTTCACCATCAATTCTCTGATGTATTCTAAATCGCTCCGGGACATCCTATGATTACCAAATATTTTATCAATTTTTCTTAAATCTTGATTCAGTATTTTTTTATATAGTAAAAAACGGTGGAGTGTTTTTTTGTTTTCTTTAATATCCGTTCCTTCAGTCTTACCGGTCTTTTTTTCCTGCCCGAATATACCTAATTCATCATCTCTGAGTTGAAAAACAAGTCCTGTTTTTTCACCTATATTTTTAAGTTTAGTTAGTATTGAATCTTGGACATCTGCCATTGCACCGCCAACCATCAAAGGCAATGAAATTGTATATCTTCCGCTCTTTAACACTCTTAATTTTTCTATCTCGGGCTCTGTGGGCAAATACTCTGAATATGAAAGATAAACATCTTCCATCTGGGCTAGAGCTACGATTTCCAATTCTTTTGAAAAAATACTGCTTACTTTTTTTACGGTATTATTGCTGGCAATGCCTGATATTAAGTTGTATCCTAAAAAAAATGCAAAATCTCCACTACAAACACTTAAGCTTTGGCCGAAATGCAGGGCTTGACTTAATTTTTCTTTTTCACCTAACAGCTGATATTGATAAAAGATTGATTTTTTACCCCGCCTTATCAGGTCTTTATCCATAAAATCATCCTGTATAAGAAGTCCCGAGTGAAACAGCTCAACTGCTGCCGCGACACGTAATACATCTTTAGAATAAGTACCTCCTAACGCTTCATTAATAAACATGACCAGGCTCCCACGTATCAATTTACCTCTTGGGACAAACTCTGATAATCTTTTACACACATCGGGTCCCCATCTGTTGATACTCGAATATTCCTTTTCTTTTTTTGCAATATATTCTTCAAGAAATAACAGAGTTCTTTTTCTATATACTGGACTCAACAAGCTGGGATAATGGTCATTCATTATGGTATGAGGCACTTAATTCTACAGATTCTATTTTCTTAAAAACTCCTCGTAGTTTCGAGTAACAAGGTTCGCTTCCATCGATTTAAATATTTCCAAAATTACACTTACGACTATAAGCACACTGGTTCCACCGACTAGGACATTTTGCGAAGATGTAGCATATTTTACAAGTGTAGGCATAACGGCAATTAAACCTAAAAATATCGCGCCTACTAGGGTAATTCTATTGAGAATATAGTTGAGATATTTAGTAGTTTGAGAGCCGGGCCTAATACCCGGAATGAAGCCGCCGTATTTTTGAATTTCCTCGGCAATCTTCTGAGGGTTAAATACAACTGCCGTATAAAAATACGTAAATCCGACGACGAGTAAAAAATATAAAATATTATATTGAGCGGAATCCGGATTAAAAAAAGTTGTAAAGAATTGGCCGACTCCGGCAAGAGTCGAATTAGCTGAGGAAACCAGGTAGTTTCCTAGCATTGAAGGAAGAAGGACTAGAGATACGGCGAAAATTATAGGTATGACTCCTGCCTGATTCAATCGAAGTGGAAGATGAGTTGACTGGCCGCCATACATTTTACTTCCCCGGACTCTCTTGGCATAATGTACCGTAATTTTACGAGTCGCTTCATTTATTATGATGACTCCGGCAATCATCCCTATACCCATTAATACATAAATTAATAAATTTAATGCGTTTTCTGAGGAAAATGTTGACGCTGTTTGACCAATCACTACTGGCAATCTTCCCACAATCCCGGCAAATATCATGACTGATATACCGTTTCCTATTCCGCGCTCCGTGATCAATTCTCCAAGCCAAACCAAAAGCATGGTGCCTGCCACCATAGTCAGAATAAAAGATACAAGAGAAAGAGGGGAAAGAGTAGTTATAATCCCTTGACTTCGAAGCAGCGCATACATACCTAAAGCTTGAAGTGCAGCTAACGGGATGGATATAAATCTTGTGTACTGATTAATCTTTCTTCTGCCTTGCTCTCCTTCTTTCTGTAATGCCTCAAGCTTCGGAAATATCATAGTCAAAAGCTGAAGGATTATTGACGCGTTAATATACGGATTTAGACCAAGAGCCATTACGGAAAAGTTTGCAAGGGTTCCTCCGGAAAAAAGATCAAGTAAGCCTAAAAACTGATTTTGCGAAAAGAGTGTACGAAGTTGTGCTAAATTTACCCCTGAGACGGGAATATGGACGAAAAAACGTGAAATCAGAAAAATGGCTGCTGTAAACAGAAGCTTTTTTCTTATCTCCGGAGTTTTAACGCTATTACGAAGGATTTGAAAAACATCATTCATGCATCAAGTTTTCCGCCTGCTTTTTCTATTTTAGCACGTGCTGATTTGGATGTGGGAACTTTTACGATGTAAGCATTCTCTATTTCTCCCATAGCTAAAAGCTTCACGCCTCGTTTTTCAATTTCTTTTGCAATGATATTATGCTTAAGTAATGATTCTACTGTAACCTCTGTATTTTTAGGAAGCTTATTAATATCAGAAAGCTTAATGACAAATGGCTTTTGCTTCAAAGATTTATTTCTATCTTTTCCGCGCAGAAAAGGAAGACGTTTAGTTAAAGGCAGCGCACCACCTTCAAATTGCAAAGGCCTTTTTGACCTAGCATTCTGTCCCTTGGTTCCTCGACCGCTTGTCTTAACCCGTCCGGATCCATGACCCTGTCCGAGTCTTCTTTTCCCTTTCTCCACAATACGTGTAAGTGAATGAAGCTGCATTACTTTTTCCTCCCATTATTGATTTCTTTTGACCTAGCATGGCGTTCGCCGATTTGTCTTAAAGCTTCCATGGTCGCATAGACGTTATTCACAGCATTTGTAGTACCTAAAACTTTACTTGAAATATTTTCAATCCCCGCAACCGATACCACACTTCGTACAGCTCCACCTGCGATGATACCTGAGCCTTTAGGTGCCGGCTTTAGCATAATTTTAGCAGCCCCGACTTTTACATCTATTCTAAAAGGAATAGTGCCGTTAACTATCGGAACTGTTAAAAGCTTCTTTCTAGCTAATATAATAGCTTTACGAATAGCTGTAGATACATCCATAGCTTTTCCAAGACCAACACCTACTTTACCATTCTTATCTCCTACTACAGCAAGAGCAGCAAATCCCATCTTATTGCCGCCTTTCGTTTTCTTAGTGACACGGTTAATGCTTACCACCTGCTCATCAAAACCACTCTGATTTTCAGATTTTCTAAAATTATTTTTGTTGTCCATAATTAAAAAGTTTCAAAGATACACAGTGTCATAGATTCAAAGCTTGCTGTAAGAAAAAACTTTGCAACTTTGACTCTTTGAAGCTCTGCACCCTAAAATACCAGTCCTCCTTCCCTTGCCCCATCGGCAAATGCCTTTATCCTCCCGTGATATGAAAACCTACCTTTATCAAAAACTACAGTGTCAATTTTTAAAGCTTTTGCCTTTTTCGCTAACTCTATGCCTAGTTGTCTTGCGAGATCAGTTTTGGAACCATTTTTTTCTTTTAAAACTTTCTCAGAAATACCCAAAAGCGTCTCACCTTTCGCGTCATCTATAATTTGCGCATATAAATATTTATTCGAACGAAATATAGAGAGTCTTGACCGATTTGTTGTCAAGCGTATCTTTTTTCTAATCCGCATTTGTCTGTTTTTGCTTTGTATTTTTGTATCCATATTTATATTATTTTGTTCCTACAGCTTTTGCTGCTTTACCCACTTTCCTTTTAATCTGTTCACCTGCATACCGAATGCCCTTTCCTTTATAAGGCTCAGGCGGTTTAATGGAACGAATTTTTGATGCTGTTAGTCCTACCAAGGCTTTATTCTCGCCGCTTACCGATATAGTATTTTCGGCAATTGTAATCTTTACATCTTTATCGGGTCGAAATTTTACCGGATGAGAAAAACCCAAAGATAATACCAAATCCGTACCTTGCATTTGTGCCCTATATCCCACTCCTTGTATTTCAAGCTTTTTCTCAAATCCAGATTCTATACCTTTCAAAAGATTTGCTAAATTTGCTCTAGTCAAACCATACTGGGCTCGCAAATTTCTGTTTTTAATATCCGTAATGTCCAACACTATCTTTCCATCTGTTATCTTTGCGGATATACCTTTAGGCAATATATATGTCCTATTTCCCTTACTGCTTACTATTGAAACGGTCGCCCCATCTATACTGACCTGCAGATCTTCTTTAATAACAATCGGTGTTTTTCCTATTTTAGACATAATTTTCTCCTTACCAAATCTTAAATAATAATTCCCCTCCAATTCCCTTTCTTACAGCCTCTCTGCCAGTCATTACTCCATAACTCGTAGAAAGTATGGCTGTTAATGCTCTATCTTTATCTCCCAGTAATTTTTCTTTATCTGCATATACTCTAAGTGATGGCTTAGAGATTAACTTTACGTCATGAAAAACCGGCTTCCTGTTTTGATATCTAAGATCACAAACTATAACCTTATTTTTTTCTCTCTCTTCCTCTTTGACACTACTAATAAATCCTTCCCTAACCAGTGTCTCCGCAACCGCTTTGTTAATCTTTGAATAAGGCATTACCACCTGCTTTTTCCTAGCAAGATAAGCATTTTTAACTCTTAATATAAAATCTCCTACGTGATACATAGATTTTTACCAGGTGGATTTTGTTACCCCTGGTAATTCTCCTTTCATAGCTAATTCACGAAAACACATCCGGCATAAACCGAATCTTCTAAAATAGCTTCTTGCCCTTCCACATAAATTACATCTATTTACGTTTCTCACTGGAAACTTTTGTTTCCTTTTAAATTTCATTATGTCTGATGTTTTTGCCATAATTCTTCAATAGCCTCATGGATTATACCATACTTAGCTTCACTTAATCATTTCAAGACTACTTGCTAAATACTCTCAAAACTCTAAATTCAAATTTCTAAATCCTAAAGTTTTGTATTTAATCATTTCTAAATTTACTTAGAGCTTAGGATTTCTTCTGGAAAGGCATACCGAAAGCCCTCAGTAATGCAAGTCCTTCTACATCTGTTCTTGCTGACATGACAATAATAATCTCCAGTCCCTGCATTCTTTCAACAGTCCCCAAATCAATTTCGGGAAAAACTGTATATTCTTTAAAGCCGATCGCATAATTTCCACGTCCGTCAAAGCTAGTCGCTTTTACACCACGAAAATCTTTGATACGCGGTAAAATAACACTGATCAATTTATTTAAGAATCCGTACATTCTCTTTCCGCGTAGAGTTACGGTCAGACCAATCGCATCCCCCTCCCTTAACTTAAATGTAGCTATAGATTTCTTAGCTCTTGCTACTCGTGCTTTTTGCCCTGTAATCTGCCCCATAACCTGACCCATTTTATCGATAAGCTTCTTATCAGCTGTGGCGTCTTTGACACCCATATTTATAACAATCTTTGTAAGATGCGGAACAGCCATAACATTTTTAATGCCTAGCTCTTTTTGCAATTCACTTGTAATCGTTTCTTTATATTTTGTTTGTAAATCTGTCATAATTATAAAAAAGTTATGAGTTATGAGTCCTAAGTTATGAGTTGTGTTTTAACTCATAATTCATAACTTGTAACTAATACGTCATTATACCTATATCTTCTTCCCGCATTTCTTGCATATACGAGTTTTTGTGCCTTTCCCTATTGAATATCCTATTCTAGTCTGCTTTTTACAATGTGGACAGACAAATGCCACTTGTGAAACACCTAAAGGCTTAGTAATTGTGATTATTTCGGAAGATTGACCTTGCATTCGAGCTTTCACATGTCTTTTATATTGATTAACACCATTAACCAATACCTTATTTTCTTTTACAAGCACTTTTTCGATAGACGAGTTTTTACCTGCATCTTTTCCGCGAATAATTTTGACTTGATCGCCTTTTTTAAGTTTCATATTATACCACCTCAACAGCCATACTGGCTATTTTCGTAAATCCAAGATCTCTTATTTCTCTAGGGATTGGTCCAAAGATACGTGTACCCCTCGGATTCTTGTCTTTTGGATTATCTATAACAACTGCTGCATTATCCGAGAAACGAACGTATGAACCATCCTTTCTTCTGTATTCTTTTCTGGTTCTTACTACAACAGCCTTCACCATTTCACTATCTTTTACTTGACCGTGAGGCGAAGCATCTTTAACAACACAGTTAATGATGTCGCCTATTCTTCCAAATTTTTTACGGCTACCTCCAAAAACATGAATTACTGAAAGCGATTTTGCTCCACTATTATCTGCTGCTTGTAAAATCGAACGTAATTGAATCATAGATTTCTCCCCTTTCCGTTTACTTTACTAACTGCAAAATGTATTGTCTTAGAAACAGGCCGCGTTTCAGAAATTGTCACCTGATCCCCCAATTTTACGGTGTTACCATTTAATGATGCAGCGTATTTTTTACTTCTTTTCAAGAGTTTTTTATATTTTGGATGAGGTATTCTCCGCGTTATCTCAACAACAATAGTATCTTGCATAGCAGTTGATATAACGATACCATTAAGCGTTTTTGCCATTTGCTAACTCCTTTCCTCTAAGAATCGATGCGATTTGAGCTATATCCCGTCTTAATGCCCTAAGTATTCTCGGGTTCTTTAGTTTTCCCCTTGTATGTGATAAGCGAGATTCAGAAAGCTCATTTTGTTTTTCGGAAAGCGACTTCATGAGATCATCTACTGTTTTTTTATGTAATTCTTTTCTGTCATTTGTTTTCATACCACTATTCCTTTCTTAGATATCAGCTTCGTCCTAACCGGTAATTTATGGGATGCCCGCCTTAATGCTTCTTTAGCGACTACTGCTGATACTCCACCTATTTCAAACATAATTCTTCCTGGTTTCACTGTCGATACATATTCATGCACATCACCTTTACCGCTACCCATACGCACTTCAGGCGGCTTTTTCGTGATAGGTTTATCAGGAAAAATCATAATCCATACCCTACCACCTCGTTGTGTATAGTGTGTAATTGCCCGGCGGGCTGACTCAATTTGTCTACTTGAAATCCATCCTGCTGTTTCCGCTGACAAGCCGAATTCACCATAAGCAAGTTCCACACCACGCGTGGCATCGCCTTTCATAACACCCCTCATTTGTTTTCTATATTTTACTCTTCTTGGCACTAACATAAATTTAAAAAGTAGTTATGAGTTATAAGTCCTAAGTTATAAGTTGTGTTTTAACTTGTAACTTATAATTTATAACTTGTAACTGACTGTTACTTTCCTTCCGGTTTGTGAATCCAAACCTTAACTCCAATGTATCCCTTCTTTGTCAAAGAAGGAAGACTAGAGTAATCAATATTTTCTCTAATAGTTGATAAAGGGACAGTCCCTAATTGTACCCTTTCACGCCTTCCGATTTCAGCCCCGGCAATTCTCCCAGATAACAATATCCTTACTCCTTTTGCACCAGATGACATTACCCGATCGGCTGTCTGCACCAAAACTCTTTTAAATGGCATCCTTCTTTCAAGCTGATCAGCTATACTTTTAGCGACAAGGTAAGAATCTAGATTCGGCTCCTTAATGGGCTCTACTCTGATATCCAGCTTCGGTAATTGCTTACCTTTCCGATGTTTTTGGAAAAAGCTTGCAATTGTTTTTTTCAACTCTTCTAATCCCGAGCCTGCCCGTCCGATAACTATACCGGGACGCGCTACATACATGATTATCTTAATACTGTTTATTGATCGCTCGACATCAATCTTTGAGATTCCCGCAGTCTTCAGTTTTTCCCGAAGTAACTTTCGGATCAAAAAATCCTCAAGAACTGTTTTTCTATATTCTTTCTCATCAAACCATCTGCTATTCCAGCGAAAAACTGAATTCAATCTTAGGATATGCGGATTTACTTTTTGTCCCATAAATATATAAAAAGTCATGAGTTATGAGTCCTAAGTTATAAGTTGTGTTTTAACTTGTAACTTATAATTTATAACTTATAACTTCTCTGCCCCCTTTCCATTTTCATTTTTCTTATTAGAATTACTTTTAATTGTTTCAATCTTTTTTTCTTCAAGTACAACCTTTATATGTGAGCTTCTTTTTTTATACGGATGAATTCTTCCCCGAGTTGAGGCATGATATCTTTTAAGTGCTTGTCCTTCATTTACCTCAACATCAAATATGGAAAGATTCCCACGATCAAGTTTTGCATTATTAACTGCATTCGCCAAAGCGCTCTCTAAAGTTTTTGCTATAGCTAAACTCGCCCGCTTTCGCATTACCTTTAAAACGACCAACGCTTTATTCACCGGCAGAGGCTTCACTACTTCAGCTACCAGTCGTACTTTTCTAGGACTAATTCTGACATTTCTACTTATCGCTTGTATTTTCATAATATTAAAAGCTAGAAGGTTTAAAAACTTAAGAAAGTTATTATCTCTCCAGCTCCCTAAGTCTTCTACTTCGTTATGTTTTCGATATTTCTCTTGCTACCACCCTTCCATGTCCTCTAAAGGTTCTAGTAGGAGAAAATTCTCCCAGCCTTCTCCCAACCATATTTTCTTGCACAAACACACTCATAAATATCCGGCCATTATGCACCAAAAACGTGTGACCTACAAATTCAGGCGGAATCTGACATGCTCTACTCCAGGTTTTGATAGGTGAATTCGTACCAGATTGTTTCTGAATTGTCACCTTTTTAAGTAAATTTTGATCTATAAATGGTCCTTTTTTACTTGATCTTGCCATATATTGAATTGAGATTTGAGAATTAATTTCTCATTTCTTTTTCCCTCTTCTTGAGATAATAAACTTATTTGAATACTTTTTTTTATTTCTTGTCTTACCCACAGCTATTTTACCTGCATAATTTTTTGGTGATGTCATACCGATCCCTGAGCGCCCTTCTCCTCCTCCATGAGGATGAGACCTCGGATTCTGCGCGACACCTCTAACGGTAGGCCGTATTCCCATATGCCGCTTCCTTCCGGCCTTCCCAATCACTTCGTCTTTCCATTCTATATTTCCTAACTGTCCGATTGTAGCATATCCTGTGGCATGTACACGCCTTATTTCTCCTGAAGGCATACGTAAATGCACAAATTTACCTTCTCTAGCTGATACAATAGCACCTGCACCAGCGCTTCTGGCTATTTGACCACCACGGCCTCGATTAAGCTCAACATTGTGTACAATAGTTCCTACAGGAATTTCGCCTATTGGCATGGCATTTCCCGGATGGATATCTGTCTGACGTCCTGATATAACGGTATCACCGACCGAAAGATTATTCGGAGCCAATATATATCTCTTATCACCATCAATATACTGGATTAAAGCAATATCCGCTGTTCTATTAGGATCATACTCAACACTCAACACTTTACCTTTTATTCCAGTTTTTTCTCTTTTAAAATCGATAATTCTTAGATACCGTTTATGCTCACCACCCTGATGCCTTACTACCACCTGGCCTGCTGAACTTCTACCTGTTCTTTTCTTTTTAATGACTTTTAAACGTTTCATATTTTATCCTGCAAGCTCAAAAAGGTCAATCTTTTGATCTTTTTCAAGCCTTACTATTGCTTTTTTCACTGGACTGACTACTTTTTCTGTTCGTCTTTTACCAGCTCTTGCTGTTTTACCTTTTACTATAGCGGTCACTACATCTAAGACTGTAACACCGAATGTAGCTTCAACTGCTTGTTTTATGTTACCCTTTCCGGCACTTTTGGAAACTACAAAAGTATATTTACCATTATTTGCTAAGGCTATAGATTTCTCTGTAATGACAGGACGTATTATAGTATTTTGCATATTGTTTTTTAAGATAATTTTTCGTCTAGTTGCTTCCTCAAAGAATCAATAGCGCTTTTCATAAAAAGTACCTTTTTATTTTTAAGCACTTCATACGCATGCAGTTTATGGACGTATTCGTACGTAACGCCTTCAATATTTCTGACTGAACGCAATATATTTTCATAATTTCTATCAATAACGAAAAGTGTTTTCGTGTTCTTCTTACTATTGGACCGAAAAAGGTTAACGACAGATTTGGTTTTACCATCTGTCTTCTCTAAACCCGTAACTACACTCACGCCACCATCTTTTAATTTTGCAGAGAGTACAGAATATAATGCCGCTTTTTTCATTTTTTGTGGAAGCCTCAAACTATAGTCTTTGGGCTTAGGACCGTGCGCGACGCCTCCATGGACAAATATCGGTGCTCTTACGGCTCCATGCCGTGCGCGACCGGTACCTTTTTGTCGATAAATTTTCCTAGTTGAACCCTGAACCTGCCCCCTAGTCTTCGTACTTGCACTACCCTGCCGCTGATTGGCAAGATAAACTCTTACTGCCTGAGCTATTAAGGCTTTGTTCATTTTTACTCCAAAAATTTCTTCTGGAAGCCCCATAGAATCTATTTCTTTACCGTTTATATCTAAAACACTAACTGTTAATTCACTTTTCTTCTTAATAGTCTTCATATCTGCTTGAGATTCAACCAATGTAGCTTTCAGATTCTTTTCTGTCTTTTTAGTTTTTTCAGCTTTAGTTTTATTTACCTTGGCTTTTATTTTTTGGTTTTTAAGCTTTGTTTCTACCATATTACTTATTCTCCTCGGTATTTTCTATTACAGATTTAGCAACTTCTGGACTATCTACTGACCCTTCCTGCGCATCCTTAAGCTCAACATCGGCCTTTACCGCTGTATCCGCTGGAATTGAAGTCTCAGTATTTATCCCATCGGAAACTACTTTATCTAACCTCATAAGAGGTGTTACTTTCTTTTCAGACAGCTCACCTGTTTTTTCAATCGTTACTATACTGTTTAGCGCTCCGGGAATTAGTCCCTTAACCAAAACTATCTTTTTACCACCTTTTTCCTCAATTGCTAAAACTTGCAAATTTAGGATTGATGTTACTGCATGCCCCATTCTTCCTGCCATTTTCTTACCCTTATAAACACGGCCGGGCGTAGTTGTCTGGCCGATAGATCCTGGAGCCCGCTCCCGGTCTGATTGACCATGAGTTCTAGGTCCCCCGCGAAAATTATGTCTCTTAACCACTCCGGCAAATCCCTTACCCTTCGATAATCCTGTTACTTTTATTATATCTCCCATCTTAAACACTAAATCTGCAGCAATGGTATCACCTATACCGAAAGCCTCATCCGAATTTAAACGAGCTTCTTTAACTACCAAAGGAGAAGCTGTTAAATTAGCTTTTTTAGAATGACCCATAAGAGGTTTTTTTGAGTTCTTTCTGCTACCGTATCCTAATTGCACAGCATTATAGCCGTGGACATCTACAGATTTGACTGATAAAACCACATTATCTGGCACTTCGATAAAAGTCACAGGAATCCTTGCTCCATTGGTCAAAAATGCCTGTGTCTGTAATATTTTTTTACCTATTATCATGTTCATAACAAAAAAAGATAGCCTATTCGGCTATCTCCTCGATAGAAGCTTTTATTCTTTTTGATCCCGAATTTAGGCCTTTACAAACCTCCTCTTTTTAATATTTTTGGGCA
>CAYMDS010000028.1:0-13701 GCA_964389405.1 uncultured Gammaproteobacteria bacterium
AACCCAAACGGTGAAGAAATAGAAATTTACGAGTCACGAAATGAACAGGAAGAAGTAGATTTTATTGTAAACACAATCTATTCTATAGGCATAAGCAAACTTGACCAAATTGCGATATTATATCGCACGAACGCCCAATCGCGCGTAGTCGAGGAAGCATTTCTGCATAATTCTATCCCTTATGTTCTAATAGGAGGCACAAGATTCTATGATAGGAAAGAAGTTAAAGATGTATTATCTTATCTACGGGTACTGGGAAATCCGAAAGATATGGTATCTTATAAAAGATTGGAAAAGATAGGGAAGGGGAGACTTAAAAATTTTCTATCTTTCGCGAAAGACATAAAAGATTCTGAAGACTTTGAAACAATTGAGATTTTAGATAATATCCTAAAAACAACTCAATATCTTGAGTTATATGACCAGGAGGACCAGGATGATAGAGCACGACTTGAAAACATAAAAGAGCTTCGATCGGTGGCTCTTGCCTTTCCGCATCTGACAGAGTTTCTAGAAAACGTCTCTTTGGTTGAAAGTGAGTACTATGCTGATAAAAAATTTGAGGACGGAAAAAAGAATGCGGTGACGCTTATGACTCTACATGCCGCGAAGGGACTAGAATTCCCATATATTTTTATGATTGGCATGGAGGAAGGTATTTTCCCTCATAGTAGATCACTTATTAATAAAGAAGAGCTTGAAGAAGAAAGACGGCTTTGCTATGTAGGGATGACTAGAGCCCGTGAAAGACTTTATCTAACCTATGCCAGAAAAAGGCTTTTTTTTGGAAGGATTAATCAAAACACAGTATCTCGTTTTATTTTTGAATTACCCGAAAAAGTAATAAATAAAAATTTTCAATATAATAAGAAGGAGAAAGAAATAATGGAATACTTTTAATATGTTAGATCAAAAATCAAAGATCAAAAATCAAAACCAAACTCAAAGATCAAAACTTGAAGTTAAATATCGCGCATTTTATTTATCTGTAGATGTTATTAGATTTATAAGTACATTGCCACAAAATGCTGCAATAAAAACAATCTGCGATCAGTTAATACGCAGTATAACATCTATTGGAGCAAATATAGTTGAAGCAAAGTCTTCAAGCTCTAAAAGAGAATTTTTAAATTATTTTCAAATAGCTTTAAAAAGTGCAAACGAAACAAAATATTGGCTAGCAATGTTGAAAGAACTACTACCAGAACACAGAGATAAGTTCGATATGTTCTTAAAAGAAGTAGATGAGGTTTCAAAAATAATTGGAACAAGCGTTTTAACAATGAAAGGCAAGACAAAGCTTTAATCTTTGAACTAGGCTCTGATATTTGCAATTTGATATTTGCGCTATGATTATTAAACCAATAACCGATCAAGAAAAAGAAACTTTTAATAAAAAAATAAAACATCCGTTACAAAGTTACGAGTGGGGACAGTTCAGGGAAAAAACAGGAGTGAAAGTAATAAGGCGTGGCATTTATGACGCGGAAAAATTAATCTCTGCATTTCAGCTAACTACACACCCTATTCCACATACGTCATGGACAATCGGATATTTGCCGAAAGGGGAGTGGCCGACTGAAGAGATATTAGAAGAACTGGTAATAATCGGCAAAAAGGAGAAATGTGTATTTATACAAATTGAACCAAATGAAAGAATTCAGAGTTCAGAATTCAGAGTTCAGAATTTAACTCATAATTCTAAATTCAAAATTTTAAATTCTTCTCATCCTCTTTTTACAAAGTATACTTTTGTTTTGGACCTAACTAAAACAGAGGAAGAACTGCTTAAAAACATGCATCCGAAAACCAGATATAATATTAAAGTCGCTAAGAAACATGGTGTAGAAATATCTGAGAATAATTCTAATGCTGCTTTTGAAAAATATTGGGAATTGACGAGGGAAACTACTAAACGACAAAAATTCTACGCGCATACTAAAGAGTACCATAAATTACAGCACGAAACCTTTCTACATGATCTAATAAGTACTAAAGACAAACAACTAACCACTAACAGGTTAACTTCTCATCTATTTACAGCCACTTATCAAGATAAAGTTTTAACGACTATGCTTTTTTTCGTTTTTCATGACACGCTTTACTATCCTTATGGCGCATCAAGTAATGAAAATAGAAATGTCATGCACTCAACTCTTACCATGTGGGAAGCCATAAGATGGGGCAAGAAGCAGGGTCTTAAAAAGTTTGATATGTGGGGATCACTTTCATCAACTCCAGATACAAATGACCCATGGTATGGATTCCATTTGTTTAAACAGAGATTTGGACCTGACCATACAGAGTTTTTTGGGAGCTTTGATCTTATTATAAGGCCATTCAGCTATAGGGTTTATAAAATTGCGGACAAGCTTCGCTGGTTATATCTGAAGTTAAAACGTTAGAGGGATTTCTTTTTTATTTTCTTGGAATTTATTTTATAAACATATATTTGTGAGTCTTCATCAATTGTTACCGGTTCCAAATAATCTATAAAATATGTATAACTTACAACACGTGTTCCCGGCTTTAATTCTCTTAATAATTTTGGCTTTAGTTTCTTGATGACTCTAGGCACTAAATATAAATACACTACCGTAGCCTCTCTTAGGCTAACATCAAAGAAGTTTTTTTTAAAAAATGTCGCATTTTCTCCCACTCCGGCTTTACCAGCTTTCCATCGCGACCAAATAAATCTACTCATATCAGATTCTATTCCTATTGCTTTCGCACCAAACTCTTTCGCAGCTATTACTACTGTAGTTCCTGTGCCTGAACCTAATTCATAGAATATATCTTTCTTTCCTACTCTTGCTAATCTACAAACTTTCTGTGCAGTCTTTTTGGAAGTTGCCCACCATGGCGACCAGGGGCTATCAGTGGGAAGAAACCAGGTGAGTAAATAAAGTAAGAAAATGCTAACTATTAAAAATACTATTTGCGAGAGAATCAAGTACATATTTAATAATCTCTAATTCAAAGATCAAAGATCTCCGCCAAAATAGGCCTCGCCTTGGGTGAAAAACTCAAAAATTAGTTAAAAAATAAAAGTTTTACTCTTTGAACTAGGCTTTGATCTTTACGCTTTAAATTTTGATATATATATCACCTTTCCTATTATACCTCTTCTATTGATAAGCCCGAAAGTTCTACTATCAGTACTACTACTGGGATTATCTCCGGCTACAAAATACTTATTATTATCTATTCCAACTAAACGTTTTACTAATACCCTTTTATCTCTTGGGTCTTGACAGATAATAATGTCATTCTTTCTCGGACTCGAAAAAAAATAGGGAAGGGGAGAAGCGAAAACTGTGTCGCCAGGGTTTAAGGAAGGAGACATACTTATACCACTAATATCGTATTTTTTAACAAGAAACATATATCAAAAATCAAAGATCTCCGCCAAAGGCGGATCCGCCTTGGGTGGAAAATCTCAAAATTAGTGAGAATATATTAAGACAAAAGGATAAGTTACCGAGGGCTTTAAATTTTGAGCTAGGTTTTGATCTTTGCACTTTAAACTCTGATTTATTTAGCGGATTTTGTCTGCTGGAACATCTTTGCTATCTCATCAACTGTTTTAATTAATTTCTCTGCTGAATCTTTGCTGACATGTTGCTTATTCTCAGAACATAGTTTTGTTGCTTTCCAGAATTTGTCATGCAGATTGGGGAATTTCGCCAGGTGTTCAGGTTTGAAATAATCAGTCCAAAGGGTAAGAATTTCTTTTTTACAAATCTCTGCATGCTCTTCTTTCGTGAGAACGTATCGCACGAAATTTGCTCTGTCTTCAATAGACCAGGAGTTCTCATCTGAGGGGAGTGTCTGAATTTTTTCAACCATCTTAAGCACAGTAGCAGCTGCTATTTGGGATGGTACGGGATCATAAATTCCGCATGGAACATCACAGTGGGCATAAGCTACATGAGAGGGGAGGAGTCTATAGAGAAATGAAAAAAATGCCTGCTTCATGTGGTTTATACAATAATAAAATTAAGCTTAGAAGTCAATATTGTAATTTTCTGAATTATTGTCCTGGCATACTCATGTCATAATAGAGATTGCTTCGTCACTTTGTGGACTTGCAATAACAATTTCTGTGAAAATTCTTTTCGTATTTTTTTCACATTTTACCGCATTTATAATTATCCACTTTTTAGTCTACTAAAATCTAATTATTGATTAATCATTATGTCGCACAATATTTTTGAAGAAAGAGAAGAATAGGGAATGGAGAGAAAATTTTACCAACGGAAATGGGCGAAGGCGCGATTTGCTTCAGCCTGCTTATGCATAACATCTTTTTTCTTCATTGCTTCCCCTTCTCCATTTGAAGCAGCCAGAAATTCTGATGCTAGTTTTTCTTCAAAGGTTTTAAACTCCTTATTCGGACGTTTTTTCGCTGCCTCTATAATCCAACGTATAGCAAGAGCATTTTTTCTGTCTGCTCGAACCTCTACAGGCACCTGATAATTAGCCCCCCCAATTCTTTTTGCACGCACTTCTACCCGTGGAGCAACGTTTTGAATTGCTTTATCAAACGTTTCAAGAGGGTTATGCCCTTTTTCCTCTACAAGTTTAAACGCTCTATAAACTTTATCTTGAGCGACAGTCTTTTTACCATCCCGCATTATCCTATTGATAAATTTTGCCACCATTAGGTTACCATGAATGCTGTCAGGCGCAATTGTTCTTTTTTTAATTTTAGCGTGCCTCATATTTAATAAATAAAAAATTAGAAATAAAATCTAAAATTTTAATCTCTATTTCTGAGATTTAATCTTTGATTTTTTATTTAGGCCTTAGGCCTATCTGTTCCATATTTACTTCTCGATGTCTTTCTACCTTCTACTCCTTGTAGGTCTAATTTTCCACGAACCAAATGATATTTAACTCCTGGCAGGTCTTTCACACGGCCTCCTCGGACCAAAACTATACCATGCTCTGACAATGTATGCCCTACTCCTTGAATATATGCAGTTACTTCCATTTTATTAGACAGCTTAACCCGGGCTACTTTACGAAGCGCTGAATTAGGTTTTTTGGGAGTCATTGTCTTAACAAGAGTCACTACTCCCCGCTTCTGAGGAGCATCGGTGTCAGAATATTCTCTGTCTTTTGCATTAAAAAATCTATGAAGAGCCGTAGCACGAGTCTTCTTGAGCTTTTTATTTCTCCCTTTTTTTGCTAATTGTGATAATGTAGGCATAAGTTAACAATCTAGAATTTAAAGTTCAAAATTAAGAATTAAATTCTGAAATCTAAATTTTAAATTCTGAATTAGTATTATACTTCATTTAGCCTCTATCCTTCAACAGGCAAGAAAATATGAAGATTCTGAGGATAAATTATACTTCGACGAACTCACTTTGCTCAACAGGAATAAGTCTTCCGATAATCACATTTTCTTTAAGACCCCGCAATCTATCTTCTCTTCCTTCAAGCGCAGCCTCAGTCAGAACCGATGTGGTATGCTGAAACGAAGCTGCTGATAACCATGAATCTGAATATAACGCAGCCTTAGTGATACCCAAGACAACTTGTCTGCCGGTCGCAGGCTCTCCTCCAGCTGAAAGTATCTCAGCATTGATTTCTTCAAAACGGGTCTTGGATATAAAATCTCCGGGAATAAGTGATGAATCACCGACTGTCTCAACGATAACTTTATCAGACATTTTCCGAATAATAACTTCGAAATGTTTATCGTTTATAGCGATTCCTTGCGATTCATATACTTTTTGCGTTTCGGTAAGAAGATAGTTTTGAGCTGCTATAAGACCACCAATTTTAAGGATTTCTTTAGGATCCAAATACCCTTCTGCAAAAGGCGTACCCGCTACTATCTCATCACCATCCTCTATGGTAAGAGTTGCTGAGAGAGGAATAAAATATTCTTGAGATTCTACAGGCTTGATTTTAGAATTCCTTATCTGAATCCTATAACCTTCTTCTGTCGTCTGTATTTTTGCTTTACCGGTAATCTCTGATATAGCTGAAAGGTTCTTTGGAGTGCGCATTTCAAAAAGCTCTTCTACACGCGGTAGACCTTGGGTTACATCAGCCATAACCACTCCTCCGAAATGACGAACACGCATTGTAAGCTGTGTTCCTGGCTCTCCAATACTTTGTGCGGCAATAACGCCTACTGGTACACCTAGTTCTACCTTCTGTCTTGTAGAGAAATCCCAACCGTAGCAACTTGCACAAATACCATATGTAGATTTACAGGCAAGTACAGAACGGACCTTTACTTCAGACACTTCGTGATCTGACAATACATGCGCATTTTCATCAGTAATCTCATCAAGTGCTTTGAAGAGTACTTTCTTACCCTTGGGAGATAATACATCTTCTGCGACAATCCTCCCAATCACACGATCTGCAAATGAGGAAGTTCTGTTTTTATCTTCTGTCGAAATGGTAATGCCTTCAGTTGTACCGCAATCTTCCTTCGTGATGATGACTTCATGAGAAACATCCACTAGCCTTCGAGTAAGATAACCTGCATTTGCAGTCTTCAGTGCTGAATCAGTAAGTCCTTTACGCGCGCCGCGGGCTGATGCCACATACTCGAAAATTGACAGACCTTCACGGAAATTAGATTTAATGGGTAATTCCACAATTTTACCCAACGGATCGACTATAAGTCCACGCATAGCTGATAGCTGCTTTAATTGCTCAATACCGGCCCGTGATCCTCCGGAATTAATTGTAACCCGCATAGGACTATGTTCATCAAAACTCTCCCAGGTTTTCGCCGCAATTTGCTCTGTGGTTTTAATCCATACTTCATTTGCCAATCGCTTTCTCTCCTCAAGCGTTATCAGACCCTGCTGATATTCATCACTAATAGCAGTAATTTTTTTCTCAGCCTCAGCAATAAGTAAATCTTTTTCTGGATGAATCTTACTGTCGAATGCTGAAATGCTGATACCTGAAATTGTCGCGCCGTAAAATCCGATACTTTTTATACTATCTATTAGAGCCGCTACTTCATCAGCGCTTCCACTTTTCATTGCTTTTTTGATAATAGTCTTAATGCCTGACGCAGCTACCGCTTCATTGATGAATTGAAGATTTTGAGGAAGTAATTCATTAAAAAGTATACGTCCTACAGTAGTCTCCACCACAGAATTTTTACTTGGAGAATTATCAGGTATACGAACCTGAATGGGTTCCCGAAGCTTTATTTTTTGCAAATCTCTTGCCAGAACAGCAGCTGTAGAATCTTCAAAGACAGGTATAGACTCATCATCTCTGCGCAAAGAATTATCAAGTGTCGTCAGGTAAAATACTCCGAGAGCCATTTCTTTATTTGGAAGAGTAATAGGACTACCATCTGCAGGCTTAAGAAGATTCTCTTTAGGCATCATGAGCTTAATGGCCTCTTCTTGCGCTTTCTGAGAAAGAGGAATATGCACGGCCATCTGATCTCCATCGAAATCAGCATTATATCCTGCACAAACACATGGATGAAGCTGTATTGCTGAGCCTTCAATAAGAACTGGATAAAATGCCTGAATTCCAAGTTTATGTAATGTCGGTGCGCGGTTAAGAAGTACTGGATGGTTTTTAGTGATCTCTTCTAAAATATCGAAGACTTCGGGAGGTCTTTTTTCGATATATCTTTTCGCGGATTTAATATTCGTAGCTAAACTCCTATTAATTACTTCTCTGAGTACAAAAGGCTTAAACATTTCAAGAGCCATTTCTTTAGGTAAACCGCATTCAGAAAGTTTCAAGTCAGGCCCTACTACGATAACTGAACGACCGGAATAATCAACTCTTTTTCCAAGTAAATTTTGGCGGAACCTTCCCTGCTTACCACGCAGCATATCCGATAAAGATTTCAATGGCGCAGAAGGCATTGTCGTTCCACGTTGCGACGCATCTATAAGAGAATCTACTGCTTCCTGAAGCATCCTCTTTTCGTTTCTGAGAATTATCTCAGGAGCACCTAAAGCGATAAGATGTTTCAAGCGATTATTCCTGTTTATTACCCTTCTGTAAAGATCATTAAGATCAGATGTAGCAAACCGACCGCCGGTAAGCTGCACCATTGGACGAAGATCTGGAGGAATAACAGGAAGTATCTCAAGAATCATAGATTCAGGCTTAACTTCAGCTTTTCGCATTGACTCAATCAGACGCAGTCTTTTGACAAGTTTCAGATATTTTGCACCGGAGGCTTTTTCTGACTCTTTACGAAGCTCAGCTATAAGTTCTGAAATATTCAGATGACTTATAAGTTCAAGAAGTGCTTCTGAGCCAGTTTTTGCAGTAAAGAATATAGATATATCGTATTCTGCAAGCTTATAATATTCATCCTCTGAGAGCACACTTCCCTCTTTTAGACTTCTGAGAAGTTTTAATAAGGTTTCCGATATTTCATCAAGTTTTTTGACTTCAGCCTCATAATTTTCGTTCAAGCGTGCAATGTTTTGTCTTCTGGAAAGCTCAAATTCCTGAGCAATAAGTTGCTTCTGCTCTTTTCCGATAGTGCTTGATTTCGCATCAGTGCGCTTTTCAGATGCTGTATCATCAAGTTTACTTTTTTCATCATCCACACGTTTTTTCAAATCATTTTTCCTGACCTCAATATCCTGTGCGAATTTGGCAATGGCTTCTTTCTTTTTTTCCTCATCAACTGATACGACAAGATATGATGCAAAATATATTACAGACTCCAAGCTTTTCTGGGAAATATCTAAAAGTAACGAAAGCGGACTGGAAGAGCCTTTAAAAAACCACACATGCGAAATAGGACTTGCAAGATTTATTTGTCCTATTCTCTCACGCCTCACGCGAGAAAGTGTCACCTCAACACCGCATTTATCACAGATGATTCCCCGATAACGGATTCTCTTATATTTTCCACAGTAACATTCCCAATCTTTCGTAGGACCGAAGATTCGCTCATCAAATAAACCGTCTTTTTCAGGTCGGAGTGTGCGGTAATTAATTGTCTCAGGCTTTGTAATCTCGCCATAGGACCATTGCAGGATATCTTCTTTATTCGCAACAAGAAGCTTTAATGACTTGAAGTCAAGAATTGTTGGATCTTTTATATTTTTTTTATTTATGTCAAACATATATTTTGTATGTGATATTTTAACATTTTTAAGAGCTGGCTTCAGCGATCTCAATCCCTTGCTCCGCTGCCTCTTCAACATTTTCAACAACCATCTCCGCCGAAAGCGACTGCTTTAACTCCTCAACCTCTTCTTTTACTTTCTCTGCTTCTCCTTCCTCCTTTGCGTCGGTATCATTCGCATAAACCTGTGCACCTACAGAGACTACATTCAGAGCAAGCGACTGTAATTCTTTGATGAGTACCTTAAATGATTCAGGAACTTTTGGCGTTGGAATATCTGTTCCTTTTACTATAGCTTCAAACGCCTTTGCACGACCTACTACATCATCAGCTTTAATTGTCAACATCTCTTGAAGAATATGGCGGGATCTATGTGCTTCAAGAGCCCACACTTCCATCTCTCCCAATCTCTGTCCTCCCATTTGAGCCTTACCACCCAATGGCTGCTGTGTAACAAGCGAGTATGGCCCTGTAGAACGGGCATGTGTTTTATCCTCTACCATATGAATAAGCTTCATCATATATTCAATACCGACAACAGCCGGATTTTCGTATTTCTGACCCGTTCTCCCATCATAAAGTTCCATTTTTCCATCAGCTGGAATACCGGCTGATTCCAATAAGTCTGTTATTTTTGATTCAGGAATTCGTTCAAACGCGGGAATACCTATTTTCATTTTGAGTTTTTCAGCGGCCAATCCTAAATGCGCCTCTAATAACTGCCCAAGATTCATCCTGGCTAAAACCGAAATAGGCGAAATGACGATATCTACAGGTGTGCCATCAGCTAAATGTGGCATATCTTCTACCGGTAATATTTTCGAGATGATGCCTTTATTACCATGCCGACCCGCTAATTTATCACCCACCACAACGTGTCTATACTGTGCTACTTCAATTATGATTTTTCGAAGTGTCCCAGGTTCCAACTCATCCCCGGCTTTACGATCAAGAATTTGTACACTTATCACAGTTCCCCGCTCGCCATGAGGGATTCTAAGACTAGTATCTCGCACCTCTCTTGCTTGTTCTCCAAAAATAGCTCTAAGTAATCTTTCTTCAGCGGTAAGCTCTGTCTCACCTTTAGGTGCAATTTTCCCGACCAAAATATCTCCTGGTCCCACCTCAGATCCTATTGTTATGATCCCTTCAGGATCAAGATTACTAAGATCATCTTCAGCCACATTTGGAATATCACACGTAGTTTCTTCTGGGCCTAATTTGGTTTCGACCACTGACGCTTCATATTTTTCGATATGAATTGAGGATAATACATCTTCACGAACGAGCTTTTCTGAAATAACAATAGCATCTTCATATCCAAGACCATATAAGGAAGTGAAAGCGATCAAAAGATTCCGTCCTAAAGCAAGCTCTCCGTTTTCAGAAGCAGGACCGTCGATTAAAATATCGTCTTTTTTTATCCTTTGTCCAGGAACCACCACAGCACGTTGTGTATACGATGTAGCGTTTGATGTTCTCTTAAAAGATTCTATATAAAAAGTTTCTTTCTGTCCTTTCTGTCCTTCTAGAACTACTTTTGTTGCGTCTACTTGAGCTACTTTCCCATCAAATGGAGCCTTAACGACTCTCCCCATCACCTCAGATATCTCAGATTCCATACCAGTCCCTATAACCGGAGCTTCCGGCCTTATAAGAGGAACTGCCTGACATTGCATATGAGTTCCCATGAGGGCTCTGTTAGCTTCATCATGGGCGACATAAGGTATCAATGACGCACTGGCGCCTACCACCTGACGAGGCGTAACGTCAATATACTCAATCTGTTCTTTCTCAATTTCCAAAAATTCACCGTTATAACGCGCAGGAACCCATTGATCGAGTATTTCTCCATTTTCTGAAATGTTAATACCGACATGAGTGATATAGTATTCTCTTTCATCATCTGCTGCCATATACTTTATTTCATCTGTCACGCGTAGGATTAATTTATTTCCTTGCTTTTCTTTGACTACCTTTCTATATGGTGTTTCTATGAATCCAAACTGATTAACCCTGGAATATAAAGAAAAGTATGTTACTAAACCGATATTTGGTCCTTCAGGACTTCTAATAGGACAAATCCTTCCATATTGGGAACTGTTAATATCCCGTATTGAGAATGCTGCGCGTTCTCTTGAAATACCTCCGGCTCCCATAACAGTAACACGATTAAGGTTATCAATCTCAGAAAGTGGATTTGTCTGATCAAGTATCGTTGATAATTGCGATGTCCGAAAAAATTCATTAATTGCAGCCATTATGGGACGGGCATTTATAAGATTTGCCACGCTTACCGGAGTATCAGCCTGAAGTAGACTCATTCTCTCTTTTACCGATCTTTCCATTCTTAAAACCCCGACTCTGAAAGCATTCGCGGCTACCAGCTCTCCTACGCTTCGGATTCTGCGGTTTGCGAGGCTGTCGATATCATCGATAAGTCCTTTTCCTTGGGCAAGCATCATAATATAAGAAATCGCGCCGATAATATCTTCACGTGTTAAGATTCTTTCTTCGGAAGGAGTATAGCCCGGCACTTTTGCTAATCTCTTATTTATCTTATATCTGCCCACCACTCCTAAATCGTATCGTCTATTATTGAAGAAAAGATTCAAAAAGTTTTCCCGCACTTTATCATAAACAACCGGCTCACCAGGATGCATTTTTTTAAAGATCTCAATAACCGCTTCAGCTTCTGTACTGGTTTCGTCTTTCGTAAGAGTGTTTTCTATAAAGGAATCTGTATCCGTATTAGACACAACTGATAATAATTCTTTAATTTGCTCATTGGAGGAGATACCGATAGCCCTCAGAAATGTCGAGACTAAGAATTTTCTTCTTCTATCAATCTTTACTGTAATTGTGTTGTACCGGGTTGTAGAAAATTCCAACCATGAACCATGTGTAGGTCTTATTTCTGCTGTGTAAAGGGTTTTTCCGGTTCCGGGGTCTTGAAAAGCGGTGAAGAAGAGGCCTGAGGAGCGAACGAGCTGATTCACGACAGCTCTCTCAATCCCATTAATAATAAAAGTCCCCCTAGTTGTCATTTGGGGGATATCTCCTAGAAATACTTCTGATGATTGCGTTTCATTGGTCTTTTTATTAAGAAGAGTAGCTTTTACATAGAGAGGGGCATCAAAAGTAAGACCTTTCATTAAAGCTGTAGAAGGATCGTTCGTTGGTTTTCCAATCCGGTAGTCACCAAGAGTTAGAGTCCAATTCTTTCCCGTAAAATCATCGATTGGAGAAATTTCATTTAAGGTTTCACCTATCAGATGCTTTTGGAAATACTGGTATGATTCTCTCTGCACTGCCAGAAGGTCAATTTCGGGCAAAGCCTTATACTCGCGTCCCCATATGTAGCGCGCGTTCACTGAATTGTTCGATTTAACACTGGATTGTTTTGGCATCGGTAGAAAAGATCTTGTGAGCAGAATACCTAATCAACGCAGAAAAAGATACAGAGAGAGACCCCCTGCATCTCTAAGCATGTTAGATTATATATGTTTATATCACACTACTCTTATACTGTCAAATAGTAAAAATGGCCAAAATCCATAATCATCCTAAGCTTACCCAAAATCAGCTGGACTAAACTTATAAGAAAAAATTTATGCCATCGATTTTTATCATTAATTGTTCAGTTTGAATTAATACTTTGACAATTTTCTGATAATAGATGATGTCATCATAGGTTAATCTCCTTCCTTTTCGATCTTTAAGCCACTTCTGAGCAGGCTGATAACCACCGACATAGAAATTCCACGCCTCTTTGGATACATTACCGAAGTATTGCGAATCATTAATAAAAACTTTATCAGCCGAATATTCTACTTTTTCCACCATATTTTCTCCAACAACTGAATAAGTTGTAATAAGGCTTTCAATATCTGGATCTTCCATCAAATGAAGTTTTCTAAGCCTACCTCCTAACTCTACAAGCGCATTGAAGCTGTTTTTGTCTCTAGGATAGGGTACCCTTGGAAAATCAATCTTCAAGAATTCTTTATACTTCTCACGATATGCTTGAGAATGAAGCACAGCATAAATGTAATCAAAAATATCTTCCGGTAAGGTTTTACCAATTCTTTTTTCTATCTCACTAACTACTTCGCGTCTAAGATTTGAGGTCTTAGTTCCATCTTCGTGATAAAGATAAAGAGGAATTTGTAGAGGAATTCCCTTGTTACTATATTGCTCTCTAGCATCTACTATAAATCTACTTACCTGTACATGAGAGTAGTTGTTGGTGATAGCCTGGCGTGGGATGACTAAAGAAATATTTTGATGTCCAATAAGATGACGCATAACATTTTCTCTCCAACGCCAGATAACTCTATTATCAAAGTAGGTCCAAAGGTTATCAAAAGGTCTATAGTTAATACGAACTAGCTTTGAGCTATCAAATTGTATTTTTGTATGATTGTCAATTACAAACTTGGCATAGTTTTTTCCTAAACCAAACTCTTGGTTTAACTGTAGCTCTGTATATTCGCCTCGAGCTAATTTCTGTACACGCTCTGCTATAACCTCTTTACTCTCATTGATGATAAAATTATCTCCCATGGTTACAATCCCTGTAACACTATGTAAAAATAATT